>JAJRVZ010000012.1 GCA_024277055.1 Calditrichota bacterium
ATAACTTTGGAGAACACCTGGATAAATTCCAGAAACGAAATCAAAAAATAGATGCCGCTTTTGTCATGGAAGAAAATACCTGGCACGGGAGAACCACTATTCAAATGCGAATAAAGGATTTTAATTTAAAATGACAACCGAAGATCAATCGCCGCAAACGGAAATTCCTGCATTTTTTGGTGAACTAAAAAAACTTCGCGAAGAAAAAAATATTACACTGGAACAAATCGCCGCTGATACCAGAATTTCACTGGAACATTTGCAGGCGCTCGAAAAAGGCGACCTGGAGAATGTTCCTTCGGTTTACGATAAGATGTTTTTCCGAACCTATCTCAGGGCGCTGAATGTTGAAATCGACCGGTATTTCGATGCCTATCTTGAATATCGTTCCGAAAACCGTACCGAAAAAACAACGATTATACAGGATTTTTCTGAGGAAGAGGAACTCGGCAAAAAGTATTATTATAAAAATCTTCTGGTTTTCCTCCCGATAATTGCCGCCGTTATTCTGATCTGGTTACTGATAAATTTTACGCAGATGGTTGATGAACCTTCCATGCAACCTGTGGAAGAAATAAAACTGCAGGAACTGATTCCCGATACATCCATTTACACTGTACCGGAGAAAGAAATCGCCCGAATCGAAACTCCGGTTGTTCATAAACTGAGGCTCAATGTAATCGGACTGAAACGAACGTGGTTGCGGCTGGTTACCGATCGCAAAGATACATCGGAGTATATGCTGCTGAGAGGCAACGAGATAGAATTTTCCGCAGACAGCCTGTTTGAGTTTCTCATCGGCCGGGCTGACGGTGTGGAATTTGAATTCGGAGGAAAAAAGATCGGGGCGCTGGGCGATTCAACACAGGTAATACGATATCTTGCGATTAATTCGGAGGGTATTATTGCCCGGCGGTTGGGTGTTCCGATAAAGAAACGGGAGGTAACCGGTGAAAACTAAATTATTTTTGGTACTCGTTCTAACGGCAATTCTATTTTCATGCTCCGGCCGGAACATGATTTCAAGAAAAGTAGTGATCGACGACGAGCCGATGCTGTTGGGAAAAACTGATCAGGAACAATTATTCTTCGATTTTCCGGAATGGCGGGAGGTCTATGATGCCTACAGCCCGGACCCTGAAGCGATAAAGATTCTTAAAAATAATAAAAAGAATATCGGGGTGGAAATATTCTTTGGCACCTGGTGCGGCGATAGTCGCCGGGATGTGCCGGCCTTTCTGAAAATAGTTGAAATGACACGGTTCATCCCGGAAGAAAATATTAGTCTTTTTGCTGTGGACAGGCAGAAAAAAACGCCAGGTGGAAGTGAAACCGGTAAAAACATCGAACGCGTTGCAACCTTTCTTTTTTATTCAGAAGGAGAGGAAATCGGACGGATTGTGGAATTTCCCGACGATACTCTGGAGAAAGATATGGTATTGATTTTAGGAGTGAAGTAAAATGATATTGAACGGAGTCTTTTCCGCAATTATTATTCTCATTTTAAGTACTTTCCCGGTTTCGGCGGCACAGAAGAAGCCGGTGTATGGTTCTCACGGTGCTGTCGCCAGTGCGGATATAATCGCCACTCGAATCGGACTGGATATACTGAAACAGGGCGGTAACGCAGTTGATGCCGCGGTTGCGGTCGGGTTCACTCTTGCCGTCACTTATCCTCAGGCCGGCAATATCGGTGGTGGGGGGTTCATGATCGTGAGGACCGGGAACAATGAGTTTTACGCCCTCGACTATCGTGAAAAAGCTCCTGCGGCTGCTCATCGTGATATGTATCTTGATGAAAACAAAAATGTCATTGAAGCATCTTCCACCCTCGGCTATCTTGCCAGCGGTGTTCC
Source organism: Calditrichota bacterium (assembly GCA_024277055.1). Lineage (GTDB taxonomy): Bacteria > Calditrichota > Calditrichia > JAJRVZ01 > JAJRVZ01 > JAJRVZ01. The sequence goes on from JAJRVZ010000012.1 coordinate 1,857, forward strand.
GGGCACCGTAGCGGGACTCTATGAGGCGCACCGGCGGTTCGGAAAACTTCCGTGGAATAAACTTCTGCAGCCTGCCATTGAAATAGCAGAGAACGGATTTGAAATCAACCGGTATAAAGAAAACAGCCTGGGATATCGCTATGAGAAATTTTTGTTGTTCCCGGCAACAAAGGCGGTTTTTACAAAAAACGGTGAAAAATATCATGCAGGAGATTTACTCGTCCAGAAAGATCTGGCAGAAACATTGAAACGAATACGTGACAAAGGTACGGATGGTTTTTATTCAGGCAAAACGGCGGAACTGATCGCCGAAGCCATGGCTGAAAATAACGGTTTGATAACAGAAGAAGATCTGGCGGACTATAATGCGAAATGGCGGGAACCGCTGGAGTTTGAGTACCGCGGATACGGAATCATCTCCATGCCGCCGCCCAGTTCCGGTGGGCTGGTTCTGGCGGAGATTCTGAATACGCTCGAGAATACCGATATCGGCCGGCTGGGCCATAACAGTTCGGCGATGATCCATCTGTGGGTGGAGGCCGAACGGCAGGCATATGCCGACCGTGCGGAATACATGGGCGACGCGGATTTTGTTTCCGTACCGGTAGCTGAACTTATTTCGAAAGAATACGCTAAACAAAACTTTTATAATATCGATCCCTATTTTGCCCGTAAAAGCGAGAATGTGCATGCAGGTTTGAAACAGATACCCGAACATGTAGAAACCACGCATTTTTCAATCGTCGATGAAAATGGAATGGCGGTTTCCAATACCTATACCTTGAACGGATCATTCGGGTCCTGTGTCGTTATTCCCGGAACCGGTATCCTGATGAATAACGAAATGGATGATTTCAGCATCAAGCCGGGATACGCGAATATGTTCGGGCTGATCGGTAACGAGGCCAATGCCATCGAAGCCGGCAAACGAATGCTGAGCTCAATGACTCCCACCATGGTAACCAGAAATGACTCACTGTTCATGATCGTCGGCTCCCCGGGCGGATCAACGATTATTACCACGGTGGCCCAGGTCCTCTCCAATGTGATTGATCACGGAATGAATATAAGGGAAGCGGTTGAAGCACCGAAATTTCATCATCAATGGTTACCGGATTATATCCGCTATGAACGGCTTGGATTTCCGGTTGATGTCTTGAACAATCTCCGAAATATGGGGCATCAGCTGCAAAAAACAGATGCGCTTGGAGATACGCATGCTGTATTATGGGACAATAAACATAAAGAATGGACGGCCTGGAGCGATCCCAAAAAGAACGGACAGGCCCTTGCCTATTGAAAGAAGAGAGAAAGATGGCAAAACAATCAAGAAAGAAAAAATCGGTTCGAGAAATAAAATCAAAGAAATCGCAAGTACCGCCGGTGTCTGAAATTGGTGAAATGCGGTTCAAGAAATTCCTGAAATTATTATCTTGGGTAGTTGGGGTAAGTTTCACACTTATCATAATTTTGCCGAGCTTTGATTTTAAATATGTTGACGAACTGGTAAAATTATTCTATTTTCTTGCACTGTTTACGCTGGTCGGCTTTGCATTTATAGAAATGTTCGCCGAAGGCATTAAGCGTTTGTTTGACAGGGAGTGATTATTTGTACCGATTACTCGTAGTAGACGATGAAGAAACGATCCAGATAACATTGCGCAGGCTTCTGGAAGACGAAGGCTATGAAGTCGAAGCGGTGGGTGATGCCGATGCAGCGCTCAAATTACTCTCGGGAAAAGTTTTCCACTCTGTTATATCGGATATAATGATGCCGCGCAAAAGCGGGGTTGACCTGATAAAGGAAATGCGGGAGAAAAAATTCAACCAGCCCGTTATTTTACTGACCGGCTACCCCGATATCGATACGGCCCAGCAGGCAGTTAAAAACAATGCTTTCGATTATTTAACAAAGCCTATTGACAAATCCCGTCTGATCACGGTTATCCACTCCGCTGTAAAGCAGTTTGAAAGCGAGGTCGAATCGGAGTTGCTTTTCGAGCGTAATAAGAAATACCGTGAAGACCTGGAAAAACTTGTCATTGATAAAGTACGCAAACTGCAGGAATCCGAGAGCAAATTCAAAAACGTCATCGAACAATCTCTTGTCGGTGTGTTTATTTCGCAGGATTCCAAAATTCGCTATGCCAACCAGAAATTCTTCGAAATTTTCGGCTACTCCAGGGATGATATAATCGATCAGGAATCGTTTACCGATCTGCTTCTGGAGAGCGACAGGGGCCGGGTTTCAGCGATTGATGATAAGCTGGAAAACACCGATACGAATTATTTACACTACACGGCAACCGGCAAAACGCGGAACGACAAGGAAGTGGAACTGGAAGTGTGGGAAAGCGGAATTCTTTACGAAGGTAAGCTGGCGATTCAGGGACTGATTCTGGATATCACCGAGCGCAAAGAGTATCAGAATAAAGAAAAAGATCTACAGCTGAAGATTATGCACGAGCATAAACTGGCCTCGATCGGCCAGCTGGCCACAGGTATTGCCCACAATCTGAACACACCGATTTCGGTCATTCTCGGAAATGCCGAGCTGCTGCAATTAAAATATCCCAATTCGCCGGAACTTGAAAAAATAATTCGTCAGGCGGAGCGTATGAGCGGAATCATTCAGGGTCTTCTGAATAAAAGCAAACAGGAACAGGTTCAGAAACCACAGCTTATCGATTTGAATTTACTGATCACTTCAGAGCTTGAATTCTTTCGCTCCAACCTTGATTTCAAGCATAATGTTGAAAAGGCATTTTCATTTGATGACAAAATTCCCCCTATTTATGCTGTTTACAGTGATTTTTCTCAAAGCATAATGAAT
>JAJRVZ010000209.1 GCA_024277055.1 Calditrichota bacterium
GACCTTCACGACTTATCCGTACATGAATAATACGTTCTATTTTGGAACCGACGGCACGACCTGGGATACCTTCGAGTCGATTCCGTTGATTACGATTCCGATGTTCCGTGCTGTGGTACAGATCAACGGTAAAACCGATCCGGTTGAAGTTACGCCGGGTGCCACACCTGTTCTGGGTGCGGTAGACAGCAAATTGTGGATTTCAAACACGGATCTGGTATCTACGGTTGAAACCACTCCTGTTGAACATGGTTCGGCAAACAGCCGTCAGATGAATAAAACCAACAGCGTGCTGGATGGTTACAAATTGTACCGTTCAACGTCGTCTCCGGTTACGGTGGACCCGGGCAACCTGATTGCCACCCTTGATTCCGCCACGACCGTATACGACGATGCCGGCGTAGTTAACAATACTCAGTACTTTTACGTAGTTACCGCCACGTATGGAGCAGAAGGTGAGTCCGGTCCTTCGAATGAAGCCAGCGCAACACCTTCGCCGGTACCGGTACCGCAAAATCTGCAGGTCGCCGATTCGACCAATGCCGTTTCCCTGACCTGGACGGATATCCTGAAAACCATTCCGGTGTTTGACAAACAGATCGGACACAGCGATATCGATTTTGCGAATATGGATAAAACCGGTGCCGACTGGTTCAATCTCTACCGCAGTACCGACGGCGTTACATTCAACATGACAACGGATTCGATTATGAGTACTTCCTTCCTGGACGCTGATGTATCCGTCGGGCAGACCTACTGGTACTATGTCACGGCGGTACAGTTCAACGAAGAGAGTGCACCGTCAAACATCGTTTCCGCTACGGTTGTTGCCGGTGATGTCGAAATCGAACTGGTTTATGACGACGGTGATCCCAGCAGCGGATACTACTGGAGCGCGGCCGGTACCGGTTCCGGTAACCGTATGACACCACCGTCGCTGGTAGAGATTCGACGTGCCAAGTTCTATATGCGTACGCCGGCACTCGGAACCAACACCTTCATTGCCAAAATATTTGACTATGACGGAAGTACGCCGACGACCGAATTGGCGCAAATGCCGGTAACCAATGCACCGGATAACAGCTGGGTCGAGGTGGATTTCTCAGGATTCAACCTGATGATCGATCACGATTTCATCGTGTTCATGGAATATGACGGAACCAACCAGCCGGTCTGGGGATTTGATACCGCCGATAACGGCAGAGCCTGGGATTTTGATCCGTCTGCAGGCGGTTGGGCTGCATGGAATGAAACCTATTTCATGCGCGCTGTCGTCGCACTGCCGACCGGTGTCGAGATGGAACTGGGTAACGGAATCCCGACCAGTTTTGCTCTTAAGCAGAACTTTCCGAATCCGTTCAACCCGGAAACCACGATCAAATACCAGCTGCCGAAAGCCGGCTCGGTTAAGGTTGAAGTATTCAATATGCTTGGTCAGCATGTGAAAACACTGGTTGATGAAGACCAGATAGCCGGATACTATTCGGTAAAATGGGATGGCCGCAGTGAAACCGGTCAGAGCGTTGCCAGTGGTGTTTATCTGTATCGTATGCAAACCAAAGGGTTTGTAAAAACACAGAAAATGCTGTTCCTTAAATAGCGGCAAACGATACTGAAATAAATAGTATCAGAAGCGGGTCTTCGGGCCCGCTTTTTTTATTTAAAAAGTTATAATGTTTTTTGCCGATGGTATTTTGTGACACATGTGTGTTCAGGCCGATTAAATATTCATTAGATTTTCGTATCCAGAACAAAGGTCAAATTCAGGGTAATTGATGGTGCACTGGAAAATACTGATTACAAATTTACTGCTTCTGATCTGTGCGGCGCCGGCCCAGACAGACATTGATTTCCGCCTTGCATCACGCGTGGAAAATGTAGACGTTTTCAGCTTTGCTCCGCAAATGATGCTGAAGCATGAGATCGGCGATTTTCAAAAGCTATTTAAAAATCCGGTTTTGAAAGGCAGTAAAGGGCAATGGGATGCACGGGATGCAGCCGATCCTTTTGTACTGGTAACCGATTCGGACATCCTGCTGTTTTATGATGGTGATAAAAACGATCGCTACCACATCGGCTATGCACGACTGAGCAATGACGGCTGGTTTTGGGAAAAGCAGGGCCGGATTCTCGCTCCGGCGGAAGGATGGAACGGTTATCATCTCATCGACCCGGTGGTGATTGCCGCACCGGGAAACTGGCGCCTGTGGTACAGTGGAAATTCGACCGATTCACCACTCGGTTATGCAGTTGGTCATGCCGTTTCCCGCAATGGAACCGAATGGCGGTCGGACCCACAGGAGGCAGTACTGGCCGGCGATCCACAGCAATGGGATGCTCAGGGTATCGCCTATACCGATATTCTTTACGACCCTGTTGTAAATCTGTTCAAAATGTGGTACTCCGGTTTTTCCGGACCGGTGGCCTCCTTCGGATATGCCACATCGCCGGATGGTTTGAAATGGACCAAATACAAAAACAATCCGGTATACGCGGTTTTACCCGGGGTTATTGCTCCCGATGTGAAATTTGACGGCGGCATTTACCGGATGTACTACGCTCAATTGTATTTTAAAAAGGGGATGCGCACTAAAATTTCGCTGGCGGAATCGGAGGACGGCATTCACTGGAAATTCATTAAAGATGTCCTGAAACCGCGCGAAAAGTGGGAAGGCGGTAAATTGATGTCTCCCTGCATTGCCTTTTTCAACCAGAAAGTGCATCTTTTTTACTGCGCACAAAAGGGCAGTCGCTGGGCCATCGGCGAGGCGACCGCTACAGCACGGTTCGAAAGTGCCGGAGTCTGGGAATCCCGGGAATTTACGGAAAGCCTGTCGCAGCTGGAAATTGTTTATGAAATGCCTCCGCTTACAAAACTGACGGTGGAAGTCAAACACAGTTCCTGCTGGATTGAAGTGCATTTGTCCGATCCTTCCCGGCTGACTTACGGTCGTTTACGTTCGAAAATTAGAAGCGAACCGTTCAGTCGGGTGAAAATAAAACTCGAAAGCGAAGACCCTTCGTTTTCACCGGTACTGTATTCCTGCAAGCTTGATAAATAAAATTACCGTCGTTTTTTAGAACGGTTCGGGAAAATCAAACATATCGTCTGAATATCAGAAATACGCTTTAGAATTCAGAAACAATTCAGTAAATTAGAAACCCATGAACAAACCGGCAATAAAAATAATCCTGATCTTAGCGGCAATATTTTGCACGGCTGTTTATCCGGTAAGCGGGCAGGAAGGGCAGGGCAGCTGGCAATACTATCAGATTGATCAGCCGGATTATCCTTTGCTGCGGAAAATTAATTCTGTCGGAGGGGTAATTGATTTATACCGGCCGGAAAGTAAACGGCTGAGGGTTTATTTGAAACCGGAAATGCTTGAGCAATTGCGTTTGTCCGGAATAGAGCCCTACCCGATTCCTGATAAAACCAGGATTTATGCAGACAGTCTGTGGGAAGCGACACGTTATACCGTCAACCCGCTGAATGGATACCATACCTACGAGGAAGTTACGGCTGAACTGCAATTGCTGGCGGCGCAATACCCGGCTATCTGCGATTTACTCAGTATCGGGCAAACGGTTGAAGGCAGGGAAATGTGGATTCTGAAAATAAGCGACAACCCGCTGATTGAGGAAGCCGAACCGGAATTTAAATATGTTTCCACCATGCACGGCGATGAAATCGTCGGGCAGGAACTTTTGATTAATCTTATCCATTTATTACTCGAAAATTACGGAACCGACGCGCGTATTACCAACCTTGTAGATAATGCCGAAATATGGATCATGCCCAGTATGAATTATGACGGTACCTTCCATACACAACGCTGGAATGCGAACGGAGTAGACCTGAACCGGGATTTCCCTGATCGTGAATGGGATGCTGAAAGCGATACCACCGGCAGGGAACCGGAGACGATCAATATGATTCTTTTTTCACTGCGACATCATTTTACCCTGTCGGCAAATTTTCACGGCGGGGCGCTGGTGGCCAATTATCCGTGGGATAAAAAACTACCCGGAGACGATGGGGCCGGTAATTACGCCGCTGCCCCCGATGATGCCACTTTTATCGATCTGGCCCTGACCTATGCTTCAAACAATTTACCCATGTTCAACAGCCCGTTTTTTCAGAATGGGATCACCAATGGCGCAGACTGGTATGAAATCAGCGGCGGCATGCAGGATTGGAATTATTATTACCTGCATGATAAGGAACTGACGATTGAAGTCTCGCAAATCAAGTGGCCTGCATACAGCACTATCGCTCAGTTCTGGCTGGATAACAGGGAAGCGATGCTGGCATATATGGAAAAAATTTTTACGGGTATAAAAGGAACGGTACGGGATTCTCTGTCGCTGCGTCCTGTCGCAGCTGAAATAAAAATCCTTGAAACCGGAACATCCGTAGCAAGCGATTCATTTCTCGGCGATTATTACAAAGTAATAGTACCCGGTACCTATTCGCTGCAATTCAGTGCTCCCGGCTATTTAACAAAAACCGTTTACAATGTAGGCGTGGATTCCTTTCCCGCGACTGTGGTAGAGGTGTCTCTCCGCCCGCTGCTGAAATATCGCTTTTCCGGTTTGATATCCGACCGGGAATCCGGGTTGCCGTTACGGCAGGCAACGATCAGCCTTACCATGAACGATTCCGTCCGATACAAAACACAAACCAGTGTGGACGGGCAATTCACCCTGACGGCCGCACCGGATTCCTACGGTTTGCTGGTGGAAAAAAACGGGTACTTTCCTTTCAGCGACAGCTTACAGCTCAGCAGCGATACCGCCACGACGATACAATTGGAAAAAATTATTCCTGCGGTACTCAAAGGATTCGTCAGGAATTCGGGCGGCGATCCGTTGCCGGATGCCATGTTGTTTTGTCAGGGATTTACCGATACCACGGATATAACGGGTGCCTTTCGCCTCGAAGGGCTGATGCCGGGCGGAATACAGATCGTTGCAGCATCTTTCGGGTATTTGCCGGTGGTTCTGGATACCAGTATCGCCAACGGAGATTCACTGACGTTACTGCTGCAATTAACCGCAGGCGGCAGTGAGTTTTATACTTCATTCGAGGCGGACAGCGGAGGATTTGCGGGAACCGCTGACTGGCAAATGGGAGAACCGCTTTCGGGGCCGGGCACCGCGCACTCCGGATCAAAACTCTGGGCGACGCAGCTGGAGGGAGAATATTCCGCCGGCCCGATGCGATCCGTACTCGTTTCTCCCCCGGTGATCGTTCTGGGGCTGTCGAAACCGGTATTGCGTTTTTTCCACTGGTACGCGACCGAACAGAATTATGACGGCGGAAATGTTAAAATCAGTACCGATGGCGGTCAGAACTGGGAATTGCTCTATCCTACAAGCGGGTATCCCGTCAACGGACTGAACGGTTCCCGAGGCAATCCCATGCAGGGCGAAGCGGCCTTTTCCGGAAACGCAGGTTTCTGGCAGGAAGCAAATTTCGATCTGCAGCCGTTTGCTTCCCACGCCGTGCTGCAATTCCGTTTTGATTTCGGTGCAGACAGTTTGGTACAGCAAGCCGGATGGTTTATCGATGATGTACAGGTTATAGACGGAAATGTAACCGGCACGGAAAAACCGGGAAAGTTCTTTAAACCGGATGGAATTCAACTATCCGCTTTTCCGAATCCGTTTAATCCGGAAATTGTAATTCAACTAATGTTGCCGGTCGGGCGTAGATTAACCATCGAGATATTTGACGTGCGTGGCGCGAAGATAAAAAGAATTTCGGAGAGCAGGCTGCCGGCCGGTACCCACACATTGCGATGGGATGGAATGGATGCTTTCGGACGGCCGGCGGCAAGCGGCACATATTTTTTAAGAATAAAGGGAAAGCAGACCTTTTTAGTGAAAAAAATATTATTAATTCGTTGATAATTCCGGAGACGCTATGGCAAAGATGAATCTTAAAAAAACTCATTTAGCAACCCTTTGCGTGCATGGCAGCGGCGGGGTCGACCCGGCCACGGGCGCTGTTTCGACACCGATTTACCAGAGTTCGACTTTTGCGTTCAAGAATGCACGTCAGGGCGCGGAAATTTTCGCCGGTGAAACGGAAGGATTCGTTTATACGCGAATCGGTAATCCGACCCAGTCCGCCCTGGAAAAAGAAATCGCTTTCCTCGAAAACGGCGAAGCCGGACTTGCCTTCGGTTCGGGAATGGCCGCCATATCGGCTGTTGTCCTTTATTACACCCGCTGCGGGATGAACATTGTTTCCAGCGATACTCTTTACGGCGGCACGCACAATCTCTTTATGGAGACGCTGCCGAACTACAACATCGAGGTGCGGGAGGTGGACGGTACCGATACTGCAAATTTTGAGAAGGCGGTGGATGAAAATACCAGTTGCATTTACATTGAAACGCCGGCCAATCCTACTCTGACCCTGGTGGACATCGAAGCGGCAAGCCGAATCGCCCGTAAAAACAGCATACCGCTGATCGTGGATAACACTTTTTCCACACCGTATTTTCAGCGACCGCTGGAACTGGGTGCCGACATCGTTGTGCACTCGGCGACCAAATATATCGGTGGTCACGGGGATACCGTCGCCGGGCTGGTGGTAGGCAAGCAGGATTTTATCAACGATCTGCGCGGTACAATTCTCCGTGACATCGGAGGTATTATCAGTCCGCTGAATGCCTGGCTGCTGGTTCGCGGTCTGAAAACGCTGGCCGTACGAATGGAACGGCACCAGGAAAATGCCATGGAAATAGCTCAGTATCTTTCCTTCCATCCGAAGGTTTCGCAGGTATGGTACACCGGCCTGAGCACGCATCCGCAGCATGAACTGGCAAAACGACAGATGAGCGGACACGGGGGAGTTGTGTCTTTTGAAATCAAGGGGGGGAGAAAGGCCGGTGAAAAACTGATGAATAATGTCAATCTCTTCACGTTGGCCGTAAGCCTCGGCGATGTCGATTCTCTGATTGAGCATCCGGCATCCATGACCCATTCGACCTACAGCGCGGAAGAACTGCAGAAAGTGGGAATATCCGAAGGGTTGGTGCGCTTATCGGTCGGAATCGAGCACAGCCAGGATCTGATTGCCGATTTACGTCAGGCGCTGAAAAGGGTATAATCGGGTCCGGAAGAAAAAAAACCGTTCAACAAAAAAATAACGGGAACTTTTCAAAATTAGGGGCATATTATCGCAATTGGTTTAATGATCGGTGCCTGCCGATTCCCTTGATTTTTAAAAGGCAGGGACATAAATTTCTTGCCTTTTTTGCCGGGTAATCACATAAGTTAAAATAAGCGAAGAAAGGGCTACTAATGCTAAATCGCAGTGTGCTTCTATTGTTTGCCATGTTAATAATGATTTTAGTGGCTTGTTCAGGAGAAGACGAGAACATCGATTATTACCAGACCGCTTACACACAGTACAACGAAGAAAAGTATGAAGAGGCTATCAAGAATTTCCGGAAGGTTGTGGAAAAAAACCAGCAGACGGAAGAATCGAAAAAAGCGCTTTTCATGCTTGGATTTATCAATGCCAATCATACCAACGATCTTGATCAGGCTAAAAAGTATTACCAACAATTTCTGCAGCAATACCCGGATCATGAATTGGCTGCCAGCGCCAAATACGAGCTGGACAATCTGGGGAAAGACATCAACGAACTTTCCATTTTCAAAGAAACAGAGCAGAAAGAAACAAAAGCGGCACAATGATCGGGCCGGAATTTTCGAATGATTATCTGAAAGCGGAGTAAACTACAATTTGAGTGTGCGCTGATGAAATGGCTGCGAAAAAAAATTCTGACCGGCCTGCTGCCGGCCGTTCTTTTTGTTTTTGTGATTCCTGCCGGTGCGCAAAACCAGCAGGATTCCCTTCCTTCCAATATTTCCCTTTATACCTATGTTGATAAAGAACAGGTACCGCAAAATCACGAAATTGTTTATACGGTTGAATTGCGATGGAGGGGAGAACTTACACGCTATAAAATTCTGGAAATTGAAGATCCGAAACTTACCAACCTGACGGTTCGCGGCAGCGGTTCCTCCAACAAAGTTACCACCCTGGAGGATGGCAGGCTTCAATCCGTGAAGCAAATTACCTATTACCTGAAACCGGTTGAAATGGGTATGGCCTATATCGATGGTATGATCATTCGCTACGAGGATACCGAGCGGGGTGAATCGGAGAGCCTGATCGCCGGCAGAATCGGTGTCAAAGTGGAACAACCTGTGATCGAAACCGGAAACGGTACTGCGCAAACGATTATCTTGTGGTTTGTTGTCATAGTCCTTCTGGCACTCGTGGCCTTTTTTCTGGTGCGCTACAAAAACAAAAAGGCGGAACTGGAACGCGCGGCTCTGGAACAGATTATCGAATCGACGGAAGAAAAATATCTGAGACTGTTAAAAGAGACCATCCATTTCAGCAGCGACAATCTGAAAGACAGTATCACCGACCTGAGCCATCTGCTGACGGGGTACCTGTCGGAACGTTTTTCATTACCTGCAGGCGGATTGTCCAGCAAAGATATGTTGCAAATTCTTTCGGAAAAGGAAATTGAACCCGATACCCTGGAACGTCTGAAAGATTTTTATGCGAAGGCGGATCTGGTCCGATACGCGGGGGAGACGATTTAAGAGAATGAATATCACCAAATGTATGATACAACCGAACTGATATTGGAGAAACATCGAAAACAGTTTGCGGACAAGGAGGATTGATGAATCCGGATATAAAAGTGATAAATGAAAAGATTGTCGCCGAGAGCGAATTCGTGGAGAAAATAGTAGCCGAAGTGGAAAAGGTTATTGTAGGGCAAAACTATATGGTGGAGCGGTTGCTGATGGGCCTGCTTTCCAACGGTCACATATTGCTGGAAGGAGTGCCGGGCCTGGCCAAGACCCTGACGGTAAAAACATTATCGCGCACGATTGACACCAAATTTCAGCGCATACAGTTTACGCCGGATCTTTTGCCCGCCGACCTTCTCGGTACCCTTATCTATAACCAGAAAGACGGGCAGTTCACAACAAAGAAGGGGCCGATCTTTTCAAACCTGATACTTGCTGATGAAATAAACCGCAGTCCGGCAAAAGTGCAGAGTGCATTGCTGGAGGCGATGCAGGAACGGCAGGTGACGATTGGCGATACTACTTTTACGCTGGAGGACCCGTTTCTGGTTCTGGCTACCCAGAACCCGATCGAACAGGAGGGAACCTATCCGCTGCCCGAAGCGCAGGTGGACCGTTTCATGCTGAAACTGAGTGTCGGTTATCCTTCACCGGAAGAAGAGCTGGAGATCATTCGCCGGGCTACCAAAGTTGAAGAGATTGATGTAAAAACCGTTATTAAGCCGCAGGACATCGTGAAGGTTCGTAACCTGGTCAAGGAGATTTACATTGATGAAAAGATAGAAAAATACATTGTGGATATCGTTTTTGCCACCAGGAACCCGGGCCAATATGGGCTGGAAGAATTAAACGACCTTATTAATTTCGGCGCGTCACCGCGTGCTTCGATATATCTGGCGCTGGCCGCCAAAGCACATGCTTTTCTGCGTCGTCGCGGTTATGTAACGCCGGAGGATGTACGCTCCGTCGGTATGGACGTCATGCGGCACCGGATTATTTTATCTTACGAGGCTGAAGCGGAAGAAATGACGACGGAAGACGTGATTCGCAAAGTTCTGAACCGGGTTGAAGTACCCTGATGGTTGAATAAAAAGTAAAATGATTCCAAAAGAAATTCTGAAAAAAGTACAGCGAATTGAGATAGCTACCCGCGGGCTGGTCAATGAAGTTTTTTCGGGTGAGTACCATTCCGTATTTAAAGGGCGCGGAATGGAATTCGCCGAAGTACGTGAGTACCAGGTCGGCGATGATATTCGTACCATCGACTGGAATGTTTCAGCCCGCATGGGACATCCGTTCGTGAAAGTGTTCGAAGAAGAACGCGAGCTGACGGTGATGCTGCTGGTGGATGTTTCTTCCAGCGGCAATTTTGGTACGGCAACACAGATGAAAGGCGAACTGGCGGCGGAACTGAGTGCCGTGCTGGCTTTTTCAGCAATAAAGAACAACGATAAAGTCGGGCTGATGATTTTTTCGGACAAAATCGAAAAATATATACCGCCGCGAAAAGGCAAGCAACATGTACTGCGTGTTATTCGTGAAATACTGTATTACAAACCGGAGGATACGCAAACCGATCTGAACGTGGCGCTTGAATATCTTTCGCGGGTTGTGAAAAGACGCAGCATCGTTTTTGTTATTTCCGATTTTCTAACGGAAAATTATGAAAAATCGCTGCAGGTGGCCAATCGGAAACACGACCTGATCACCATCAGTATTACCGATCCGCGTGAAGTGGAACTGCCGAACGTCGGTTTTATCGAACTGGAGGATGCGGAAACGGGTGAGACCATTCTCGTCGATACCAGCAGTTCGTCTTTGCGGAACGCATTCTATTCCGACGCTGAAAGGCAGCGGGAAATACGGGAAAGGTTTTTCAAATCCATTGGTGTTGACAACATCAATATTTTTACCAACCGGCCCTATGTTGAACCGATTACACGGTTTTTCCGCATGCGGGCCCGCAGACTGGCCGTCTGATTAACTCTGAGCATGGATATGAACGACAGAAGATTAATGATCGGAATCATTTTACTGACTGTGTTATTCATTGCCGGCGGATGCCGGGAATCCGGGCCAAAGCGCCTGCCCGCCGATCAGAAATTGTCGCTCGCCAATACCTACTATAATAACGAACTGTACGAAGCGGCTGTCCGCGAATACAAAGAATACCTGGAGCAATATGAAGTCGATTCCAGCAAACAGGCTAACACCTGGTACATTATTGCCAATATATATTTCGATAGACTGAAAGATTATAACAAGGCACTGGAATATTATTTGCGTGTAAAACACCTCTATCCGCAAAGCAGCCTGCAGGCGGATGTGGGCAAACGAATTGTGAATTGTCTCGAACGGTTGCAGCGTTCTACCGATGCGCGTCGTGTGCTGAACCGCGAGACGGCGCTGAAAGCGGACAAAAGTTCCGATCACCGTCCCGGCGCTGTTGTGGCAAAGATAGGCGATAAAACGATTACTCAGGGGGATCTGGATTTCGAGATCAATCAACTGCCGCAATATATGCGTGATCAGTTTGACGATACCGAAAAGAAAATAGAATTTCTGAAACAGTTCATCGTACAGGAACTTCTGTACGATTCAGCCAGGAGAAAAGGCCTGGATAAAGACAAGGATGTGGTGGAGGGTACCTTTCGTGCGAAGAAAGGGTTGATGGCGCAAAAACTGTTGTCCGAAGAAA
>JAJRVZ010000210.1 GCA_024277055.1 Calditrichota bacterium
CCAGTTTCAATGAATCCTACCCGGCTCTTTTTGCGGATTTGTTGAGATCCATTGCAAGCGAATCGAAGAGAAATTTAAAATTCTTAATTCGCTCGATTTCCCGTTTTTCGGTCTGCTCGTCATAATCGAAAAAATAAGGAACCTCTTTTTCAGCCTTTTCCCGGTCTGCCGCCAGCTCCTCGTCGGTTTTCAGCACGGAAAATGTAAAAGGTGCGATTACTTTTTTATTGACCACACTGTAAATAGTGAGATCGGTATATTTAAACGAACGCCCGCTGGGAAAAAGCAAGGGAATAATAATGATAAGAACGAAAAAATAGCTCATTCTCAAAGCGGATTCCCTGCTCGGAAGTTCCAGTTTCGTTTTATCCGGAAACCCGTGAAGCAATTCTTTAAAGTTTTTCTTTTTTGCCATTTAAATCCTGTACCGGTTAAATTGAAAATTAGCAAATTCAGTTCATTGAACAAAGAAAATAATTCATTTCACTACAATAGATCTATCCGGTAAGTTCTTTGTCATTCATTGTCAAGTACGTTCAGGTCTTCTCTTTTACCAAACAGCAGAAGGGTGTCTCCCTGTTTGATTTTAGTATTTGCTTTCGGCAAAATCGTTCTGAAATCGCTGCCGTTCTGATCCGATTTTTTCCTTTTAATCAGAAGCAACTCGGCATTATATTTCTGGCGTATCTGTAATTCCGCAATGGTATTTTCCAGAAACGAAATGGGGGCCTCCACTTCGAGAAAGCAATAATCATCGGTAACGCTGACCAATTTCTGTTTTTCCGCCAGTTTGATACCGGCACTTAATTCTCCCGACATATCGCGCAGAAAAATCTGACGGTTATACGTATCTACGACATCATGCTGCCAGATCGTACCCATAATTTTACCGTTTTCCCTGGCGGAAACAACCGGTAATTCATCAAAGTTATTCTGGCCGAATTGTTTCATAACATGATCCAGGTTGTCATCAATATCTACGGTGATGACCGATGGGCTCATAATATCGGCGGCGATCAGCAAATGCTTCAGGTTTTCATAATCCAGAATTGTTTGCCTCAGTTCCGCCAGAGAGATCGAACCGATGATTTGCCGGTTTTTGTTCACAACGTAAAAATGATAATGGGGACTGGAAGCCATTTTTTCGATTATTTTGTCAAAAGCTTCGTCTTCCTGTATTGTCTCTATGGAAGGATTATAAATTCCGCGTACGGAAAGCGATTTTAATACATTTAATTCCTTGCCTTCGAATATATTGATGCCCCGCAGTTTTAACTTCAGGGTGTAGATCGATTCATTCATCAGGCGCATGGCGATGACCGTTGCTATGATACAGGTTATCATCAGCGGCAGAATAATTTTATAATCGCTGCTCATTTCGAAAATAATCAGAATGGCACTGATCGGACCGTGCGTAGCCGCGGCTACAACACCACCCATTGCGACAAGTGCATAAGCCCCGGGTGAAATACTCATTTCCGGGAAATAGTAGGAAATCGCCGAACCGTAGAAACTACCCAGCATGGCGCCAAGAAACAGAGAGGGGGCAAAGATTCCGCCCGAACCGCCGCTTCCAAGACTTAACGAGGTGGAGAACAGTTTAATAAAAATCAGCGCCAGTGCGATTTGCCAGATCAATTGGTTGTTCAATGCACTGTCGATGGTGTCGTAACCGACACCGAATATTTGCGGAAAAAACAGACCGATAATACCGATGCCGAGCCCACCGAGTCCGGCTTTTACCGGCTCCGGCCAGGTCAGGTTTTCGAACCGTTCTTCCAACGTATAAAGCGTTTTAATGAACAGCAAAGCGACGGCGGCGGCAAGGAAGCCGAGGATTACGTAAAAAAACAGCTCGTTGGGCGAGCCCAGGGTGTAGTGCGGCACCTCAAAGGCCGGGAAATCGCCCAGGAAATGGCGGGAGACCACAGTGGCCATCACCGAAGAAATAACGACCGGACTGAATTGCGGAACGGCGAAGTCACCAAGAATCACTTCAACCGCAAACAGCGCGCCGGCCACCGGCGCATTGAAAGCCGCGGCTATTCCCGATGCTGCGCCGCAGGCCACAAATGTGCGCATCCGGCGCGGATTCACTCTGAGTAACTGCCCGATGGTTGAACCAACGGCGGAACCGATCTGAATAACCGGTCCTTCGCGGCCTACGGACCCACCGGAAGCAATATAATAGGCGGAAGCCACGAGTTTGGCAATTACAACCCGGGGACGTATAATACCATTGCGCAGCGTAATCGCTTCCATTACTTCGGGTACCCCGTGTCCTTTGGCTTCTTTTGCGACAAATTGAATGATAAAACCGACAAAAATCCCTCCGACCGTCGGGACGAGCAACACTCTAATCCAGGATACATGATTGATTGTGTAAAGATTGAATTCATGGCCCCAAAGCAGATATTGAAATAACTTAATGGAATATTGTATGCCGACAGCACCAAAGCCGCCGATCATTCCGATCAGTACGGCGACCGTTAAAACAAAGGAATGCTCTCGCATTTTGGCTTTATCAATCAGGCCGGACACGAAGCCGGACATGTTTTTCAGTATTGAAGACGGTTGTTCAGATGAATCGCTCATAATTCTGTGGGGTCATGTTAAAATTCGGTGCCGGTTCCGGCTAATTTAACTGCGGCCGAAATTTCGAACAGATTTTTAATTGTTGCATGAATCATTCGTGGTTTATTTTCGTCATAAAAGATGGCAAATTTAAGGACGACTACATTGCTTTTCAATATAGGGAGTTTTTTTATATTTCTGAATAAAATTATAATAAAAAGTATATTAATAATATGTGGGTCAAAAATTTGGTAAATTCTGAAATATCAGCAAGGTCTGAATGAAAGGAGGTTTTATCATGACGCCTCATGAAGAAAGAAACTGGTCCATGTTTACACATTTCTCGGCATTTGCCGGCCTGGTCATCCCATTTGGAAATATCCTGGTTCCCCTGTTTATCTGGCAGTTAAAGAAAAACGAATCCGAATTGATCGATAAACAGGGCAAAGCGGCTGTTAATTTTCAGATTACGATGACTATGGCCATGATCATTTCCACGCTTATGATATTTTTTGTGATCGGTCTGCCGCTTTTTTTCATTCTCTTGTTTCTGGATGTGGCTTTGATAATCGTAGCAACGGTTAAATCCGCCAGGGGTGAAGACTATCGCTACCCGTTCAGCCTGAATTTGTTGCGGTAAGAGCTATTATCAGCATAATTTTGTTAAACTTAGCAATTGGAAATTCCGCTTGCGAAATTACAGCCACTTCTGTAATTTCCAACGATCCGCATTGATCATAAATATTTAAAGTACAGATAATCCGGACTGCCAAAAAAGGAGAATAAGACAATGACCACAATAGTAGATGTTTTCGCACGAGAAATACTTGACTCCCGGGGAAATCCGACCGTTGAAGTAGATGTGGTTCTGGAAAGCGGTATTGTCGGAAGAGCAGCGGTTCCCTCGGGTGCCTCTACGGGAGAACATGAAGCTATTGAACTGCGGGACAAAGATAAAAACCGTTTTTTGGGAAAAGGGGTTTTGAAGGCCGTTGCTAATGTAAATGATGTAATTGCGGACAAAGTACTGGGCTATGACGCCAGCGAACAGGCTATGCTGGACAAATTGATGATTGAGCTGGACGGTACTCCCAATAAGGAAAAACTGGGTGCAAATGCAATTCTGGGTGTTTCACTGGCGGCGGCCAAAGCGGCTGCAGAAACCGTGGGATTGCCCCTTTACCAGTACATTGGTGGTGTGAATGCCAAGAAACTTCCTGTTCCGATGATGAATATTCTCAACGGCGGCAGCCATGCGGATAACAATGTTGACCTGCAGGAATTCATGATCACACCGGCAGGCGCAATCAGTTTTGCCGAGGCGCTGCGTATGGGATCGGAAGTTTTTCACCATTTGAAAAGTGTTTTGAAATCGAAGGGGTATAACACCGCCGTCGGTGATGAAGGCGGATTTGCTCCGGACCTGAAATCCAATGAAGAAGCCATCGATGTAATTCTGGAAGCGATCGGTAAGGCCGGCTATAAAGCGGGCAGCGATATTTTCCTGTGTCTCGATCCCGCTTCAAGCGAATTTTACGATGCAGAAAAGAAAAAATATGTCCTGGCTTCGGAGAAAAAGGAATTATCCGCCGGGCAGATGGTCGATTTCTACGCCGACTGGGTACGGAAATACCCGATTATTTCAATCGAAGACGGTATGGCTGAAGATGATTGGGATGGCTGGAAGATCATGACCGAAAAACTCGGAGATAAAATACAACTGGTCGGCGACGATCTGTTTGTGACCAATACCGGGCGTTTGTCCAGGGGAATTGAAATGGGAATAACCAATTCCATTTTGATCAAAGTCAACCAGATCGGAACTTTGACGGAAACTCTGGACGCAATTGAGATGGCGCACAAGGCAGGATTTACGTCCGTAATTTCGCACCGTTCCGGCGAAACGGAAGATACAACCATAGCCGATCTTGCCGTGGCGGCCAATACCGGACAGATAAAAACCGGTTCCGCCTCGCGCAGCGACCGGATTGCAAAATATAACCAGCTGCTCCGCATAGAAGAAGCACTTGGCGAAATGGCGATTTTCCCGGGATTATCCGCCTTTAATTACAAAGCATAAAATGAATCGAAAAAAGTCAAAACCGCCGTCGCAACGGAGGCGGATCACCGATATTAAGCGCAGAAATACTCTGAAAAAACGTTTGTTAAGAATAGCGCTCTTATCGGTATTGCTGGTCATCATTCTGCTTTTTGTTACCGGCCGGCGCGGCACGTGGCAATTATACCGTCTGAACAGTCAGAAAGAACAGGTTGAGACCGAAATCGAACAGCTGAAAAAAGAGATCACTGAACTGGAAGAACAGAAACAACGACTTGAAACGGATCCTGCATATATTGAAAAAGTGGCGCGGGAAAAATACAAGATGAAGAAAAAAGGCGAACGTGTTTACGAAATAATTGAGAAATAAAACCATCCTGCTTACAGATCGCGGCCGGTTTATACTATGGCTGCTCCTACTTTCTGCCTGTACCGTACTTGCCCAGACAACAGGCACTGTAAATCCCAATAAATGGGACCTGTCATTCAGTAAACAAAATATTACCTGGGACTGGCGCGGCAGGTATTTTTATGCCGATGAAACCCGGGACGGCATCCGTTTCAGAATCAGGGATAATTTTACTTCAAATCTGATTAAGTCCGGAGAAGGCAGGCAGCCCTGGCGTGATGAACATAAGTTAAACGCCTTTTTTTACCAGCCCTTCGGGAAATCCGCATTGGGATTGTATGCCGATTCATGGTTCCTTTCCGATCAACAATCGCGCGGAACAAGTCGCTACAGCAATCATGCTCTCGGCGCCCGCTGGGAATACGGAAAAAGAAAAGAATACCTGCTGGCCCCCTATGCCGGTTACCAGCGTTCAGAATATCTATCACGTATTGAGTGGGGGTGGGATGTCGGCTTGCGGGGAAATGTGAATAATTACCGCCTGGGCGATTACCGTGCCGATGTAAATGTTGAGAGTAATTACGATTTTTACCAGCAACGGCGCAATGCCGCCAACGAGATCGATGTGCATCTGAAAGCCAATTTTTCCGCCTTTGCCCGCGACTCGCTCGTACTTATGTTCGGCAGCGATAAAAAACAGTATTTTTCACCGGACAATGACTTTTTGGTGGACCTGCAGATCGAAAACCGTGGCCTGTTCAATAAACTGAATTACCTGTTAAGCAGAAATCAGATTCTTGAGCTGAATACTTTGCTGACCCGGCGCCGGATCGATGATAACAGTCCCGCCGCTCGAAATCAGCGTAAAGTGGACAAATTCGAAAACAGGCTGAACTATTATTTCACCGGCGGAAAAACGGGACTGATGCTGGGGCTGCACACCTTTCAGGAAAATCAGGATAATTTGGGAGTCCGCACCGACAGTAAAGCGCGGCAGACCGCCTTGCTGGCAAACCTCAATTTCCGCTTTGATCAGCAGAACGATCTCAGTATTCAGCTCAGTTATGTGAAATTCCAGTACGATACACCGGATTCCATCACCAATAATGATGACCGCGATGAACAACGGTTTTTGGGCAGCATCAATTACACGCGTCGCTTCAGTCCGGCATTTAAAACTTCCATCGAAGCATACGCCAATTTTTACCATCAAATTTATATTTTTAAAGAACAAAGTGCGAACAACAACTGGAACCGGATTCTACGCCTGAAAGCCGAGGCACAATACAATTACCAACGCTGGCGAAACAATCTGCAGACGGAAGTGCTGGCCAATTACACGGTGTACGATTTTGAAGCCCAGTTTACCAATACCCGCAGTTTTATTTTCAGAAAATATATTGTTTCCGACTCCCTGGAAATTCCGCTGCTGAATCGTACGGCGCTCGGGTTGTTTGCCCGCGCGGAACTTGAGGATAAAGGCAGTTTTTTCAAAAAGGAATTTCTGCAAAGAATCTTTCAATCAACGGAAAGTTTTTTTTATGACGCCTATTTGAGCCTGGATAAAATTTACTATTTTAATGCTGATGGCGGGGTTTCGGTTTATATGCGCAGGGACTGGCAGCACGTACCCCGAAAGAAGATCATCCGCGACATCCGTACCATAACGCCGTATATCAGGTTGAAATACCGGATGACGCGTAATCTGCGATTTCATGCCTACGCTGCCATTACCTATCAGGAAAACAAATTACAGCCCCAGGCCGATTATATTACCGGCAGGATAAATATGATGTACACGTTCTGAGTAATTTGCAACCGAATGAATTCCACCCCGGGAAAGATTGTTTTCAGAGTTGTCAGACGGAATGAATTTCGATGTTTAAAATGAACCATTTATCGTTTTTTTAGTATAGTTGCCATTACAACTGCCTGCGATTTAGTATTGACAGTGAGAAATTCGTAACCTATATTTATCTTTTTGAAAGGAGGACTGCTGCATAAACTCTTGATACCGGAAGATTGTTTTTTCTCAGCGGGAGTGGTACAATGAAAAGCGTTTTTAAACATGCAGCACGTCTGGCTTTATTTCTATCTTTAGTTTCCTCACTGGTCGCTGCCGGGGTTTATAAATCAGACGAACTGCAATTGGAATATTCCGATACCGATCTGGTAATAAACTGGAAAATGCAGGACCTGCAAATAAAAACGGTTCGTGTTGACCGGAATGAATATCAACAGGTAAGCTTCGCAAACAGTGCGGTTTTTGCAAGGGAAGGCGCTTCTGAAATTCCCTACCGTGAATTTGTGGTCGGAGTACCGCAGGGTGCAAAGATTTCTGCAAATGTTCAGGTACTTTCCGAACGAACCATTCCCGATGTAAACCTAGTTCCGATATTTGTTCCGGGCAGAACCCGGGACGGAGTAAGTGTTTACATTCAGTCCGATGAAAATACCAATCGTAGTTTTTCTCTTCCCGGACGGATCACTATTTCGGAACAGCAGTATTTTCGCGATATGCCAATCGTGCGCATTAAGTATTTTCCCGTGTTTTATGATTATCCCGGTAAAAAGCTGAACGTGGTAACGTCGGCAAGGATTAACATCAAAATCAGGCGGAAAAGTGAGCAACAGACAAGCCCGGCGCCTGAACGCGGACTGGACAGGTTGTATTCGGAACTGGTTGTCAATTATGAACAGGCGCGAAACTGGCGTATTGCAAAAAACCGGCTTTCAAAACCGCAGGTCGTTCCGGATGGCCCGTGGTATCGCATTGTGATTACGGAAGATGGATTGTATCGAATCAGCCGGGCGGCGCTGAGTGCGGCGGGTATTGATGTTCAGTCTCTTGATCCTCGAACCATTCAGATATTCAACCACGGCGGACGGCCGCTGAATGTCAATGCGCTGAGTTCCGAAAACAATCCGAGCGGACCCGTCGAAAACGCGATTTATATTTCAGGTGAACAGGACGGCTCTTTTGACGCCAACGATTATATTTTATTTTACGGTCGCCGGCTCGGCGGTTGGGCCTTTTCGGAATTTTATAATGATTTTGTTTATGAAAACCACCCGTACGATACTGAAAACTATTATTGGTTAACCTTCGGTAATCAGTCCGGAAGGCGCATGGCTGCCGGTTCGACGGAATCCGCTTCGGCAACCGTAGTTGAAACCCATTTTATGGAGCGGATGCACTTCGAAGAGGATAAATACAATCTGTTAGCATCCGGCGCGGATTGGTACGGCTATCGTTTTTTCGGCACTTCGATGTCGGCATCCTTCGACTTCAATCTGGATGTTCTGGAATCAAGTAATGAACCGTCGACAATACGCATGCAGCTGAAAGGCGGATCGGGTATTCATTATGCCGAATATACACCGTACCGTTACTGGTTCACCACATTTCTGAACAGTGATAAAAACCAGTCGGCCATTTTCGCACAAACATCTTTTATAAAAGGCGACAAACTGACGAAAGAAAGAACCTTCACAACATCCGAATACCTGAAAAACGGTTTGAACCGCATCAATCTGGATTACACGGGTAATAATGAAAGCTGTAATGCCTATCTCGACTGGATCGAGTTATACTATCCGCGGGCATTTCGAGCAAATCAAAACCAGTTGGTTTATTATACCCGTCTGAGCGGGCAGGTTGTTGAATACCGCATTCCCGGATTCACTGAAAAAGATATCTTTGTCTTTGATGTATCTGATCCGACCAATGTGCGAATGCTTACCCCTGCTGATGCGGTTCAGAACGGAGAACTGGTTTTTCGTTTGAATCTGGAAAGTTCGGAAAGAAAAAAGATTCTGGTGTCGAGTCTGAATTCGACCGCAATCAATTCGGTGAATTCATTAACCGCTTATTCTCCGACAGACAATTTGCTCGAAACAACCAATCAGTCTGAACTGATTGTGATTACGCATCCCAGTTTCAGGCACTTTGCCCAACAGCTGGTGGATTTTCGCTCCTCTGATGATACGCCTGTCAGTGGTCGGGTAGTAACTACGGATGATATTTATTTCTGGTTCTCAAGCGGCGTTCAGGATCCGGTGGCGATTCGCAATTTTCTGCGGTATGCGTACAACAACTGGACGACAACCCCGCCGGCATACGTTCTTCTGTTCGGGGACGGTCATTACGATTACCGCAATATTGCCCTTGGCGATACCAACCGGGTTCCCCCATTTGAAATCAGCAACAATTATGAACTGGACAGTCGTGAAACGGACAATTTTTATGTCGATATCAATTTCAATTATAATAACAGCTTTTTCAGCATTTCGCCCGACCTGGCCGTTGGCCGGCTTATCGTTGAAAGCAGTATTGACGCCAGGCGCGTTCTGAAAAAATTGCAGGATTACAGGTCGAACATGATTCGCGACGGCTGGCAGACGTTGCTTACCTTTGTAGCCGACGATGAAGTGACCAGCACATCCACTTCGGAATGGATCCACCAGTCGCAAACCGAGGATCTGGCCACGCTTCCCATTTTAAGAAAATTCAATATCCGTAAAATCTATCTCAGCGCCTATCCTTCCGTACCCGGGGGGTTCGGTCGTGTGAAACCGGAGGCCAATCAGGCCATTATCGACCAGGTGAATGAGGGCACGCTGATCATTAATTATGTCGGGCATGGTTCCCCGCAGCAGTGGGCGCACGAAGCGGTGCTGGACATGAACCGTGATCTGTCGCGTATTCAAAACGAAGGTCGATTAACTTTCTGGATTGCAGCTACATGCGATTTCGGTAAATATGATGATCCGCAGGCAACCAGCTTTACGGAAGAATTAATCTGGAAAGAAGATGCCGGCGCCATTGGGGTCGTATCCGCGGCAAGACTGGTATATTCCGGTGAAAATTTCAGGTTTAATAAAACCTTTTACCAGAAACTATTTGAAGGGGGCCGGCCGAGCCGCCGTCTGGGTGAGGCCCTGTTGCTGTCCAATTATTCGGGGGTCAATGACCAGAAATACCATCTTTTCGGGGACCCCTCCATGCATCTGGCCGATCCACGTTCGGAGGCGCGGATCGAAACCATTTCGCCTTCCGAGCTGAAAGCGCTCAGTAAAGTAACCGTAACCGGAAGCATAGTAACAGACGGACAGCTGTGGAGTAATTTTGACGGAGGTGCCGCATTGATCGTTAATGATGCGCGCTACGAAAATGTGAACACCGGTGGCCCGGAATCCTATTCACTGCAGGGTCCGCGCCTGTTCAAAGGCGAAATCAGTGTAACTGACGGAAGATTCACCGGCCGGTTCATTCTGCCGAAATCGATCCGCTACATGGATGCCAATACCGGTCGTCTCACCGTTTATGCCTGGAGCGAAAACGGCACGGGAGATGCACTGGGATTCGTCGATACACTCACATTCAACGGAAGCGAAAGCGGCCTGCAGGATGATATCGGTCCTGAAATAAACATGTTTTTTGAAGGACAGGAAAGTTTTCAGAGCGGCGACCTGGTACAAAACAATACAACATTGATAGCGGAGTTGGGTGATGAGAACGGAATCAATCTGACGCAGGAAGTAGGACATAAAATCGAAATCCGGATTGATGATGATCCCCCGATCGATATAACCGGTTTTTTTACATACTACCGCGACCGCTATGATCTTGGCCGCCTTGAATACAGCCTGACCGGTTTAAAGGAAGGTGAGCATCAGTTAACCATTCAGGCCTGGGATAACCTGAACAATCCTGCGACTGAAGCCATTTCATTCAGAGCCGTGGCCGCAACGGGAATTGTTTTAAGGGATGTCGTAAACTATCCCAATCCATTCGCCGATGAGACGGATTTTACTTTTCAGACCAATGAGGGGGGCGAAGGTGCTGAAATTGAAATCAAAGTGTATACGATAAGCGGC
This sequence comes from Calditrichota bacterium, assembly GCA_024277055.1. Classification (GTDB taxonomy): domain Bacteria; phylum Calditrichota; class Calditrichia; order JAJRVZ01; family JAJRVZ01; genus JAJRVZ01. The sequence continues at coordinate 10,863 of JAJRVZ010000210.1, forward strand.
CGCCTGATCAGAAGGATCAACGGATCTTTTGCAGTGCGCGGGTTTAACTTCATTCACTGGGACGGACGCGATGAAGACGGCGACCGCCTTGCCAACGGGGTTTATCTTTACAAACTGATTCTCAGGAATTCCAGCCAGCAGGTTGAGAAAATCGACAAACTGGTCATTATAAAATGAAAATAATCCGATTGAAATTATAATAATCAGAATTATTGTCTCACTTCATATTTTATTGTTCCGATATTTAAAATTATATATGAATAAAAAAAACGGGTTTTGCGTTTTTATTATTAATGATGTGATTTTTGAATATATGTTTAAAACCGGAAACGGAATATCCTGTACCGGAGTGACTTCTTGTAGAGTTCTTGTAATCTGAATAAAACCTGCCCGTAATATTTAACCCGGATTATGTAATCCGGGAAACGAATTTCGATTTTCGGAAGGAACTTGATAATATGGAAACAGTAAATAAATCAGTATCCAAAACAAAGGGTGGCGCCATGAAGGTCAGCAACAAAGTACTCAGCTTATTCAATGAACGGTTCGATCCTGATGAGTATAAAGAATTAAACTGGGAAGGATCGTTGCCGGAATACTTTGAGATTGTAAAGGAAAAACCGGAAGTTACGCGAACTTCTTTCCAGCGTATTTACGACATGATCATGTCCTATGGAACTACTGAATATATCGATTATAAGAAAAAGATCATTCATTACAATTTCTTTGATGATCCGGTTGACAATGGAAGTGATGCAATTTACGGTCTTGATCTGCCGCTGATGAAACTGGTTAATGTGTTCAAATCGGCAGCGCAGCGATACGGTAGTGAACGTCGCGTGCTGCTGCTGCACGGTCCGGTGGGCAGTTCCAAAAGTACTATTGTCCGCCTGTTGAAAAAAGGACTGGAAGCGTATTCAAGAACGGAAGAAGGGGCGATGTACACCTTTAAATGGGTAAACCTGAATGATGGCGCCGACCGGAACAATAATCAGGAAAATGAAATGTCTTGCCCGATGCATGAAGAACCGTTACATCTTGTTCCTGAAGAATTCAGAGAAAATGTGATCGATATGCTGACCAAAGATGCAAAGAATCGGTTCGACCTGAAGGTTGAAGGAGACCTTTGTCCCGCCTGCCGACAGGTATTCAAGGAATTGAACCAGCGGTACAATGGAGACTGGACGAAGGTTATTGAACACGTACGGGTAAGACGGCTGATACTTTCGGAAAAAGACCGCATCGGAATCGGCACGTTTCAACCGAAAGATGAAAAGAACCAGGATTCGACGGAATTAACCGGTGACATTAATTATCGGAAGATTGCAGAATACGGTTCGGATTCCGACCCCAGGGCGTTCAATTTTGACGGGGAATTTAATATCGCCAACCGGGGGATCATCGAATTTATCGAAGTGCTGAAACTGGATGTGGCATTCCTGTACGATCTGCTCGGTGCTTCGCAGGAACACAAAATAAAGCCGAAGAAATTCGCGCAAACCGATATCGATGAAGTTATTATCGGCCACACGAATGAGCCGGAATATAAAAAGCTGCAGAACAATGAATTCATGGAAGCACTGCGTGACCGTACGATAAAAATCGATATTCCCTATATTACCAAGCTCAGTGAAGAGAAAAAGATTTATGAAAAAGATTACAATGTCAAAAAGATAACCGGCAAACATATTGCACCGCATACCATCGAAATGGCGGCGATGTGGGCCATTCTGACGCGGCTTGAAGAACCTAAAAAACACAACCTGACCTTACTGCAGAAACTGAAACTTTACGATGGAAAAAGTTTACCTGGATTTACGGAAGACAACGTAAAGGAATTACGGAAAGAAGTTCAGCGAGAAGGAATGGAAGGTATTTCTCCACGCTATATTCAGGATAAGATCAGTAATGCGCTTGTAAATGATGTGGAAGAGACATGTATCAATCCATTCATGGTGTTGAATGAACTGGAAAGCGGACTACGCCACCACAGCCTGCTCAACAGTGAAGAGCAGAAAACCCGTTTCAGGGAGCTGCTCGGTACGGTAAAGCAGGAATATGCCGAAATTGTTAAGAATGAAGTACAGCGCGCAATCAGTGCGGATGAAGATGCCATCACTAAATTATGTGCCAATTATATTGACAATGTAAAGGCCTATACGCAGAAGGAGAAAGTTCGCAATAAATACACCGGTGAAGATGAAGAACCGGATGAACGCCTGATGCGTTCCATCGAGGAAAAAATAGATATACCCGAATCACGCAAAGATGATTTCCGCAAAGAGATCATGAACTATATCGGCGCACTGGCGGTGGACGGTAAGAAATTCGATTATAAAACCAATGAGCGTCTGCACCGTGCGCTGGAAATGAAACTGTTTGAAGACCAGAAGGATTCCATCAAATTAACCAGCCTGGTATCCAATATTGTTGACAAGGACACGCAGGAAAAAATCGATGTGGTTAAGACACGTCTTGTAAAAAATTACGGCTACTGTGAAGTTTGTTCGACGGATGTTCTGAACTACGTAGCCAGTATCTTTGCCCGTGGTGACATGAAAGAAGAGGGGTAAGTTCCGGTGATCCTTAGCATCGAAGAAGATCATAACAGGTTTAAAAAAATTGTCCGCGGCAAAGTAAAACAAAACCTGCGTAAATATATCTCCCAGGGTGAAATGATCGGCCGGCGCGGGAAAGAGGCTGTTTCGATTCCTGTGCCGCAGATAGACCTGCCGAAGTTTCGTTACGGCAAATCCGACAGCGGGGGCGTCGGACAGGGCGACGGTGAAAAGGGCAAACCGGTAGACAACGGTGACGGACAGGGAACCGCAGGCAACCAGCCGGGCCGGCATCTGCGGGAAGTTGAAATCTCGCTGGAAGAACTGGCGGAAATTATGGGCGAGGAACTGGAGCTGCCAAAGATAGAACCGAAGGGTAAAAAGGAAATCGTCAGTAAATCGGATCGTTACTCGGCCATCCGACGTACAGGACCGGATAGCCTGCGTCATTTCAAGCGCACCTATAAAGAGGCGTTGAAACGACAAATCATTTCAAAAGAATTCAATCCGGTACGCCCGATTATTGTTCCCGTTAAGGAAGATATGCGTTATCGATCGTGGAAAACCACCAAACTTCCGCAAAGCAATGCAGTGATAATTTACATGATGGATGTTTCCGGATCGATGTGGGATGAACAGAAAGAAATCGTGCGCATCGAATCCTTCTGGATTGATACCTGGTTGAGGGCGAATTACAAAGGATTACAAACCCGTTTCATCATTCACGATGCCGTGGCGCATGAAGTCGACCGGGAAACATTCTTTACCACTAAAGAAAGCGGCGGAACGGTGATATCTTCCGCATACAGCATGTGTGCCAACATCATTGAGAAGGATTATCCCGCGGCAGAATGGAATATTTATCCCTTTCATTTTTCTGACGGGGATAACTGGTCGAAAGAAGATAACCGGACCTGTATGCAGATACTTGAAGAACGCATACTGCCCAATGTAAATATGTTTTGTTACGGACAGGTGGAAAGTGCTTACGGAAGCGGTCAGTTCATCGAAGATATCGAAAAACACTTCGAAGAAGATGATAATGTAATGACCTCGGTGATCCCGGACAGGGATGCGATTTATGATTCTATCAAAACATTTCTGGGGAAAGGTAAATGATCCTCACCGGCGAATTGGCAAGATACAAGGAAGAGATAGCCGGCTATGCCCGCGAATATGGTCTGGATTTCTATTTTGTGATATTTGAAATTCTTGAATTTGAGCAGGTGAATGAAATTGCGGCCAAAGCAGGGTTTCCGGTTCGGTACCCGCACTGGCGTTTCGGTATGGAATATGACCAATTGAGCAAAGGATACGAATACGGTCTGTCCAAGATTTACGAAATGGTTATTAATACAGACCCCTGTTACGCATATCTTCTGGAAAGCAATGCCATAGTTGATCAGAAACTGGTTATGGCTCACGTTTACGCTCATTGTGATTTTTTTAAAAACAATTACTGGTTTTCACACACCAACCGTAAAATGATGGATGAAATGGCCAACCACGCCATGCGCATCCGGAAGTACATCGATCGCTACGGGCTTGACGAGGTCGAAACTTTTATCGACCGTTGCCTGTCAATTGAAAATTTGATCGATTACCATGCGCCCCACATCCAGCGGAAAAGTGACGTAAGTATTGATGACAATCCGCGAACGCCGGTTAGAAAACTGAAAAGCAAAAAGTATCTGGATAGTTTTATAAACCCGCCGGAGTTTATCGAACAGCAGGAGAAAAAAAAGAGTCAGGAGATTCAACAGCTGGAACAATTCCCGGCACAGCCCGA
>JAJRVZ010000211.1 GCA_024277055.1 Calditrichota bacterium
ATTCATTTAAATTTATATGCTTAATTAAAATATAATCCGGGGTGTAAAGGAACCGTTTTACGACCTGGCGGTTTCAATATTCATCGATGAAATTCAGGGACGATTAATTATTTTCCAATGAAAAAAATATTTTTCATTTTTCTGTTAACATTTGCGTTGATTTTTCTGTTGCTGTTTACTTTACCCTATACCCTTTCGTGGACAGGAGTAGACAAGCAGTTGAAGCGGTATATCAGTGAAAAGCTGAATGACGACGGGCAGCGAATGGTAAGCATTGAGAACATCGAACTGGGACTGCTTTCGCTTCATGTCAGGGACCTTCGTTTTCTCAGCCATCGGCAGAATGTAAATATCATAATTAATGAAATATCATTCAGTTATAATCCGCTGATCCTGCTGTCCAGCCTCGACGAACCACAAAAGGCGATCAAAGAAATCAAACTGATTGAACCCAGGCTTGTGTTCGGAAATAAAACCCTGGCGTCCCTGGAGACATCCGGTTCGGCAATGAGCGATACCGTGAATATCATTCAGATATTGAACCGTTTTCTGGCTATAGATAAAATTGAGTTGCAAAACGGTCGAATTCTTTTTCAGAAAAACGATAGTGAGTTTATCGTACTGGCATCAAATCTGAATGGCTGGCTTAACGGTCAGAACACACGAAATATTCATCTCACGCTGAATGGAAAATTGCTTTACGGAACCGCAGAATCCGCCAGCATAAATGCCGTTATCAATATTCCGGAAGAGCAGGTAACGGTTCGCAGCGAATTAAATGACTATCCCGTTGAAAATATTCAGGTGTTCGAACGTCCCGACTGGATGCATATCGCCGAAGGCAAGGTGGATGCCCGGATCTATTTAACCGCCAACGGATTTGTACAGGACAGCCTGAAGATCAACGGCACCATCCGCTTGAAAGACCTTTCAGCGCGTTTATACAAATCAGAACTGGAAAATATCGTATTCAATGCACGGATTGTCGAGAATAAAGTTCTGGTGGACAGCATCAGCGGTTCTGTTTCAGGTTCACCATTTACCATTACCGGCACTATCGATAATATTTTCAGGCCAGAGCTGAAAGCCCATATATATAGCGACCGGTTACGGATGGTTTCCTTTTCACAATACATGCGCACCGATAAGTTTAACGGATCCCATTTAAACCTGAAGGGTGATTTCGTTTTATCCGCAAACAAGATGACCGGGAATTTTAACTTACGTGCGCCGAAGATCGTTTTCAATGAACAGCCGGTAAAAAGTGTTCAAGCGGAAATAGCAGTGAATAATCTCCGGTTAGACCTGAGAAAACTGAATTTCAACCTTTTTGACTATCAATTTTCCTCGCGTGCAGGACTGAATCTGGAAAATATGGAATTTACCGCTTCGACATCGGTTTCCGTTCATACGGGTAAACATCTGTTCTTTGACAGGCTTTCCGAGGCGGATCAAAAATTGGATCTTTTTCTGCAGGGCAATCTCAGGAACAAGGAACTGCAGGGCACCTGGAGTTATCTGTTTTCACAAAACAGTGATTCGTTGATGCATATCACCGGTCGAACCAATTTACATGAAGGCATTTTCGATTTATCGATGAACCGGTCCTATAAGCACGACTTTATTTTCAGTCTGCAAATCGCTGACATATTCGATCATCCGGCGATAAACTTCGGCTATCTTGAAAATTTGCCTTTGCAGATCTATACCAGTCGTCCCTGGGTTGCGGATATTCTTAAAGGCTATCAGATTGAAGGTATCATCGTCGGCGGAGTGGATGACCTGCACAGTGAGATTCAGGTATTCAGGAAAAACGAACCGGATCAGAAATTTATTTTCAGCGCACGGGTAAAAGATTTGCTTGAAAAGATAAAAAGCATCGAAGGTCAGCTGACTTTCAGACGCTTTAAGGGCAATTTTGATTTGAAACTCGGTCCGGATTTTCTTAACGGGCAATTTGCATCTGCGAATGAACTCATGTCTACCGTGGATATCAATTTGAATCGGGAAAACCAGGTATTTGCTTCCATCCGGTTGAACAAGTTTCGATTGAATCAATTTGTTTCGGATACCACCGGTTACGGATACGGTGAACTGATGGGAGAAGTCGGTATTAAGGGGCAGATGGATAATCCTCGGGTGACGGCACAATTAACGGCGGATAAATTTACTGTTCGCGATGTAGGCTATTATCGTCTGGACTGCCTCATACACTCCGATTCCACCGAAACACGAATCGATTCCCTGCGTATTGCTTTGAATAATTTGCCGGTTTTGAAAGGTAAAGGGGCGGTGGACTGGTCCGAAAAAACGGTTCAGGCTGTTGCGGAAGGCGATGATATTGATTCCGATTATATTTTGCGAACCTTTCTGGGCAAAGCGGATTTTGTCCGGGGATTCGGTTCTTACCGCTGGGAAATTAACGGGAAACTCACTGCTCCTTCCATCAAGGGAAGCATTACCATGAATGACGGGCAGGTTGAAGGAATTCCATTCGATCGCCTGAAACTGGAATTATCCGATTCGTTACCGCAGGGTGAAAGTTTTCTGGAGTATAAAAACCATTTCATCAATATCTAACGTTTTGTTATGGTCCACAGCGGTCATTATCATTTTGAAGGGAACGGAAATTTTCCGCTGTACTCCAACGGCAGTATCAACCTGGATGTAAAATTCGACGGCGATATTTTATCCATGTTGCCGCAATGGGAACCGTTTTTTGTCGATGGCGCGTCATTCGCTACCATTGCATTAAAAATCGAAGGCACTCCGGATTCACCGAAACTGGTTGAAGGTCAGGTACATATTGAACGTGGAGAATTATGGCTGGCGGATGTTGTAGAACATATCGAATCCCTCAGCGGAGATATAAAAATAGAAACCGGCAGTAATAAAATTGATATTATTAATCTGCGTGCCGTAGTAGAAGGCGATCCGCTTGTTATAAATACCGTTCGCAATGTGAAAACTGCAGACGGTGAAAAATTGAAGCACTGGTATTTTAATGATCTGGATCTTGATTTCGGCATTCTTACGCTCGAAACACCGAACAACGGGATTGAATTGCAAATTCCTGAATTAATGGTGGATAATGAGCCGGGTATTGTTAATTTCAGCGGTAAAGCCGGAGGCGAGAAGTTCTATTTCGCGGGACCGGTTCGTCATCCGCGTGCGAGAGG
>JAJRVZ010000212.1 GCA_024277055.1 Calditrichota bacterium
CTTTTATGCAAACCGGTGATGAAGCCTTCCACTACCAGTTTTGCCCGTAACTCGAGGCTGGAAACCCGTGAAAGGACTTCCGGCTGTAAATATTCTTTTAATAAAGATCGGGTCATGTAATTCCGGTTTTTTTCAAGGTTAAAAAAAACCGGGGAATGGTTCAAGTGTGCGGAAAAAAAGATTTGGTTATTTCAGCTGAAAATCACGTTCGAAAGCGTCACAGGTATCGGCAAGGCTGATAGTTACCTTGCGCTTATTGCATTTGTAATAAAAATCGTCGTAGGCATTCTGATCGCCGATGAGAATGAAGGATTGGCGGTGTTTGCAATACTGGCAGGAACGGTAATCGTACATGGCTCTTTTACGGGTCGTGTCCAGGTTGCCGATTTGTTTGAACAAAAAACGGACTTCGTTCAGGTATCTTCGCAGCATGCGCATCATGCCCACCACGCGAACTACAAAAACAAACTGAATCACCAGGACCGCCAGCAGGACGGCGAGAACGAGATTGGTATTACTGATTGAATCGAACATGAAATTCCCGTATTAGTTTTTGTATCCATATTCGGCATCAATTACCGGAAATTAATGAACACGTCCGTTCGGTTAAATTTTGTCTAATTTTAAGAATTATCGCAGATCTGAAGTATTGAGATCAATTCGTGTGGCGGGCAACCGTTACCGTATTGAACAACAGCATGGTAATGGTCATCGGTCCCACCCCGCCGGGTACCGGCGTTATCATGCTCACTTTGGGTAAGACATCGTCAAAATCAACATCCCCGACCAACCGGTAACCCTTTTCATTGTCCGCCCCGATACGGTTAATTCCAACGTCGATGACAACGGCGCCTTCCTTTATCATATCGGCTTTGAAAAACCGCGGTTTACCAATGGCGGCAATAAGAATATCCGCAGAACGGGAAAATGCTGCGATATCCGGTGTGCGGCTGTGAACCACCGTAACCGTACAATTGGCGGTATCATTTTTTTGTACCAGCAGATTGGCCATCGGTTTTCCGACTATATTGCTGCGACCGGCTATAACGGCATGCCGGCCGGCCGTTTGAATTTTGTAGAACTTCAGCATTTCCAGAATTCCGGCCGGAGTACAGGGTAAAACATAGGGATCGCCGGCGACCAGTTTGCCGACGTTTTGCGGATGAAAACAGTCCACATCTTTTTCCGGTCGAATGTGCATCAGCACTTTTTTCTCGTTTATATGCGCGGGTAACGGCAACTGTACCAGAATACCGTGGCAGGCGGGATCATTATTCAACCGATCTATCTGCGAAAGCAATTCCCGCTCATCAGTTCCGGCAGGCAGTTGAATGGTTCCGGAATTCATGCCCAGCCTGCGGCTGGCCCGTTCTTTATTGCGAACATACACCTGAGAAGCCGGGTCTTCACCGACCAGAATTACAACCAGTCCCGGTGTAATACCGGAAGCTTTAAGCTCTTTTACCTCTTTTGTGAGTTTTTCTCTTAAATGAGCGCTGACAAGTTTGCCGTCAATTAGCTTTTCCTGCATTGTACTCCGCCTTGGAAAAATTCAACCGCCGGATATTGGTACATTTACCATTGCTTTCATCAATGGCAGCAACGAGACCGTTCAATCTCAAATCGCCCTTTGCCAGTTCGTAATAGACCGGTGTATGCCGGCGAAAACGGCGAATAGCGAGCTCTTTTTTCATTCCGATCACCCCGTTATGCGGACCGGTCATGCCGGCATCGGTGATATAGCCTGTTCCGTTCGGAAAAATACGATCGTCGGAAGTTTGTACGTGGGTGTGGGTTCCGATCACCAGGCTGGCACGACCGTCAACATACCAGCCGAAAGCCATTTTCTCGGCAGTGGATTCCGCATGAAAATCGATGATATTTATACCGTTCTGGCGTCCATTACTGCCCAGCAGTTCATCGGCCGCATTGAACGGACAATCAATCGGAAACATAAAACTTTTTCCCTGCAGGTTGATTACCCGAACCACCAGTCCGTTCATGATCTGCACTTCGTGAACGCCCTTGCCGGGATTTTCGACATGATAATTGTGCGGTCGCAGAACGTAGGGTATGCTCGCATTCAGGGCGGAATCTTTTTTTGATTCCCAGATATGGTTACCGGAAGTGATTACATCAACCCCGGCGTCGTGCAACCTTCTGGCGGAATTTACACGCAGTCCTTTGCCGCGGTCCGCATTTTCACCGTTGGCAATCACCAGTTGTGTTTGAAAATCGCTGCGCAACCTGGGCAGCAGGTCCAGCGTAAGTGAAATACCGTCTTCGCCGACGATATCGCCGATAAAAAGTATATTTATCATATCAGGCGTAGTCCATTCCTCTGAACTCACGAATGACAACCACCCGTACCTGACCGGGGTAATCAATTTCATCCTGAATTTTATGGGCAATCTCTTCGGCAAGACTTTCCAGTTGCCCGTCTTCTACTCTATCGTGGGCGGCAATTACGCGGATTTCCTTCCCCGCCTGAATAGCGTAACTGTGACGAACCCCGTCAAACGATTCGGCGATGGCCTCCAGTTTTTTCATCCGTTTGATGAAGTTTTCTATAACCTCGCGCCTGGCCCCGGGTCTTGTACTACTGATATCGTTGGCCGCCTGCACAATTACCGCGATGGGTGATATGACCTCTTCTCCGCCATGATGGGCGGCGATGGCATTCAACACAACCGGATGTTCATTGTATTTTTTACAAATGTCAAAGCCCAGTTGACTGTGATTGGAATCTGTCGAGCGTTCAAGCGCCCGGCCGATATCGTGCAATATCCCGGCCCGCTTTGCCAGGTTGACATCCAGTTCCAGTTC
>JAJRVZ010000213.1 GCA_024277055.1 Calditrichota bacterium
CAGCCAGATGCATTTTTCTCTGGTTGAAGTCCATTCCACCCGGTGTCGGCGGCGGGCCTTAATAAAAATATAATCTCCCGCCTTCAGCGTAATGGTTTCATTCTCATCTTCAAATCGCAAGCCGGCAGAGCCTTGCAGCAAAACCACCCACTCATTCCACTGCTGATCATACCATTCACCTGCCGCTGTTGACTGTCCCTCCGAAACGATCCGCTCAATTTTCAAACCGGAAGAGGCATACAGAGTCTCAAACAGCTCATTGTTCAGAGATTCCGGAATGTTATCGAAAAGATTGTTATTCATTGGTCATCCAGAAGGTCCCGGGATTGAGAAGCGGCAACCGCCAGCTCATCACAACGCTCATTTTCCGGGTGCCCGGCGTGACCCTTCACCCAAACAAAACGAACGTCATGCTGTTCGATCAGTGACAGCAGCCTGTCCCACAGATCGGGATTCAGCGCCCGCTCTTTTTTATTGCGCATCCAACGATTGGCCCGCCAGCGTCGTGCCCAGCCCTGGTTGACGGCATCCACGATATATTTGGAATCGGAATAAACCGTAACCCTGCATTTTTCTTTCAGTTGTTCCAGCCCTGCGATTACGGCGCGCAGTTCCATGCGGTTATTGGTCGTGTTTTTATACCCGGCGGACAGTTCTTTTTCGTGCCCGTTGAATTTTAAAATCGTGCCGTAGCCCCCCGGACCCGGGTTGCCGGAGCAGGCTCCGTCGGTGAATATTTGGATATGTTTCATTTCAATTCCGTTAGTCTTATTTAGGTGGGGGGGCGTTTAAAAGTTTAAGAGTTGCAAAGTTGAAGGGTAGACCGCTGAAAGTCGATTCAAATAAGCTCCCGAACTCTTAAACTCTTAAACTAATAAACCGCTAACCTATTTCCCCAGCCAATCCGCATACAACTCCGGTCTGCGGTCGCGCATGAACAACCTCCGGGCATGTGATTCATTAACCAGTGACAAATCAATTTCGGCGTATAATATTTCATCCATTCCTTGTCCGGCCCGGGCGATAATTTCCCCGCGTGGATTGCAGACGAAAGATTCCCCGGCAAAATTCAGAGAGGTTTCCGCTCCAACGCGATTGCATAATGCGGTGAAATATCCGTTCTGAAATGCCGCCACCTGCAGTTCCGCTTCGTACAAACCTTCCGGCCATTCGCCCAACGCGCCGGCCTGCGGGATGAAAACGATCTCAGCGCCGTTCAGCGCGAGGGCGCGCATGTATTCGGGGTAATGCCTGTCGTAACAGATAGAGATGCCGATCTTGCCGAACTTCGTTTCATAAACCGCCGCTCCTTTGTCGCCGGGAGCATAATAATCCTGCTCGTAAAAACAGTGGTAATCCGTAATGTGGATCATGCGCGTTACCCCCGGCAGTGAACCGTCCGCATCGATTACCGGTGAGGAATCGTAGGTTTTGTCGCCATCCCGCTCGAACAGGTTCAGTATAATTACCACGCCGAATTCACGTGCGATTTCGGCGAAAATTTTCGTAGTCGGACCCGGTATAGTTTCTGCCAGAGCGTGAAGATTGCCGGCGGCTTTTTCCTGCGGGTAGAAGGGGGTGAATGCCAGCTCCGCGAAACAAATAATGTCTGCGCCATTCCCCGCCGCTTCGCGTGTCGCCTCTAAACCGCGGTGTTTGTTGTCGTTTATATCTTTTGATGCGTGTTGCTGAATAAGTGCGATTTTCATTTTGAATCCAGATTAATTAATAAAACGCAATTTATTCAAAAAAACCGAAACAGGGCAAGGTGAAATGAAGAAAGCCGGGTATGAAATGAAAAAAGGTTTATCGGAATTAAACAGGCTGCGGAGTATTTACGAATCATTCAGCTTTTTACCGTTGAACTAATTCCGGTGTTATCGTGTTTGCAATTCAACCCGTCGGTGGTTGGCAAAATAATACAATGCCGGTATTAAAAAAAGTGACAGCAAAACCGACAGACTCATGCCGCCGATCATTGAAACAGCCAGGGGTTGCAGCATTTCAGCACCTTCTCCAATCGCCAACGCCAGAGGCAGAAAACCGAAGATTGTGGCCAGCATGGTCATTAGAATGGGACGCATGCGTACGCGACCCGCCTGTAAAATCGCCGTCGGCAGGTCGGGTTCGTTTGCCATGTATTTTTCTGCATAATCGATCAGCAGGATGCCGTTATTCACCACTACGCCAATGATCATGATCATACCCATGAAGGCGGAAATATCCAGCGGAATACCTGTCAGCCACAACAGCAGAAAGACACCCGTAACCGAAAGTACGGTTCCCAGCAGGATAACACCCGCGGTGCGAAATGATTTGAATTCAAACAGCAGAATTGAGAATACCAGTAATATTCCGAACAGTAAAATATACAATAATTCCCGGAATGCTCGTTGCTGACTTTCGAACTGTCCGCCGATCAGAACGGTCACTCCCGGAGGTACTGCGATAGATTTAAGCATGGATTGAACATCTTCCATTATACTTCCGAGATCGCGGCCGGAAATCCGGGCTTTTATATTTATCACCTGGCTGAGATTCTCATGATTAATATCGGTTTTGCCGGGAACCCTGTCAATCTCGGCAATTTCATCCAGCAGAACCACACGGTCTGTCTGTGAAATATAAATCGGCAGGCTGCGAATCTTTGCCAGCTGATCGTAATCCGCTTTCGGGTAACGGATACGAATCGGAATAACCTTTATTCCTTCAAGCATATTGGTCGGTACGCCGCCCCACAGGGCGATTTGAACAGCCTGCGCAGCGGATTCGACGGATATCCCGAATCGTGTTGCAGCTTCCGGACGAATGTGTACCCTGAGTTCCGGTTCACCTTTAGCGAACCCGGGATAAACATCGACGACATTCGGTACTGTTTCAAGCGAATCCGCAATCAGTCCGGCAAGTTCCTGTATCAGGTTCAGGTTGCTTCCGAATACCTTTATCACTATCGGCGCGATTTCGCCACTCAAATCGTTAAGACGGTCCGGCAATACCTGAAATATCTCCGGTTCCAGCCGGGGTTCTGCCTGTTTGATGAATTCACGGAGTTCATCCATAATTTCAAAAGTAGAGCGCTGCCGGTCTTTTTTCAGGTTAATCACATAATCACCATCATTGGGATGTGTTCGCGGATGCGCCAGACTGCGCCCGGTGCGGAGAGAGTAAACGTCCACTTCCGGGATTTGCGTCAGGTAATCCGAAATTGATTTGAGCATGCCGCGCGTTCCTTCCAGAGAACTTCCTGACGGCGCGATGTAATCGAGAACAATCGTACCCTCATCCCATTCAGGCAGAAAACCGCTGGGGATATTTATGTAGGAAACAACGGCAATAACCGCCAGCACCAGGGTCGCCGACAAAACCGGGGCGGGTTTTTTCAATACAGACCGCATGATCTTTTGCTGCAGTTGAATAAGGACCGGCATGAAACGTCCGCCGCTTCTTTTTTTCGTGGAGATCAGGACTACCGCCAGCGCAGGAGTTAAAAACACAGCCAGCAGCATCGAAACCATGATGGCTATGGACAGCGTCGTCGCCAGCGCACGAAAGAATATACCGGGCACACCGGTCAGGAAAACAAGCGGAAGGAAAACCACCAGGGTCGTCAGGGTAGCGCTGAGCAGCGGAGAGATTATTTCACGGGTCGCTTCGATCACCGCCGATTTTTGCGAATATCCTTCCTCAAGAAACCGCTCAATATTTTCCACCACTACAATGGCGTTATCGACCAGTATTCCGATCGAAGCAGCCATTCCGCCGAGGCTCATCAGGCTGAGGTTTGTGCCGCTGATTTTAATAAAAATAAAAGTGATCAGCAGGGCTACCGGGATGATCACCACGGTTAAAAGTGTGATCCGGAATCGGTGTAGAAACAAGAGCAGGATGATAAAAGTCAGAAGGGCGCCGATAAAAATACTGTCCCGCACACTGCCGATAGAAGATTTAATGAAATCCGTCATATCGTACCATTTACGGATCTGTACGTCCGGCGGAAGATTGTTCCGTAATTCATTCAGTCGCTGCTGTACCTCTTCCATGATCGTTACCGCGTTGGTTCCGGGTTGTTTGATCACGGTAAGCATTATGGCGGGCCGATGTTCGCTTTCACAGGTAATAAATGATTCCCTGATCGCCGGTTCAATTTCAGCAATTTGTTCGAGATAAACCGGGGTGCTCCCCCGCCGGGAAATGATTATTTTGTTCAAATCCTCCAGATGTTGATAACGATTATCAATGATATTGAGATACAGCTTGTTGAATTCATTCATTCTTCCGACAAACTGTAATTGGTTGTTTTGTTTCAGGATTTCGACTATTTGCTGCACATCGAGGCGGTGTGCCGCCATTTTTATCGGATCGAGATTAATCCAGTATTCACGCAATTTTTTGCCCATCACCTCGATATTGTACACACCCGGTATGCCGGCCAGTTGCGGCCGGATAGTGTACACGGCCAGATCGGTCAGCTGCAACAGGTCCCGTTTATCCGAATACAGACTGAACCCGGCGACGGGATAAGTGCTGGTGGTGAATCGGCGGACTTCCATTTTTATTCCCTGCGGCAGACGGCTCCGAATCCCACTCATCTGGGCCTGCACCAGCTGATATGCGCGAAACATATCCTCATGCCAGTCAAAATCTATGTTGATTTCTGCGGAACCGCGGCTTATGGATGAACGCACCAGTCTCACCCCGGGCACCATCATAGCAGCTTCCTCGATCGGTTTGCTGATTTCCATTTCCATTTGCTTGAGAGGGGCAAGCCCGAAATCGACGATAACTGCGATGCGCGGGAACGACGCATCGGGGAATACACCCTGTGGAATTTGTGGAATCAGGTATAATCCGATGAAGGCAAGAAAGAGAGCCGTAAAAATAACGGCAAGGCGATTTTCAACCGCAAACCGCGATAGGGCTTTCATCGGGGAGTAACCTCCATGCCGTCAACCAGCGAGTAAACTTTCCCGGTTACCACCTTGTCCGAATCATTCAACCCATCGATAATTTCAACTGCAGCTTCGGTAAAAATACCGGGTTGAACTTTTCTTTTGCTCACTTTCCCGTTCAGAAAAATAAAAACGCTGAACACACCTTCTTCCTCAACCAGGGCGATGCGTGGAACGGTTAATGTTTGTTCATGGCGGGTGACGATCATATCAATTTTTACCTTCATTCCCGGCCGGAACAGACCCTCCGGGTTGTTCAGGCGCAACCGTAAAGGTACTGTTTGTCTCGATTCATCCGTCATACCAACTATAGCCTCAAGGTACAATTGCAGATCCTTATGCGGAAAATCGATGAAATGTACGGTGAATACTTGGTTTTCAGAAACAGCGGAGAGGTAGCGCAGGGGAAGCTCCACCCGAACATCGAGGAGGGAAATATCCCCGATTTCAGCGATGTGCTCGCCGCTTTGAACAACATCGCCGTTCTGGCGATAGACAGCCAGTATTTCCCCGCTGATCGGGCTGGTCAGTACAATTTTGCGCATCTGGTTCTGCAATACCTCGGTAATTTCCTGTGAGGAGCCTGTCTCTGAATGCAGCAGGGCTTCCCGAAGCGGGGGGATGATCAGTCCGATTTGTTCACCGCGCCTGACATGGTTACCCGGCAACAGCATAAATTCGGACAACCGACCGTCGAATTGCGAAGCCAGGAAAGCTTGTCGTCGTAATGTAACTACGCCATACAGCATCGCATGCCGGCTCATATCCCGGCGCTGTACTGGTTGAAGTTTAACACGAAAGGGCGTCGGTTTTGCGGCAGGCCCGGACTCGTTGCCCGGTGAACAGGCGGCAATTAATAGTAGAGAGAGCAGAAACGCTTTTAGTTTTGCTGTCATTTTTTCCTCTGTACGGAAACCGTTAATCTTCAGGTTTGAAATTTTCAAGGCTGTTCATCCTTCAGACCCGGCATTATTTTTTCGGGTTGGTTGATCAGCAAATAATAGTCATAAACAGACTGTATCAGCCGGATTGTGGTTTGTCGGTTTTCAATTTGTGCTTCCGTAAATTGCTGCTGAAGGGAAAGAAACTCAAGATTAGTGATTAGTCCCGCCCGGTATTGCCCGGCCGCGAGACCTGATGCTTCTTTCAAATTTTTCAAACGCTGTTTTTGAATGACAAGCATTTCCCGGTTTTTCTGGATCTCCCGTTGCAGAGATTCCATCCGTATCGATAATTCCCGGCGGACGTGGTCCATTTCGGCCTGGGCGGCTAAAGCGTCGGATTCATATTTCTGTTTTTGAATACTGCTCCGATTCCATTGAAACAACGGTATCTGCAATCCGCCTCCGAACTGCCAGAAATCACCTTCCGCCGTTGGATCTCGATCAACTTCGTAGCCGGCGTACAATTCAATCCTCGGCAGCAGGGAAGCACGTATCGTTGCCTTACGGGCACGGATGGCTGATATATCAAGATGGTACTTTTGTAACAGGGGGTGACGCTGTAAATCTCCCCCGACTACCGGTGGCAGATTATCTGAATTGAGATCGGACGGATTAATAATCAGGGTTTTGGAATCAGATAAACCGATAAATCCGGCCAGGGCAATGGTGAGTTTATCTTTTTCCGATTTTGCCGCGGCAATGGCCAGTTCGTTTTCGGACAACGCCGTTTCATTCTGCAACAAATCGAGCCGGGTGCGAAAGCCCGATTTCCAGAGCGCTTCGGTTAATTGACGATGTTTTTCCAGTAACTCATGCCTGGCTTG
The DNA here is from genome assembly GCA_024277055.1 of Calditrichota bacterium. GTDB lineage: Bacteria > Calditrichota > Calditrichia > JAJRVZ01 > JAJRVZ01 > JAJRVZ01. Next base: position 6,718 of record JAJRVZ010000213.1, read on the forward strand.
CAGCATCTTCAGCTGTCCGCTGATTTGCAGAACAGCCAGAAAGCGGGTAATTGTTTGATGAATAACGGTGAGCTTCACACTTTGAGTAGCGACTTGTCTGGCCGCCAGGTGCAATTTTGCACTTTCCGCGCTGTTCACATACCAGGCGCCGGCCACCCAGTCCAGTTGCAGCAGGACATCCTGACGCCGGTAATCGTAAGGCGGGTAAAATAACTGATCGTGTGATACCGAGAGATTTGCCTTTGGTAAATAGTTGGTTTTTTCAATTTTAAAATCTGTTCGGGAACTTTGCTCACGAAAATAACTTTTCTTCAGCAGATGGCTGTTCTGTAAGGCCAACCGGATACAACTTTCCAAATCGAGATGCCGGATTGTCTGGCTTAATACGATCGGGTTAATACACAGAAATATCAGGAGTGCAATTCGCTTCATTCAACACCTCGTAAGTCACTGAGAAAAAATACGAAATGAAGATGAAGATTTTATGAAGGACTATTCAGTTAATGGTAAAAATACGCTGAATGTTGTTCCTTTATCCGGTTCACTTTCGACTGTTATGCTCCCGCCATGCGCTGCGACGATCCACCGGCAAATCGACAGTCCCAGTCCGTTTCCGCCTTGTCTGCGACTGCGTGCCTTGTTCGAGCGGTATAAACGGTCGAAAATAAACGGCAGTTCTTCTTCGGAAATTCCAATACCGTTATCCTCAATTTTTGTTTCCGCCATGCCGTCCCGCTGTCTGAGAGTTATTTTGATTTCACTCCCGTTCGGGGAATATTTTATCGCGTTATCAAGAAGATTCGTAAACAAACGGCGTAAATAATGTTCATCGGCTGATACAGTTGCAGGCTGATCGGAATCCAGAACAATCTTCTGTTTTTTTTCTGCCGCAAGTACCCGCATGTCATCAACGACAATATTCAGCAAGATTCCCATATTGACTGACTCGAATTTGAAGGGAGGTTCCTTGTGCTCTGATTGTGAAAGCAGCAGCAGATCATTGACCATTTTCGAAAGCCTGGCGATTTCTTCAATATCCGACGATAGTTTATATCGCAAAGAAACCGGCAGTAATTCATTTTCAGCCTCCTGCTCCCAGTGGCTGCGCAGCACAGCCAAAGGTGTTTTTAATTCGTGCGCAACATCAGTCAGCAAGCGTGTTTGCTTTTTGAAAGACATGTCAAGCCGCTGCAGCAGATCATTGAACTGAATGGCGATCTGCCCGATCTCATCATGGGGATTCTCCACCGGCAGACGGTCTTCCAAATTGGAGGAACTGATTTCATTGATTTTTTTTGAAATGCCGGCCAGCGGCCGGAAAGAACGCTGTACCATGAAATAGCTGATCAGCCCAATAACCAGCAGAATAAACGGAGTGGCCAGAACCATCAGTTTGCGCAATGCTTTTATCGGGTGGTAAAGATCATGCGTCGATTTTGCGACTTCAACCCAGCCGAAATTCGATTTCATTTTATCATTTCGCACAGGTAAAATGATACTGCGATAATTTCGACCGAAGACTGTTGAGAATTCACGATACATGGAATCATGCAGTTTCAATTGTACGGCTTTTTTAAACGGGAATCGAATATTCGTTTCGGCGAATCGGTCCGAGTTGAACACAATTGTTGAATCCGTTCTCAGGATTCGTACCCAGTCCCTGCGGATCGCCTGAGAAAGTTCCGTTCCTTCCTCCAGGAATTCAAAACTATTGTTCTGCGGATTATAACTGTCTTCTATCACATCGGCGTACAAATGCAATTCATGATCCAGCTGACTGATCAACAGTTTCTGCAATCCGAAATAAAGCAGGCCGGCTGATATTATAAACAGCAGAAATACAATCAAGGTATAAAAAAGCGTAAGCCGGGTTTTGATTGAGTGAAACATCAGCGCTTGCTCTTAATGATATAGCCCAGGCCGCGACGGGTTTCAATCACATTCGCTCCTCCGGCGAGTTCGATTTTTTTACGCAGGTTTTTAATATGCACATCGACTACATTGGTCATCATATCAAAGTTATCATCCCAAACATGCTCCGCAATCGACAGGCGTGAAACAATCCTGTCCGTATTGTACAGCAGAAATTCGAGAATCGAGAATTCTTTGTTTGTTAAAACGACCGGTTTATCGTTGACTTTCAGTTCATGCGCGAGGGTATCAACAGAGAGGCCTTTTAAGCGAATAACCGGACTTTTGTTTGCCGAACCGCGGCGCAGCAGGGCGCGTATCCGGGCCAGTAATTCGGCAAAAGCAAACGGTTTGGACAGATAGTCGTCAGCACCGCTGTCCAGACCTGTAACCCGGTCTTCAATCTGATTTCTGGCAGTCAGGAGAAGGATGGGGGTAGTGATATTTTCCTTTCGGATTTTTTTCAAGATTTCCAGACCGTTCATACCCGGAAGCATAATATCGAGAATAACCAGGTCGTAGGATTCGACAAGGATTTCATCCAGAGCCTGCAACCCATCGGAAATCAGTTTAACAATGAACCGTTCGGATTCAAGGTTGGATCGAATGGTCTCTCCGAGAGATTTGTCATCTTCCACAAGTAACAGTCGCATTACGATTTTTATTTTAAATTTACGATTTTTAAATGAAGAATATATGAATTTTGTGGAATGTCCGGGCTGAATTCATTCAAAAAAAAACCCGGCTGCACGCCGGGTTTAAAATTATCAGACTTCAGAGGGCAGAGCTTCGCCCCTGTCCGGTTCTGTTTTTTTACCGCGGATTTTAGCAACCAGTTCATCAACCGTATCGGCCAGCATATAGTACATAACCGGTACAAATATCAGCGTCAGTGCTGTTGCGAACAGCAGGCCGAAAATGACGGCAACTCCCATGTTCGCCCACCATTGTGAACTTTCGGCGCCAAACTGGATGAACTTGCTGAAATCCCCTTTGAACAAACCAATGAAATCAATGTTGATTCCGGCCGTCAACGGTATAAGTCCGAGCACGGTGGTGATCGCAGTCAGGATAACGGGACGCAGACGGGTTTTTCCGCCCTGAATAATCGCTTCTATTTTTGATAGCCCGCGTTCCCGGAGTTTCTGTATATAGTCGATTAGCACAATGGCATTATTTACCACCACACCGGCCAGAGAAATGATACCGATACCCGTCATGACTATTCCGAAGGGCATGAACGTAATCAACAATCCGGCAAAAACACCGAAAAAGGAAAGCAGCACCGACATCATGATCACAAAGGGCAGGGTGATGGAATTGAACTGGGTTACCAATACCAGAAAGATCAGCATGATGGCGATGAAAAAAGCACGGGTCAGAAAATCTTCCGCTTGTTTCTGCTCTTTATCCTGTCCGGCATAGATCAGTGAATAGCCTTCCGGAAGTTGCAGACCGGAGAGGCGATCCTTTACATCAATCAGTATTTCCGAAGAACTGCGTCCGAGAGAATTGCCGGTGATAATCACTACCCGATCGCCGTCAACATGATTAACGCTGCTCAAGCTTGATCCGAATTTGATACTGGCAAAATTAGCCAGGGGATAATGTTGTCCCTCATGAAATATGGTCAGGTTCAGCAGGTCCGAATAATTTCTGCGGTAATCTTTCCTGAATCTTACGGTAATATCGTATTCATCCTGCCCGACACGGTATTCGGAGGCTTCGGTGCCGTTAACCGCCGTACGAATCGTGCTTGCTATCATGGAAGTGTTCAGGCCGAACAGAGCCGCTTTTTCCCGGTCGATTTCAATTCGCACCTCGGGCCGGCCCTGTTCATAATTATCCTTCAATTCCGTTATACCGGGTATATCTTTGATTTTGCGCTGAATATCCTGCGAAATACGGTCCAGTACTGCAAAGTTTTCGCCCTTCACCTGAATCTCAACCGCTGCTCCGGTCGGCGGACCGTCCTGCGGTTTGGTAACATCAATTTGTGCGCCGGGAATGCCGGCGACTTTTTCTTTTACCTGTTCAAGTGTTTCAAAGGAATTCTGCTCCCGTTCAAAACGCTCCAGGAAATCGATGGTAACCTGAGATTTGTGCGGCGAACCGCCACCGCCTCCAAAATTCATCATATTGGAGGCGTTGCCGACTTGTGCCACATAATTACGCATATCCGTCGTGCCGGTTATTTTTTCTTCAACTTCCCGCACAATGGCATCGGAAGTTTCAAGTCGTGTTCCGATCGGCGCTTCCACTTTTATCCATGCCTGCCGTGGTTCGAGGTCCGGGAAAAATTCCGTACCGTGGTTGAACATTCCATAGAAAATGAACATTAAAATATAACCGCCGAATGCGAGGCTGATGGTCAGTTTTCGATATTTCAAGGCCCAGTTCAGGGCGGTTTCGTAACGTATTATCAGCCAGTGCAAAAAGCGGTCACCGGGCAGTTCGCTCATTTTGTTATCCAGTTTCAGAAAAGAGGAACTGATCGCCGGATTAAAAACAAACGCCACAAAAAGTGATGATGAAAGCGTGATGATCAGCGTCACGGGCAAATAGCTCATAAATTCACCGATAATTCCCGGCCAGAATATCATCGGCATAAAAGCAAAAACGGTCGTAACGGTTGAAGTGATTACCGCCATACCAACTTCCCTCGTGGCCTCAGAGGCCGCCTTGAACAGCGATTTACCTTCTTCATGATGCCGGTAAATATTTTCAACGATCACGATGGCATTATCGACCAGCATACCAAGAGCGAGGATAAGACTGAACAGTACGATCATATTCAGGGTGTAACCCATGGCGTTTAGAACGATAAAGGAAAGAAGCATTGATAACGGAATGGCGATTCCAACCAGTAAACCGTTACGGGCACCCATAAAAAAGTAAAGCACGCCGATCACCAGCAGCAATCCGGCGATGATGTTGTTTTCAAGATCGTTTACCATGGAACGAATATCTTTGGATTGGTCGGCAAGGATTACATAATCGGTTTTGGCAGGAAAACGCTTGCTTTCTTCAGCCATAATCCGCTTTACTTCATCCGCGATACGAATGATGTTTTCACCGGAACGTTTCTGAATGTTGAGGGTAACGCTTGGTTTCCCGTCCAGACGCGAATAGCTGTCCTGTTCCTTATATCCGAATTCGACGTCAGCAAGATCATGCAGGTAAATCGGCTGACCGCCCATCGTTTTTACAACAATATTATTCAATTCCCGAATGGTTGCCAGCTCTCCGGGAATTCGGACGGTGTATTTCAAATTGCCGCTTTCGACCGAGCCTCCGGGAATGGTCAGGTTCTCATTCCGGATAGCGTCGATAACATCCTGCGTGCCGAGATTGTAATACTGCAGCCGTGCCGGATTAAGGTTTACTTTAACTTCCCGTTCCAGGCCACCGGAGATGGTAACATCCAGTACGCCGGCAATATTTTCGAGGCGGTCCTGAACATTTTCCGCCAGTTGTTTCAGGCGTACCAGTGATTGCTCTCCTACGATGCTTACGAGCATGATCGGGATATTTTCGAAGTTGATCTCCTGCACGATGGGATCATCGAGATCGTTGGGCAGGTCCGGTTTGGCCTGATCAACCTTTTCCCGTACTTTCCTTACGGCTTCGTCGATATCTATATCCGGCTCAAATTCAACCGTAATATTGGTAAAGCCTTCATTGCTGACCGAAGTCATTTTTTTGATTTTTGTAATTTCGCTCAGTTTATCCTCTATGGGCTGGGCGACAAGCGTTTCCATATCGGAAGGTGATACACCGACATAAGGCGCCGAAACGATCACTACCGGCTGTTTGATCGAGGGGAACGATTCCACCGGCAGACCATTATAAGAAGTAAGTCCGGCAACAACAACGATAAACAGCAGCACAAAAACGCTGGTTTTATTTTTTAAACACCAATCGATTAAGTTCATGAAATTCTCCGGTTAAACTAATTCAGGATTTCAAGCGGATCACCGTCGGTCAGTTCGCGTTGTCCGACGATTACCAGTTTCTGTCCGGGTGCCAATCCTTCAACCATTACGCTGTCCTCATAAATCGCCTTGATTTTCACAGGTTTTTTATGAGCCTTCGTACCGTTTTCGATAAAAACATGGGAACCCTGTTCGCTGTCGATAATAGCATCGATCGGAATTACTATACTGTTATCAAATGCACGGCGTAATAATTTTACGTTGGCGATCATTTGCGGATTGAGTTTACGGTCCGGGTTATCTACTTTCATTTCAACAAGAAAAGTGCGGTTTATCGGATCGATGGAACGTGAAACGAAAGTAACTTTACTGTTGAGCACCAGTCCGGGAAAGGCATCGAAACCGATTTCAGCCTTTGTACCGATCTTTATGTCGCGCAAAAACCTTTCTGCGACACCGGCGGAAATTATCAGTTGAGCATTATCAATGAACTCAAAAAGCGGGGTCATCGGTTGAGCATAGGCCCCCAGATCATAATAGCGCTCGTTTACAAAGCCGCTCATCGGGGCGGTGATGAAAAGTTTATCGAAACGCGCTCTGGCGAGATCGTTCGTCGCTTGCGCCCGTTCAAGTCCGTATTTTGAAGCAAGATATTCATTTGCGGAAATCGCTTTTTTCTCGTACAGAACTTTTTTACTGTCAAAATCCAGTTGTGCCTGTTTCAACGCAGCCTGCGCCTGCTTGTATCCGGCCTCAAGAACTTTGTTTTCCAGAATCGCCAGTGTATCTCCGGCGGAAACAAACCGTCCCTTGTCGCGCATAATACGATTGAGAATCCCGCCTTCCTCAGCAAGTAATTTGATCTGGTTACGAGCCTTAACCGTGCCGGTAACCTCCAGATATTCACTGAAGGAGCGCGGTTCCAGCGGAACAACCCGTACATTATAGGTTTTTACTGCAGATTTATTGGTTTCCGCCGTGCCTGAATCGGAACATTGTATTAATAATCCCGACAGGGAAATTAAGGCCACGATCAGCAATGATTTTTTCATGGTAGTCCTCACTTCAATTTGCTTTTATATATTTTTCAAGTTTACACGCCCGATGGTCTGCTGCCAGTCAAAATAGGCGTTTAAATAATCATAGATGGCCGAATAAAAAGAAACCCTGGCCTGATCCAGCAGAACGCGGCTGTCCTTTAATTCCAGCTGTGTAGCCAGGCCGTTGTTTACTCTTGTTTCCGCAATTTCGAATGCACGCCGGGCGGTATTCACATTCTTTTGTCCGGCGATAATCCGCTCATGTGCTTCCTTTAATCTCAGATATACATTTTTCAATTGTATGTTGATATTATCCCTGCTTTTGGCAATTTGTGTTTCCACTTTGTCCAGTTCCACCTTTGCTTTCTGAACCTGTGCAGAAGTATAGCCACCGGAAAAGACGGGGATATGTACGGATAAACCGAAAATCAGGTTGTCATTGGTATTGTCGATTTTAAATTCATCCGAACGGGCGCTGTACGTGTATACCAGGCTGCCGTTGATGCTGGGCAGGTGATTTGCGAATTCAATATTCACCGCTTTTTCCCGCATTTTCTTTTCGAGCAGCATGGCATTAAAATCCTTACGTTCTTCAAATACCATATCCGAAGATATTTCCGGCGGCATAGGCGGAAATTTCTCCAGATCGCCTGCCAGTTTTATATCCTCATCGATGGGCAGGTCTACCAGCGCCTTAAGATTGTTAAGCGCCAGTTCGTAATTTTTCCGTGCTTTCATGGTTTCAGGAATACTGTTCTGCCAGCGGACCTCGGATTGCAACAAGGCAAATTCGGAAACAACCCCATTATCATAGCGGGCTTTGATGTTTTCATAATTTTCCCGTGCACTGCTTTCGGAATCTTTTGCAACCAGCCATACTTTTTCCAGCAACAGTGCCCGAAAGAAAGCTTTTTTTACCGAATTCAATACCATTTCACGCTGAAAACGAAAATTAAGATCGGTGAAATCTTCATAATAATTGGCAATATCGAGTGCATCGCCGACTTTACCGAAACTGTAGAGCGTCTGATTCAAAACCGCATTCATCTGGTATTCATTTTTAAAAGTGACATTGAATTTAGTCGTTCGCTGCCTGCCCAGTGAATCGGTCATCGAGATGTAGAAAAAATTATCAAAGAAATTCCGGTTGTAATTAAAATCCAGATTCACCGTCGGCAAGGCGCTGGATAATGCCTCCCGATAAAGAGCATCCGCATTTCTAACCTCGGCTGCAGCGAGTTTTATATCTTTGTTGTTGGCATCGGCCAGCTGCAAGACCGTCGCCAGGTCCAATTGTCTGGCCTGTGCAAATATCCCGTTGCTTATAATGACAAGTAGAAATATTTTAAGTGCTGTGCGCATCAGTCCTCCGTCTCAAACCGTTGATTAGTATGTTCAACATAATATCAATTATTTTATCCCGCTGTTCTTCGGGATGTTGCCGCATCCACTCCAGATTCATGAAGTGAGTCATCAACTGCAGGGTCTGAACGGTAACATCCGTTTCATCATAACTGAAAAGCCCTTCGGTTTTACCAGCTTCCAGCAGCGGCTGCAATTTTTCGGTAAACAATTCTCCGATCTTTTTTACAATCGGCCGCCCGCGCGGGGAATGGTCACAGATTATTTGCGGAACCTCCTTCAGCTCGGCGGCATAGATCTTCAGGTCTTCATATATTGTTCTGAAAAAAAATACCAGTTTTTCGTCCGCAGGCAGATTCTTCGGCAGTTTCCGTTCCACCCGATCCATGAATTGACGTGCTTCTTCAACGACGATTTCGTTAAAGATGGCTTCCTTGTTCTCATAGTAGTAATAGAGCGTTGGCTTGGCCAGATTGCTCTCTGCGGCAATGTCATCCATTGATGTTTTGGAATAGCCGAAGCGAATGAACAACTCCCGCGCCGCCTGCCGGATCACGTCCTTTTTCTCGATGTCGGTAATTTGTGTCATAAATCTCCCGGGTTTTTACTTTCGACTTTTTACAAAAATAGTCGAAATGTTAGAGGCCTATAACGTGAAAAACAGTACATTTGTTTCAAAATTTTTTATTTTTTTTCATAAGTCGAATGGTGCTTTGATACCGGGCCGGGCGGGGGAATTCCGGGAGTATGCATCAGGTGTTTTTGAATTCGAAACGGGCAATTACAGATCGATTGTGTAAAAATACTTTTAGTTGGTCATTTTCAATTCGTCAAATTATAATTGGCGATCGTAAATTCAAAAATATCTGTTCAATACGATATTGCGCGTAACGGTCGGCGATCACGGCCAAACGTCGATTCACCGCAGATTTCACGTCGTCATCGTGTTAAGGCCGGATTGTGCAAAACATACCCGTTCGGTTCCATGCGGTATTTGCGTCTCAGCTCCACCGTGTCCGCCGGCAGAATGGCCATGAACCCGAATTTGCCGCGGATTTCATCGATGCTGGCGTTCAGCGCTTCCTCACGGTGCCGGTCGTTGAACAGCGCCCGCTGCAGGTTCAGGGGCTCGATATGGCCGGCGGCCACGCCGACATGCCGGATGCGGATGCGTCGCAGACGGATTTCTTCAAAAATGCGGTCTACCATTGCGAACAGGGTCGGGCCGTCGGCGCTGGGGTGGGCCAGCGAACGCGAGCGGTTGTTGGAGGTGAAATCGGAATAACGGATCTTCACCGAAAGGGTGCGGCAGACCAGCTGCTGTTCGCGCAGTTTTCTGGCGATGCGTTCGGTCAGATACTGCAGCGTACCCTTGATAATCGCCGGGTCGCCGGTGTCCTCTTCAAAACTGGTTTCACGGCTGAGTTGTCCGGGCAGCACCCGTCGCTTTACTTCCCGCTGATCGATGCCGTTGGCAAATTCCCGGATTTTGATGCCGTTGACGCCAAACAGCTGTTCCAGCAGCAAACGGGGCAGTGCGGCAACCTGGCCGACAGTAAAAATACCCAGTTCGGTCAGCCGTTCTTTGGTCACGCGCCCGATGCCCGGCAGCTTATCCACCGGCAGCGGGTCGAGAAATTCACGTTCTTTTCCGTGTGCAACTTCCACGATACCACGCGGTTTTTTGAGGTCGGAGGCAATATTGGCGATTACTTTGCTGCTGCCGATACCGATGGACACCCCGACTCCGGTCAGTTCCAGCAGCCGTTGCTGGATGGATTCGGCGATAAACCGCGCCGAAGGATAAAGGTGCATACAGCCGCTCAGGTCCAGATAGGCGTCATCGAGTGAAGTGAATTCGACACGCGGTGTGTACGCCAGGTATGTTTCCTGCATGATCTGTGAAACCGCCTGGTAATGCTGGTAATTGCCTTTGAGGAAGGTTGCTTCGGGACAGACCTCTTTGGCCCGCATCAGGGGCATGCCGGTATATACACCGCGGGCGCGGGCTTCATAACTGGCCGTGTGTACCACGCCGCGCTGTTCGGCCGTACCGCCGACAATTACCGCTTTGCCGCGCAGCAGCGGGTTGAAGCCCTGTTCCACCGAAGCGAAAAACGCATCGGC
>JAJRVZ010000214.1 GCA_024277055.1 Calditrichota bacterium
ACCGCCGAGAATATTTCCGAAGCCAAGATTTCCCAGAAGTCCCGCGGCTCCGAATGTGTTGTCATTTTCCGGCGGAAGAATCACCGCCGTGGCTTTATACCAGTTGGGCAACAGCAGGGTAATTATCGAGACCGCCACCGCCGCAATCAATGCATTGCGAATGATCATCTTGCGGCGTCCCCATAAAATATTCCATAAATCGCGAAGCGTTAATTCACGATCTTCCATTCAGTTTCTCCAAATTTTAATGAGTTATTGAGTCACGGACTGAGTTTATTGCCGCAGCAAAATCGCTATAGTCACGACTAAACTGGCTATCGGCGTAATCACCGTCAGATAATCCTTCAGTACCTCCCGGGTACGCTTTGGAACCAGAACGGTATCGCCCTGTTTCACGATTGTATCCGCCCCTTCAATCGATTCGCCGGTAGACGCCCGGATCACCACATAGCCGTCCGGTTCGACACCGGTATCCATCGCACCGGCCTGACCGGCATAATCCTTGGCGGTATAGTTGGCAAGGTAGGGATAAGGCCCCGGATTTGCTACCGCCCCCTGCACATATACTTCACGGATTACGGCAGGAATCTGCAAGTGATCACCATTCTGTAATTGGTAGTCAGCCGCTGCACCGGAATTGTCGAATAAATTTAGCATGATCTCCTTCTTTTCACGGCGCAGAATCACCGAACTCAAATCGGAATCTTTATTCAGGACTCCGACACGCCCCAGAAATGCATACAATTTTTCTCCCGGCCGGATGGCATACACACTTTTATAGCTGGCCTGGTTGGCCCTGTCGCTTCCTTCCACAATCACCACCGGTTGTGAAAAATCGATCGTCGGGACATGGATTACATCGCCGGCCTGCAGGTACGGATTATTGCTTTTTTTGCCGCTGAAATAAAAATCGGACAGGTTCACCGAAATCATGTTTCCATCCCGGTGCCGGACTTCAATACGCGTGTCATCTCCCCAGTCACGAACGCCCCGCGCCACCTCAATTACATCCGAAACCCGATCCGAAGCCTGGGCAAAAAAAGTACCCGGCATATTGACCTCGCCCGTCAGATAAACCCTGAATTTTCTCAGCTGATCCAGAACCACCGAAAAATCACTTTTCACATATTTTTCGGCAATTGCATCATGCAGTTTCTGCCGTGCCTGCCGTAAGTTCAACCCGGCCACATCGATCTCGCCGATTGTGGGTACTAAAACCGTACCACCGGGATTTACCGTTTGTGTAAATTCCACCTCGATTTCACCCCAGATGCGCATTTTAAACACATCCCCTGGACCGATTTTGTACGCGATTTCATCAAGAATGCCCTCCAGCACCTGCGGCGAAACCGTACGGGTGATCGAACGGGTTTGGTAAAACCGCTCTATTGAATTTTCATATTTTGTATTCTGATTGTCAAACAAAGAAGAGGCAGGCACCTGATTCTGTGCCCCGACCGGCAATGTCAGGCAGGCTATCAGTGCCGCTCCGAAAATTCTTTTTATCATCAAGCCTCCCGAGCTAATACCGCTACAATTCGTTCAGCAGCTTTGCCGTCCCACAATTCAGGGATGCGGCCCTTTTTCCAGTTTCCATCAATAACTTTTCGTGCATTTTCCACTACCAGATCGGTATTTGTTCCGACCAGAATATTGGTACCGACATCCACCGTCACCGGCCGTTCGGTGTTTTCGCGCATGGTAACACAGGGAATACCGAGATAGGTCGTCTCCTCCTGGATACCGCCGGAATCTGTAAGCACCACGGTGGCATTCTGCATTAAATTCATAAAATCAAGATAACCGATCGGGTCGGTTAGAATCAGTCCGCTCATCGAATCGATCACGGAATCCAGTTCAAATTGCTTCATCATCTTGCGTGTCCGCGGATGCACCGGAAACACAATCTTCAGGTCCTTTTCGACCAGTTTGAACGCATCCAGCAATCGGGTCAGGTTTTCGCGGACATCGACGTTACTCGGCCTGTGCAGTGTTACCAGTGCGTAGGGATGCCCATTCACCTTCAACCGATCGCGAATACCGGAATTTTTTGCTTTTTCAAGGAAATGAATCAGCGAATCAATCATTACATTACCGGTGAAATGGATTTTAGATTCATCCACCCCTTCGTTTTTCAGATTGTCGATTCCGCTTTGTTCGGTTACAAACAGGTAATCCGAAAGCGCATCGGTTACAATACGGTTTATTTCTTCCGGCATACGACGGTCAAAACTGCGCAACCCGGCTTCAACATGTACAATCTTCACCCCCATTTTGGCCGATACCATACTGCAGGCGGCAGTGGAATTTACATCACCCACCACCAGCACCATATCAGGACGTTCCTTCTCAACCACCTGTTCAAATTCAATCATGATTTTTGCCGTCTGCTGCGCATGGGTTGCCGACCCGACGTTTAAATAAATATCCGGTTCGGGAAGTTCCAGATCCTCAAAAAAAAGTTTGGACATTTTTTCGTCATAGTGCTGCCCCGTATGAACCAGAACCGGTTCGATTTGCGAATACCGGTTCATTGCACGGACAATCGGTCCTATTTTCATGAAATTCGGACGGGCGCCCACCACATTAATAATTTTCATCCATGACTCCGTGTGCTAAAAAGATTTTAAATTTACAGAATACTTATTTTTGTTGCAAAATTTCCCGGTCACAATCTCCGGTGATTTCAACGGACTAACTACTGCTATTTTCGAACGAAATTACGGTAATGATTAGTCTGCCGGGCCCGATTTTATTCTTTCCTCGATTAAATGCGGGGCGATTCGCGAAAGCAGGTTTTTGGCGGCACGCTGTTCAGCGATTTTTTTACTGCGTCCGCTGCCGGTGGCAGTCTCATTTTCAGTTACTTTAACCCGCATTTCGAATTCCTTTTCATGATCGGGCCCGGACTCCGAAACCACGCTGTAGACAGGACTCCCCAAACCGCGGGCCTGCGCATGTTCCAGCAGAATACTTTTATAATTCAGGTATTTCCTGCGGTTTACAAAATCCATTGAACCATTCAACAACGTATGATCGATAAATTCATACGCCGGGTCCAAACCACCGTCGAGATAAATAGCGCCGACAATCGATTCGTACAAATTGGCAAGATTGGAAGAGCGGGTCGCGCCACCGGTTTTTTCTTCGCCTTTGTTCAACAGCAAATATTTACCGAGATCAAGATTTTTCACAATCTCCGCCAGCACTTTGCGCGAAACGAGAATGGATTTCTTTTTCGAAAGCACTCCTTCCGAACTATTGGGATTGTCCTTGTACATCGAAACCGTCACGGCAATATCGACGACGGCATCCCCGAGAAATTCCAGTCGTTCATTCGATTCCCACGCCGGTTCATTGGTCACGGCAAGATACGAGCGATGCTTGAAAGCCTGGTACAAAAGGTAACGGTCTTTGAATTTATAGCCGATTATTTTCTGAATAGACGATACGGGAAATTCGGGTATTTCCCGACCGATATTGCGGTTGAAAGGTTTGAGTAAAAAGCGTTTTAACATAGAACTGAAAAAGGGCTGGCTAACCCCAACCCTCTATGTATTGTTTTCGAAACGTTTCACCGAAATGCAGGCATTGTGCCCGCCAAACCCGAAAGTGTTGCTGACTGCCGCCCGAATCTCCCGGTCAACCGCCGTATTCGGTGTGTAATTCAGATCGCACTCGGGATCGGGAGTTTCGTAATTGATCGTAGGCGGTATTTTACTGTTTATAATGGCCAGCACCGAAACGATCAGTTCCACACCGCCGGCAGCTCCCAATAAATGGCCTGTCATCGATTTTGTCGAACTGATGGCAATGTTTTCCGCGTGCTCACCAAAAACAGCTTTTATGGCGGCAGTTTCATTTTTGTCGTTATAGGGTGTGCTGGTGCCGTGCGCATTAATATAGTCTACCTCTTCCGGTTTCAGCCCGGCGTCCTCGATACAGGCGCGCATGGCACGTACTGCGCCTTCACCACCCGGCGCCGGCGCTGTCAGATGATAGGCGTCGGCAGTAAAACCCAACCCCGCCAGTTCGGCAAGGATCGGAGCATTGCGCTTGACGGCATGTTCGTACGATTCCAGTATGACGATACCCGCTCCTTCGCCCATCACAAAGCCGTCCCGGTTCAAGTCGAACGGACGGCTGGCTCCCGCCGGATTGTCGTTGTTGGTCGACAGCGCCTTCATCGAGTTGAATCCGCCGATGCCCATCGGAGTGATGGCCGCCTCGGAACCGCCGCATACGATAACATCGGCATCGCCGCGCTGTATCGTCTGCACTCCGACTCCGACGGCGTGTCCGCTGGTCGCGCAGGCGGATACCGTTGCATAGTTCGGCCCTTTAAGGTTGAATTCCATTGAAATGTGCCCGGCTGCAATATCCGAGATCATCTGTGGAATAAAAAAAGGACTGATGCGTCGCGGACCCTGGGTGATCAGTTTGGTCATCTCCGTCTCGAAAGAAGACATTCCCCCGATACCCGAGCCGACGATGACACCGATACGATTCCGGTCTTCCTTTTCAAGGTCCAGTCCGGAATGTTTAATGGCTTCCCTCGCCGCAACAATCGCATACTGGGCAAAACTGTCCAGCCGACGCGCTTCCCGCCTGTCGAAATGATCCTCAGGATTGTAGCCCGTCACTTCTCCGGCAATTTTGGTAGCATATTCGGATGTATCGAATCTGGTGATTTCTCCGATGCCGCTCCTGCCGCCGGCCAGACCGTCCCAGAATTCCGGTATATTCAAACCAACAGGGGTAATGGCCCCCATACCCGTAATAACCACACGATTACGCATAGTCAAGCACACTCCATTTCAGTTTGAAAGCAGGTGGTATGAATTATGAAAGTTTTCCCTGAAGATAACTGATGGCATCGCCAACGGTGCGCATTTTTTCCGCATCTTCGTCAGGAATTTCAATTTCAAACTTTTCTTCGAAAGCCATAACCAGTTCTACCGTATCCAGCGAATCGGCGCCCAGGTCATCTATGAAAGAAGCTTCCGGTTTGATCTGACCTTCATCCACTCCCAATTGCTCAACAATAATCTCTTTTACTTTTGCTTCGACGTCCATTGGTCTCCTCCTGTTAAGAATAAACCCCTTAATAATTTTAAAGGCTGATTGCCTCCGTTATTTTCCAATTAAAAAAGAATTGGCGAATTTAAACAATTTTTACGCAATAATTCAAAATATTTTCGTACAGGTTCTACATTACCATCCCGCCGTCCACATTAAAAACCTGGCCGGTAATATAGGAAGCTTCATCAGACGCCAGAAAAGATACCAGCCCGGCTACGTCTTTTCCTGTTCCCAGGCGCTTCAACGGAATACTGTTCAGCAATCCTGCCCGCGCCGATTCAGACAGTTCGGCCGTCATGTCGGTGTCGATGAAACCGGGGGCTACCGCATTTACTAAAATATTGCGTGCGGACAGTTCACGGGCGAGCGACTTTGTCAACCCGATAATACCCGCTTTCGATGCAGCGTAGTTCACCTGACCGGCGTTTCCCATAATTCCAACGACTGAAGTGATGTTGATGATTCGCCCCTGACGTTGCTTCATAAACGTTTTGGCGGCGGCCCGAACACAATTATAAACGCCTTTCAGGTTGGTCTGAATCACCTCATCCCACTCTTCTTCACTCATGCGCATGATCAGGTTATCCCGCGTAATTCCCGCATTATTTACCAGCACGTCAATTCTGCCGAACTGCTCAACAGTTTTAGTAATCAGTTTTTTAGCGTCTTCCGAGTCCCTTACATCGGCAGGAATGCCGAATGCCGTTCCACCGTTGTTGTTGATTGTTTCAACCACAGCAGCCACAGTATTCACATTTCTACCGCTTATCACCACCTGAGCGCCATGTGCAACCAGTTCTTCGGCAATGGCTTTACCGATTCCACGTGTCGAACCGGTTACGATTGCCACTTTGTCTTTCAAATGCATTTTATCCGTCCCAAATTATATTTCAAGTGAATCAAGATCGGCACAATTACCCAGCGGTGTACAGGGTGCCTGTCGATCGATGCGCCGGTTCAGACCGCACAAAACCCGCCCGGGGCCCACTTCATACATCGTACTGATGCGGTACTTGATCATGTTTTGAATGATCTCCATCCAGCGCACGGGAAAGGTCAGCTGCTTGTACAACAGGTCTTTTATTTCCGCGGGACTTGTCGTCGGTTCTGTGTTGACATTCGTATAAACCGGAATAGAGGGATCTTTTATTTCCGCTGCGTCCAGTGCTTTGCCCAGCCCTTCCTGTGCCGCCTGCATCAAGGGTGAATGTAAAGCGCCGCTGACAACCAGTTCAACAACTTTTTTTGCGCCGATTCGCCTGGCTTCTTCCATCGCAGCATGCACAGCATTTACTTCCCCCGATATGGCGATCTGTCCGGGTGAATTGAAATTGGCCGGCTC
>JAJRVZ010000215.1 GCA_024277055.1 Calditrichota bacterium
ATGGTTGTTGTTACAGCGCGGATTGTATGTACTGATCGGTGTTACGGCATTTTTATGGGCGGTTATCGGATTTAAACGGTTACCACAGTCGATCATCCGCCGCCGGATTGCCGTTCCCGTCGGTGTGATACTGATAGTATTTACCGGTTTTTGTGGTCGGCGGTATCTTCAGCACTATGCAGACAGAGACAGCAGTCGTAGTGCAATGGTTGAATTGTCCGGACGTTACCGCGATTTGCCCGATATGCATGTAACAGAAACTTCCATTCGATTGCAGCATAACGGGGCGGAACTTGTCGTAAATTCCGGGTTAACCGTGCTCAACCGGAGTGCGGCAGCGATTGACAGTCTTGTATTCACGTTAAACCCCGGATTGAAAATCAATCGAATAAGCCTGGATGATTCTGACCTTGATTATTCACAGAACAGTTACCTTGTAGTGGTCAACCTGCCGTCGGCAGTGCAGCCGAACGATTCTGTCAGACTGAATTTTGAAACCGGGGGGACGATTGCGGAAGATTATCTGTTTCTGGACATTGCGGCGGAGGATATTGACCGGATGCCGCTGGTGTGGCTGAACAGGTTCGAAAAAATCGCCGCATGGGTATCGGCAGAGTATGTGCTGCTTCCGGTCGAGGCCGGATGGTATCCTCAATACGGTCTGCCGCCCTCATTGTGCTACCCTGAAGATAAGCCGCTTCCCTTCGGCCGGTTCGATTTGCAGGTTAAAACCGATGAGGGATTAACGGCTGTTTAACAGGGCCGGTCACAAACGGACAGTAGCGGGCGTTTTATCTTTTCTCCGGAACAGCCGTTGCCGGGAATGAGCCTGTTGATCGGCGACTATGCAAAGCGTTCAGTGCAGGTTGACAGTACCGAATACTCTCTCTTTTTTAAACCGGAACACAATTATTTCGAAGACTACATGAATCAGGTCGGTGATACACTGGCAGCCGTGTTGCGGGATGCGCGCAACGACTATGAACGTAAAATAAATCTCACTTATCCTTTTAAAAGATTTACGGTTGTTGAGGTACCGGTGCATTTCATCTCCTATCCCCGGGTATGGACATCAACGACGCAGGCACTGCCGCCTGAACAGGCCTGGATTCCGGAATTGGGTGTCGTTCTGCCGGCCGCCGATTTCAAACGGATGAAAAACCGTTTCAGCGAGCGTTCGGAACAGCGCAATCAAACGTATACCGATGAAGAAATCCAGGCTTCGATGCTGCGCCGTTTTGTGGGGAATACTTTTCTCGGTGAGAACCAATTTCCAAGTTTTAATCCACGAAATCTGGCCAATATCGAATACAAATTCCCGTTGTTTCCGCAATATTACAGTCATGTGATTCATTTTTCTTCCCGGCGCTGGCCGATTTTCAACGCGGCGCTGGAGGGCTATTTCTATAATCGCGCCGAAGAGCCGGAAAACCGTCGTGCTCGCTGGTTCGAAACCGGGCTATCGGACGAAGAAAAAGTGAATCGTGCGTTATCGGAAAACAGCCTTGCCGGAATTTTGAAAACGGAAGAAGACCGCGGTTTACAGGCGAATGTTGTGCGCATGAAAGGCGATTTTCTTTTCAAAACTATCGGGCTGGCAATTGGTCGGAATAACCTGGACGTATTCTGGGCGCGGTATATTTCGGAAAACCGGTTCAGGAATATTCCAATGAAACATTTTACGCAATTATTAAATGACAATTTCAATATTGATATGCATACGTTTCTTGATGTCTGGTATGAAAGTAAAAATCTGCCCGGCTTTCAAACCCGTAATGTAAGTATGTATCAGGTAAAGGATTCGGAACGTATCCGCTACCAGGTATTGTTTGATATTTTTAACCCGGAAACCGTGGACGGACTTTTTGAAGTCAGTTTCAGTTATGGCGGCGGGGGCAGATTTCGGATGGATACCGGCCGACAGCAGCAGCTTGAACCGCCCCGCGTCTATAAACTGGCGGCCGGCGAACAAAAGCGGATCGGTATCGTACTGAATGAAGAGCCGCGAACCATGAGCGTCAACAGCCTTGTAGCACGCAATATACCCATCGTGACCAGCGAATTGTTTTCCAAGTCGGAACTGCGTCCCAAAGCAAAACCGTTCGACGGAGCATATTTGCTGGAGAAAGCAGAGGCATTTGATCCGGGTTCGGAATATATCATCGATAATTCCGATACGGCTTTTGAAGTTTTCAATCCTCCGTTCAGCAGCTGGCTCAAGCGGATCATATATTCCGGAAAGGAAAGCGAAGAAGAGACCTTCGGCCGGTTCAGTTTCTGGCAGCCTCCCGGGCGCTGGACGCTGATAAAAGATGCGTCTTATTTTGGACGTTATGTTCATTCGGCATATTTTATCAGTTCCGGAAAAGGTGAGCGTAAGGTACGCTGGAACCTGGATGTGAAAGAAGCCGGAATGTACGATGTTTATGCCTACGTATTCAGGATGCGGCGAAAGCGCTTTCGCAGGTCGCGGTTTGAGAGAATCATTTCCGATCAGCATTTTAAAGTATTTCATGATGACGGTGTGGACCGGGTAACCGTCGATATGGGTAATGAAGAGCCGGGATGGTACTATATGGGCAGCTGGTATTTTTCTCCGGGAACCGGAGCCGTTGAGCTGTCCGATGAAAGCAGCGGCAGGGTGGTAATTGCCGATGCCATTCGTCTGGTAAAAATGTGAACCAAATAAACAGGTAGTTTTATGAGCCGAGTAACGCAAGTATCTTTATTTCTACTATTGGTATTTCTGTCTGCAGGCCTCCGGGCCCAGCGGGCGATTAACCTGGATGAAGCGTTGGAAATTGCACGGGAACACAGTCCCGATATTCGCCTTGCGAAATTAAATCTGGAACGCAGCCGGGAACTGTTGAAAGCACAGGAAGCCGGGTTGAAATCGAGGTTCAGCCTGACACTGAGGCCGTTCGCATTCAGCAGGGACAGGGAATTCAATACATTTTTTTCCACCTGGAACACCAGTGAAATCAAACAATCGTCCGGTACTTTCGTCGTTTCACAACCGCTGATCTGGACCGACGGTACTATTGCTCTGCGTAACCAGTTTAACTGGCGTGATTCGTTTACCGAGTACCAGAATGTTCGCAGTAAAACCTTCAGTAATAATTTGTTCCTTGCTTATGACCAGCCTATTTTTACCTATAACCGTACCGCCCTCGCGCTTCGTGACGTGGAACTGGACCTCGAAAATGCACGACTGAATTATATGCTCCAGGAACTGCTGCTGGAATTAAATGTAGCCCGCTCCTTTTATACGGTCTATCAGGACAGGATGAGTTTGCAGGTTGCGAAAGAAGAACTTGTCAACAGAGAAAAGAGTTTCGAGATTATTAAGAACAAAGTGGATGCCGGCCTTTCGGCCAGAGAAGAATTACTGCAGGCTGAGCTGGACCTGACCAGCAGCCGCTCTCAGGTACAGAACAATGAGGTTGCTCTGGCCAACGCGCTGGACGAGTTCAAAAAACAAATCGGACTGCCCATCGAAGAGGACATCAACGTAATGGCCGCCATCGGGGAGCAGCCGGTATCGGTTGATCTGCAGAAAGCTCTGCAGGAAGGGCTGAAAAACCGTATCGAACTGCGCGAAAGAAAGATTGATATTGAAACGGCGAAATCCAATGTCGTACGTTCGGAGGCCACGAACGAATTTAAAGGCAATATTTCCCTGTCCTACGGTATAATCGGTAACGATGAAGAGTTTACCGGTATTTACAATACCCCCACCCGCAATCAGCAGGCTTCTATTTCCTTCGAAGTACCGATCTGGGATTGGGGTGAACAGGAATCGCGCATTCGTGCAGCCGTGGCGTCGGTGCGGTCTTCCCAATTGACCCTGGAAGAACAGAAGCGTGATATTATTATTGGTGTACGTCGCGCCGTCCGAAATCTTAAAAATCTTGAAATACAAATAGAACTGGCAAAAAAGAATGTGGAAATTGCTGAACTGACCTACGAAATAAATCTGGAACGTTACGAAAACGGTGACCTGACCAGTATGGACCTGAACCTGTTTCAAAACCAGTTGTCACAAAAGAAGATCGGATTGATTGACGCACTGATTAATTATAAAATTGCACTGCTCAATTTGAAAATTGAGTCTTTGTGGGATTTCGAAAAAAATAAATCCGTTATAAACGAGTAATCGGAAAATAACAAATGATCCGTAATGGTACATAGAGGAGTTAGAATTTTGAAAAAATTACTGATTTTCGCATTGGCACTGTCGCTGCTGGCCTGTGATGATGATGAACGGGATGATGCCCTGCAGGTCAGTGTTCCGGTGAGTGTTGAACTGATCAGGCCCGGTAGCATTGAGGAATTTATCACCAATTCGGCAACCGTGGAAGCAATCCGGAGCATAAGTATCGTATCCGAGGTTGCCGGCCGGTACAGACTCAATATCAATCCGGACCAACGCCGGTATTACCGGCCGGGTGATCGCGTGAAAAAAGGGGACGTGATTATTTACCTCGACAATCCTGAGTATGAGAATACTATTAAAATCGAAGCGCAGGAACTGAACCTGGATATTTCCAAAAGGGAATTTGAAAAGCAGCAATCACTGTATAAAAAAGGCGGTGTTACCCTTCGCGAACTGAAAAATGCCGAACGAGCCTATATTGAGGCCGCATACGCCTATGACAATGCCCGCATTCAGCTGGACAAATTGAAAATTACAGCACCGTTCAACGGAATAATTGTGTCGCTTCCCCATTACACCACCGGTACACTGCTGAACGCCGGTACCCGAATGATAGACCTGATGGACTACCGTGCACTGCGCGGTGATGTCCGGTTTGCCGCACAGGATCTGTTGCGGATAAAAGTCGGCCAGCCGGTACGGGTAACTTACTATAATGCACCGCAGGATACGCTTTACGGTAAGATTACCACCGTGGAACCCGCCCTGGACCCGGAGTCACGTTCCTTTGGCGCAGGATTCGAGGTACAGAACCCCAATTTGATTTTGCGTCCCGGCATGCTTGTAAAAGTCGATGCGATTATCGCCCGAAAAGACAGTGCAATCGTTATTCCACGGGATATAGTCTTATCCCGCCGGGAAGGCAAGACGGTGTTCATCGTTGAGAAGGGTGCCGCCATTCGACGTACCATTTCCACCGGCCTGGAGAACAGCGACTTCGTTGAGGTGATCAATGGATTGCAATTGAATGAACGGCTGGTTGTAAAAGGATTTGAAACATTACGCAATCATTCGAAAATCCAGGTGATTAACTGAGCTGATTAATTCGGGACTGGAAACCATAATGAAAAAACTGAGTGAATTTTCCGTTGCCAATCCGGTTACCATATATATGCTGATGCTGGGAGTAATGCTGCTGGGCTATATTTCCTTTGACCGGGTTGGAATGGATTTGCTGCCGGATTTGAATAACCCGCGCCTGTTTGTTGAAATAAAAGCCGGAGAACGCCCACCCGATGAAATGGAAAAACAGTTCGTTAACAATATTGAATCCATCGCCATCCGGCAAAAGAAAGTGGTAAATGTTTCCTCCGTTTCGCAGGTTGGTTCCGCGCAGATTACCGTTGAATACGCGTGGGATGCCGATATGGATGAATCGTTTCTGAACCTGCAGAAATCCTTGACAACTTTTATGCAGAATGATGATCTTGATGAATTGTTGCTGACGCAACACGATCCTAACACGGCGCCGGTGATGCAGATCGGTTTTTCCCACAAAGAAGTATCCGATATGGACGACCTGCGCCGCGTAGCGGAGAACTATGTACGAAATGAATTAATCCGCCTCGAAGGCATCGCGGCGGTAGAGATTATCGGCGGCGAAAAAAAGGAAGTGCAGGTGGTAATCGATCCGCTGCAGCTGAAGGCACATCAATTATCGCTCAGCGCTGTTTCACAAAGAATCCGGGCCTCAAATATCAATGCCTCC
>JAJRVZ010000216.1 GCA_024277055.1 Calditrichota bacterium
CCTTTTTCACGAACTGTCGCCGGGAATAAAAACCGTATCCGTCAAAACTCGCCTGACCAAGGCTGCTGAGGCCGGCGACATGATCATCGAGCATTTTGATTTCGAAGTTCGACATCGAGATCAAAAAATTTATGTCGGCAACACTAACTTCGGTTTTTTTACCCCTGAAGCCCTGGCAGTCCAGGAAGGCATCCGCGATGCGGACAAACACCTTTACACACCCACCCGGGCGGAATTGCAACGCAGCCGGCCTCATGAATTCAGCGACTTTGCTCCCCTCTCGCCACGGGATCCGGAGCGGGCACCGACCCGCGGATTAACCCTGCCGGCCAAAGCCATCCGAATGATCGACCGGATTGAAGCCTATATCCCCGACGGCGGCCCGAGAGGACTGGGATTTATACGGGGCACCAAGACGGTCGATCCCAGAGAATGGTTTTTTGATGCCCACTTTTATCAGGACCCTGTACTTCCGGGTTCACTGGGAATTGAATCTTTCATACAGCTGCTCAAGTATATGGCTTGGAAACGCTGGCCGCATCTGGTCGAAAGTCACCGGTTTGGACTGCTGACGGGAAGACCCTGCAACTGGATCTATCGAGGCCAGATCTTGCCGAAAAATCGACTGATCACGGTTGAAGCCGTAGTCACCAAAATTAAAGAACACCCTTTCCCAACCATAACAGCCGAAGGCTATTTGCAAGTAGACGGGCTTTATATTTACAAATTCGAAGATTTTGGTATCAACCTGGTGGAAATTTAATATGCTTTATTCTAAAGTCTACATTGATGCTTTCGGCTACGAACTTCCGCCAAACGTTGTCACTTCAGACGATCTGGAGCTACGGTTGGAACCGCTTTACAAAACCCTTCATTTCCGCAAAGGGCAGCTGGAAACAATCACCGGAATCCGGGAGCGCCGGTTCTGGGAGCCGGGGTTCAGCATGCATACAGGCGCCGTTATGGCCGGAAAAAAAGCTCTGGAGGATTCCAGTATTACAACGGCTGATGTCGGTATGCTTGTCTATGGTGGTGTCTGCCGGGATAATTTGGAGCCTGCGACCGCCTGCGCAGTTTCCGAAGGCTTGGGATTGCGGCCTGAAACCCAGATATATGATATTTCCAATGCTTGCCTGGGTATTCTAAACGGAATGCTTCAGGTGGCCAATGCCATCGAGCTTGGACAAATACGGGCTGGGCTGGTAGTCTCCTGCGAATCCGCCCGTCAAATTATAGATGCCACCATAGAACGGCTCCTGAAAACGGCAGACATGGAAGTTTTCAAAAAAACGATTGCCACGCTGACCGGTGGTTCCGGAGCAGTGGCGGTAGTCCTGACGGACGGCTCTCTTTCCTCCGCCGGCCACCGCATCCTGGGTGGGGTTGCCAGAAACGCCACGGCGTTTCATAAGCTTTGTGTATGGGGACCCGATACCGGTATTCCGGCAAGCGGGCTACACATTATGGAAACCGATTCAGCCGGAGTTCTGAAAAACGGCGTGGCATTGGGGGTTGAAACATTTACAGCGTTTCGCAAAGAACTGTCCTGGTCGAATGATCAGCCGGATAAAATAATCTGTCATCAGGTGGGAAGCACCCATCAGCAAACGATCCTCAACGCCGTTGGGATGCCCCCCGCAAGGGATTTTACAACATTCCAGTATTTGGGCAACATCGGAACGGTTTCATTGCCCGTTACGGCTGCGATTGCTGATGAAAGAGAATTTTTACGGGGTGATGACCTGGTCGGATTTCTGGGAATCGGCAGTGGTCTCAATTGCATCATGCTGGGAATACAGTGGTAGACAGGGCAGGCGTCAGAGAACGGAGGTCAGAGAACGAAGACATTTGAATGCGGAAGGCGGAACTTCGGAGAATATCAGGTATAAAACGGAAACCATCAACCAGTCACGATCAAACCGATCTAAACCATCGCAACGATCTATACGAACTTAACCATTGAGAAGAAAGCCCATCGACATATCAGGTTTGCGACATCTCTATCCGTTCGCTTCCAATTACCTGGATTTAAACGGTCTTAAGTATCATTACATCGATGAGGGTGAAGGTGACCCGGTTGTGATGGTCCACGGTAACCCGACCTGGTCTTTCTACTATCGCGAACTGGTCATGGCACTGAGCGGGGAATATCGCAGCATTGCACCTGATCATATCGGATGTGGTTTATCGGACAAACCTGAAGTGGACGATTATGATTACAGACTCAGCAGCCGGATCGACGATCTGGACAATTTGCTGACTACCCTCACCATCGACGAAAAGGTTACCCTGATCCTTCACGACTGGGGCGGAATGATCGGTATGGCTTATGCACTCAGGCATCCCGAAAGAATACGCCGGTTGGTAGTGATGAATACGGCTGCTTTTTTACCGCCTCCTGCAAAACGAATTCCCATACGCCTGAGCATCATCCGCAATTCCGGTCCCCTGGCCACCCTGGCAGTTCTTGGCTTTAATCTTTTCGCAGTGGGCGCCCTATTCATGGCATCCGAAAAAGGACTTTCCGCAGAAGCCAAAAAAGGACTTATAGCACCCTATAACTGCTGGAAAAATCGCATCGCCACCCTAAAGTTTGTCCAGGATATTCCGCTGGCAAAAAGAGATCCAAGCTACCAACTGGTTAAACAGGTCGACGATCAATTACAGGTCCTCTCGAAACTGCCCATGCTGATTTGCTGGGGAGAACACGATTTTGTGTTTGACCATGATTATCTGTCGGAATGGCAGCGCCGCTTTCCGGGGGCCGAGATTCATCGTTTCCCGGATGCAGGCCACTATGTGCTTGAAGATGTACCTGAAAAAATAATCCCGCTTATGCAGGATTTCTTAAAACGGCATCCGCTATGAATTGCAAATACCAATGATTCAATATTCAATTCCCCGATAAAGCGGGATCTGCGCTCCGTTATGATCCGCTATACTTGACGGGGTGAATGTGTGAGTTTAAAAATATGAGTACACCGAACCTAACGAATAACTACGTCAATATCTCGTCTTATCTGACGCACACGGCAAAAATCCAACCGTATAAGCGAGCAGTGGTCTATCCGGCGGGTCGGGACAAAAGAGGACGTATTGCTTATTCACATCTGACCTTTCTTCAGCTTGATCACGAATCGGATTGTCTGGCTCACGGCCTGACGGCAGCCGGTGTCACCCGTGGCACCCGAACCGTTCTGATGGTGAAACCTAGCCTGGATTTTTTCACCCTGATATTTGCCCTTTTTAAAACCGGGGCTATACCGGTGGTGGTCGATCCCGGCATGGGAATTCAACGTATGCTCGGCTGTTTTAAATCAAGTCGCCCCGAGGCTTTCATCGGCATCCCTTTGGCTCACGTGGTTCGGACTTTTCGTCCCGGATTTTTTAAAACCGTTAAAACATGGATTACGGTAGGTCGACGTTGGTTCTGGGGCGGCCTCACTTTAGAGCAACTCCGCCAATCACCCGGCAAGTCATACGCCTGCACCAAAACTGCTCGGGACGATATGGCGGCTGTCCTTTTTACAACCGGCAGTACCGGACCGGCAAAAGGGGCGGTGTATTCCCATGGCAATTTCGATGCTCAGCTCAAACAAATCCAAACCCATCTGAATATGTCATCAGACGAAATCGATTTGTCCACCTTTCCCCTTTTCGCCCTGTTTTATCCGGCCCTGGGAATCACTTCGGTCATCCCCGAAATGGATCC
>JAJRVZ010000217.1 GCA_024277055.1 Calditrichota bacterium
GCATTCCCGATTTTGCATAATTCAGTACATCATCATTATCAGATGAATTGAGCGGTTCCGGTAACAGAATATGATAAAGCCCTCCGACGCCGGCGACATCATCAAAGATGGCAATACCAACACAGGTACCAAGAAATGCTTCAACGGTGAGGTCTTTTTGGGCCGAGACAAAGAAAGAGCCGGAACTGACTACTTCGACGGTTTGATGGATGGTGGACATGTTGTTTTTTCTAACTCCATTTTTACATTCGCTGTCGAATGTCCATTTCAGATTAAAGTTTTGACATAGTTACAAATATCGGTCACGAGCGGTTTAAGTTGAGCATCTTATTCTTTACTGGGGGTCTTTGAAAGCTTTTTTTTCAAATAATCGCGAACAGGATATTAAAATGATACTTGAATTTAAGAAAAGGTTAACATCGCTTTGATCCTTTCGGAAAACCGCGTTTCTCCGGTAACCGAAGGCCGATTAATTATTAAATTCGATAAATGCCAGATACGTATGAGGAAATTTATCGGTGACAAGCAAAAACCCTTTGTTTTCGAGAAATGCTATTCCTTCCCAGTTTCTGCCGCCGGAAGTGGGGTCCAGTTCAAGATATACAGGTGGTTCATCGAGCAGAACAATCTGGTCGTTGTCGAATTTAAAATGCAGGAGTCTTTCAACCACTTTATTCGATCTGTGACTGTTTCCGGCACCGAATTCGGCGGTTAATTTTTCCACACCCCGTGGTTTCAGAAATTTTTCGCCGGGATAAAAGTAATTAATCGCCCAGAAGGTTTTGTCTGTCATCAATCCGGTCGCATCTGTTATCCGATAGGCAATTTCAGGAAACCGAATGCTTCCGTTGTAATTAAGCTCTTTGGAAAATACACGAGCCGCAGACTGCTGACCCGTTCCGTTTGCCTCATAAATCGCCACTACGTTGCCCGCATTAGAAACAAGCGTCTCGAATCCCATATTGGGATAATTGCGCGTATCCGGAATTTTTACCAATGAATTTTTCTGCAGACTTATTTTTGAGATTACCGAATCTATTCTTCCGCTCACCAAATAGGACTCTGTTTTGTTTTTTCCTTTTGCCTCGACGGACAAAAATACGGTATCCCCTGAAAATATTATCGCTTCGTATCCTTCAAAATTGTCTATGCTCAGAGATATACCTTTATCGTCAAAAGGAATCGCAGCCGGTTTCAGCGGTTCGGGTTGATTATTATTCAAGGCATTTAACAATTGTTGCCGGGTTAACGAGAACAATGAATTCCCGAATCGGTCTGGATACTGCGGTAGTAATATCAGATTGTTTCCATACCAGGCAAGCCCGGATAGTTCGGCGCGATCGTCGGCAACGGGACCGGAAAGCGGCAACAATTTTATCCGCGTTTCAGTAACCGGAAGCGGTGTATGTTTGCAACCGGAAACGATCAAAACTGTAATCGTGTAAAAAAGAATTTTAAAAAAAGGTCCGGACGTAAATTTGTTTTTCATATTTAAATTAGAATCGATTAACTTTTATAATTATATTTACACCAAAATGTATGGGGAAATATTATGAGTGAAAAAGAAAAGATACAAGTAGAAATTGAAGTTAAATCAAAAACCCTGAGTGTTTCGCATGCCGCCTGCCCCAACGGTCACTTACTGGCTGACGAAACAAAACTGATTCATGGGAAACCTGCGCTGAAAGTCAAAGCGGAATCCGCCGGTCAATCCGGTATATTATACATTGATCCGGTTTACGGCAGCCACGATAATATTGAAGTCGGCCTTGAGATCGCGGATGGCGGTCTGGTAAAGTTTTTTTGCCCGAAATGTGGCGTGGACCTTACCGATCCCGACGAAACCTGCAGGGTTTGTGCATCGCCCATGTTTTTATTTCATCTGCCGCACGGGGGAATCGTGGAAGGATGTTTGAAAAAGGGGTGCATGTTTCATAAAATGAAAATCGTTGATGAAGAACACCAGATTCAGAGGATGTTTGACAATCCGACCCTGGAATCCTATTTATAATAAGGAAGGCTGTATTCATATTGCCCTGAATACAGCCTCGATGTTCTCATTTCAGCAGAAGCCCTTTGCGTACGATTCTGAGATACTGCGGTTTTTTAATTTCCAGTTGAAAAAAGTATATCCCACTGGCGGCCTCTCTGCCTGAATCGTTGCGCCCTTCCCACCTCACACGATAGTGTCCCGGCATCATCCAACCTTTTCGAATGGTGCGGATTTTACGCCCCAGAATATCAATTACGCTGAGTTCGATTTGTGCTCTTTTTTCAAGATCAAATGAGAGTGTGGTTTCCGGATTGAAAGGATTCGGGAAATTCTGTGCCAGCGAATAATGTTGCGGCACGGAAGGCTTATTTCCACGCACAGTTGTCGGAATGGTTGCCAGCGAATCGTAAACCTGGTAAACATAGTCCAGATTTCGGCGCATTCCCTGCAAGCCCTGACCAACGGTGGCGGCAAATGATACCAGAATGGTATCACCCGGAAAAAACCGGGCAAACGAGCCGCTATTGAGCATCATCCGGTAATCAAACGGTGGATAGCCCAGACTGAACGGATCGGGTAAAAAGGAATAGCCCCTGTCCGAAGGATGTGTTCCGGTCATAAACCGGTATCTTTCTTCATCAGTACCGGGGGCATCCGCCCAATTCCAGTACTGAAATCCTGAAAGACCGGCATCGGAGCGCAACAGGCGCATGCCGATAAATCCGTCAACCGGCCCCCAGGGTTCGTTGCGTTCACCTGTATCATTATCGGAGGTCGAATAATTTTCGGCATCATACATAAAAGCTGAATTGCGAGAAACAATATCAAATGAACCCTGGCCGGACGGTAACAGCTGGTATTCATCCGGGTAACCGTCCGGTGCGATTTCAGCCGGATCATAGTTCGGGTTCGGAATGTCGGTACCGCCGAAATACTGCAATCCGAACGGAATGCCCCATTCATCATAGCCATCCAGTTTCCCGTTTCCGTCGGCATCGTAGTTTTCCACAATATCCAGTGTATCGCTGCCGGTCGCCGTTCCATCCCGGCCATCGTAATCAACCAGGTCATCGGTATGCGGATCGGATACATCAATCACCGTTCCCACATCACAATCCCATACCCAGCTGACATAAAAATCGCTGATCGTATCGGTGCCGGCATTCACGATGGCATATTCATGTATATACGTTTGGGCCAACAATGAATCCTGTTCGAGCGGCCAGGTACGGATATGCTCGATTACTTTGATATTTAACGGCTCCGTATCATGAAAATCGGGATTTACATCCGAGAAGGAAACCGTAAGATCGAAAAGCGAATCGCCCATGACAAAATCCTGAACTAAATTCGGGTTACCATCCGGGTAAAATTCATAATTGCCAAACTCTGTCTGCGATACGCGTACTTCATCGTGTATTTTTCCACCTGCCCAGAAACGGCCTTCCCACAAATAATTTCGCCGTGTACCGGCCGGCCATTCCATGGAAGGGCGATCGGTTTTGTCGGCATTCGGATCGCCGTAACGGCCAAAATTGGAAACGGTTTGTTTAACAACCGCCCGCGGTGCATAGGGTCCGACCCGTTGCGGTCTGCTCAAAACGCTTGTCCCCGCCGGGTTTATGGAAACGGTCTGCCATTTGTAATAATAGCTGGAATCCGCAACCAGCCCCGTATCGGTATAATTCAATGTATCCAGGTTGGACGCGATTAATTCAAAAACACCGCCGTTTGAAAAAGCGCGATAAATATTGTAGCGGAAATTGGGATCATTTTTTATTACATCGCGGCTCTTACTGGACGTGCCTGTAACACGGGGCTGATCGCTTTTTGTTTTAACCTGCGGCTGCCCCCATGACAGACGGATTTTATCGGCAGAAAAACGCAAGGCATGCATATAAGACGGCAAACCAATGGCCGTTATCGGGTAATCGGATATTTCAACCGTGCGTTTTTCCGGCGTATAATTGGTCAGAATCAACATAACTGTCCGATAGTCCTGACGAAAAACCAGACCGGACTCAAAATCCAGCGGCAGACTTTGCAGCCAGGTTGAGTCAACCGGTGATGCGAGATAATAAAAAGGCCCGCCCACCTGATCCAATTGATCTCTGTTCAGACCAATAAAATTCATATTGATGAAACCGTCATATCGGGTTCGCACACAAATTGAATCGTCAGGCGCTAACCCCGGATTAAAGGTATTCTGCCCTGAAACATCATAGCCGGGAATTTGGAAATAATTAAAACTCCACCCCTGGATATCTCTTTTTGTGATCGTCGAATCCTGCTCAAAATCTGCTGATGAATACTCAATAATATATGATTGCTCCAATTCTATGTTAGCAAAGCCGAAACGGTTGCCATACTGATCATGGCTCAGTGTATCCAGCAGACAGGCGACGGCAAAATCATCGAAGCGTAGTTTCACATCCTGATTCAGATGCGGTTGGATACCCGCCATACCGGCCTTTGGATCAGCGGCAATAGCCTGGATGGTGGAAACGCCGCTTTCCTGTTCAAAAAGATATAAAAACCAGAGAAACTGCATATCTTTCCGGAAGTGCCATTGATTGTCCTGGTGATAATTCGTTAAACTTGCCCCCGGCCGTGTCTGCAACGAGATATTGCGGATAAACGGAGTATAGGGTTTGCCGGTAAAGAACTGCGCCAGACCGGAAAGACCTTCCACGACCCATGGTGCTTCTTCGGGGTCATTATGTAAAGCAACAAGTTTTTGAAACAATTCGGCCGTTGCCTGGATACCGGTGGCCAGGTCCGTGGAACCGGTAAATAACTGGGGATAGCAATCAAGATAAATATATTCTCCGAAGTTACTGTACTCTGAAATCGTGGAAGTGTCACGCGCGGTAACATAGCCTGGAAAATATGAATCCGGGTTGGAATCATTTCGGCCCCCCTGTTCAAAATCATCAAGAATATCATCTATCAGGAAAAGGACTCTCTCGTTACCATCCACATCGTTCTCAAATCCGAAAATATCGCGTACCATTCCGTAAATTCCCATGCTCCGGTATGGATCGCCAAGGGGTGATTGCGGCAGTGCGGTTTCAAAATAGTATTGCAGGGTGTCCAGTGATTCGGCTGAAAACCGACTTCGCCAGGATTGCTGCGAAACATAATAATCGGCATGCGCTCCGGTTTTACGCAGCGCAAATAATTTCTTTCTGAATCCCGAAGAAAATTTTTCTTTAGACTCAATCCAGAATTCCCTGCCCCAACCGGTTTGAAGTGAATCACTGTCACCGCTCTGGATTTGTGTATTAGTCACACCGTCACTGTTTGCAAAAACACCGGCGGCGAAATCAATCTGGATATTCGTGACATCGGTCAGCTGATCGAGTTGACTGGCAACGGAATAACTCAGGTCAAGATAGATTCTCCGGTACTCGGAATCAATATTTATCGGCGTTGCACCGAGATTTATTCCGTTGATTGCAATACCGTTATTCCCGTTAAACCCGTCGCGTTTAACCCATTCATCAAATATCAACATAACCTGTTTACGGCCGGTATCATAGTAACAAGCCGAAAGAACCGGCGGCGTCGGGTCGGCGGTGTGCAAAACCGGAAGATTATCCGCAAAATGTACGGCGTCATTCGGATCGGTCGGGTAAAATGCGGTAAAGGCACCCCGCTCCACCGATATTCTCAATGCCTGCGTTGGGGTTATGGATTCAATGGCGGCTTCGTCCTGTTCATTCAAATTGATCGTTACTCTGCGGTGCAGATTGTTAATGCTGAAATCCCTGGAGAATAATTGAAAAACCTGTGTCGTATCATCGCCCGCCAGATATATTTTTTCGAAATGCACCACGGCACCGTTAATCTGCAGAGAACGGTTAAAATAGAAAAACAACCTGTTGTGCTCCGCATCGTAGCGTGTTGAATCGATTGTAAAATTCGTTGCGGAAAGAGCTAGCGGAAGTAAAAAGAGAAAGATAAGTGATCTCATGACATACCTTTCTGTAATTAACTATGAGAAATAATCAAAATTTTAATTCAGGTTCTGTCATTGTAATAGTATAAAAATAAAAAGGACGGAAATATCGGAGATGTATCTTCAATTTCCGCCTGGAAAATACTATATAAATATCACCTATGCAAGTTGTAAACCAGTTAAAACTCCATCGAGCCGCCATAATCCAATACTGTTGCATTTTTACCCGTTGCCTTTACCCGTTCCACAAATTGATTCGGATCGGCGTCGATCACATCAAAGGTTTTATAATGCATTGGAATGGCCGTTTTCGGATTCAGAAGTTCAACGGCTTTTACGGCATCATCCACACCCATCGTGAAATTATCGCCGATCGGCAGTAATGCAATATCGATCGGATTCATCTCACCGATCAGTTTCATATCACCGAACAGCCCGGTGTCACCGGTATGATATACCGTTTTCCCTTCAACGGTAATCAGTGCGCCCGCCGGCATGCCGCCGTAGCCGCCGTCGGGAAATGAAGACCCGTGAAACGCCTGCGTAAGTTTTGCTTTTCCAAAGGGAAAATCGTGACCACCGCCGATATGCAAAGGATGAGCTTTGACTCCCTGCGAGCCGAACCAGTTCACGATTTCAAAATTGCTGATAACCAGTGCGTTGTGCTTTTTGGCAATTTCGACGGCATCCCCGATATGATCACCATGTGCATGAGTTATGATTATGAAATCCGCCTTGACATCTTCGGCTTTCACCGGAGAAGTGGGATTGTCATTCAGAAAGGGGTCGATGAGAATGGTATGGGCGCCGCTGTTAATTTGCCAGGCGGCATGACTGAAATATGTTAGTTTTGCCATGGGAAATCCTCCATTCTTTAATGCACGGAAAAATACTATCTGCCGAAAAAATAAAGTACAATCGGTTCAACAGATAAGATAAATCCCCCGACGGAAACGGGGGATATAATTATCATGACATCGCATCAACTTCATCAACGGTTTTCTGAACCGCCTCTACTGAATTCCTGAAGGCGGCTTTTTCCTCTTCGTTCAGCTCAAGTTCGATGATTTCCTCGACTCCGTTCCTGCCCAGAATGGCC
>JAJRVZ010000218.1 GCA_024277055.1 Calditrichota bacterium
AAAATCGTTGATATCCGTTTTTCGCAGTGGTGTGAACAATTCCTTGCGCAGCATGTAAATGGCACCGTCCGAGCCGACAATGCTGCCCAGTCTGTTTTCATCGGCGCGAAGTTTCATTTCATAGTCCCAGTAGCTGCTTTCATCCTCGCCGACCAGCGATGCGTCACGGTTTTTATAGCCGGCATAACCGCATACATAACCGACCGATTCATCGGCAAAGTTTCGTACCAGTTTTCGCAACGCATCTTTCTCCATCATCGCATTGGCATCGGTGAAGAAGATCAGTTCGCCCCTTGCCTGCGGCACGGCCCAGTTCAAAGCCGAGGTTTTACCCTGCTGCGGTTCCTGCCGCAGGAAAGTAATACGCGGATCGTTAAACGATTGGATAATCTCATCGGTGCGATCTGTGGAACTGTCCGAAACAACAATCATCTCAAACTTATCCGCGGGGTAATCCATCGCCAGACTGTTTTCAATTTTTTGGGCAATCTCTTTTTCCTCGTTAAACGCGGAAAGGACCATGGTAACCGTCGGCTCAATATCGGCCTTTTGAACCGGTTTATCGATGAATGAAGCCAGCAATTTTATTAACAACGGATAACCGATATACACGTATAAAATAATCAAAATCGAAAACCAGAAAATAAAAGTCAGCAATGTAATTGTCTTCTCCTGTTAAAATTAAGCCCGGAATTTAATTAACCTTTTTTCCCGAATTTATGATAGAACCGACTAAATTGTCGGCATTTTTCCCGAAACGTAACAGGATTGACGTTTAAAAAATTACATTTATCCGGATTATTTCCATTTTCCCATCTTATGTTTTATTCGGTACGTCCACTATCGCATGACATAATTCCGCTATTATGTTCTCATAACTGAAATACAGTTATTTACCGCACAACGCAAATGGGGATTCCGGGAAGTTAGGCGGGTTAATTCTTTCCTGAAGAAATTAAAATGAATCCCGACGGGTTAGACTTTTTATACCATAAAATATCAGGGAGAAAACACTATGGACCTGGGAGCATTTTCCGTTAGTCTGGCCGTGAAAGACCTTGAAACCTCAAAAACATTTTACGAAAAACTGGGATTTACAGTTTTCGCCGGTGATCAGTCGCAAAACTGGCTGATCATGAAAAACGACAAACATGTTATCGGGCTGTTCCAGGGCATGTTCGAGAAAAACATTCTCACCTTCAATCCCGGTTGGGACCAGGATGCCAATTCACTGAATTCATTCACCGATGTTCGGGATTTACAGAAGGAATTGAAATCGAAAGGGGTTGAAATTACAACCGAAGCGGATGAGAACTCCCACGGACCCGCCAGTTTTGTTGTGACCGATCCGGACGGCAATCCGATCCTGATTGACCAGCATGTTTAAGTGCTTACCCGCCCTACTATGCATAACGGCAAAATATTACCTCATTATTTGATACTTTTCGTTTATAATGTTTTTGAATACTAAGCAAATTTCGATTTTTTTCGAAAAATTCATTCATAAGAATTTTGTGATGATCCTATGTACAGGAGGATTGTACCTTTGAAATCGATCACGACCTTAAACTTATTCTTTATCCTGATCATGATCTGCCCCCTTTCCGGTTTTGCCCGGAATACCTGGATGAGAACCTACGGCGGCACCGGTCTCGATGAAGGAGCTGTCTTCCGGCCAACCAATGATAACGGGTTTATAGTTGTGGGATATACCATTTCTTTTGATGCCGGCAACGGTGATGCATACCTGATAAAAACAAACAGCAACGGGGATACCCTTTGGACAAAAACATACGGCGGTCCCGGTATTGAAAGCGGCAGTGATGTAGAACAAACGAGCGATAATGAGTATATAATTGTCGGTTACACTTCTTCATTCGGCAGCGGCGGCTTCGATTTGTGGCTGATTAAAACCGATACCAATGCAGATACAATGTGAACCAAATCTTTTTGGCGGCAGTTTGGATGATCCGGCTTACCACGTCAGAAAACTTCCGACAACGGATATATTTTAACAGGCTATTCAAGGGTTGCCCCGGTCGGACAGTTTGATATAATTTTGATCAAAACCGACAGTAACGGGGATAATGATGTTTTACTGCTGCGAACCGATGCATCAGGAATCACCGGTGTCGAACAGACTGATCCGACGCCGACAGCCGATTTTGTTTTGGACCAGAACTATCCGAATCCGTTCAATCCGGTCACGACAATCCGTTAATCACTACCGCAAACATCGCAGGTGGAATTAAAAGTATTCGATCTTTCAGGAAGACTGATTTCTTCCCTGGTCAATTCGAGCCAGACCGCCGGTCGACGTTCATCCGAATTTGATGGCGGCGGGCTTGCCAGCGGGGTTTACTATTATCAATTGAAAGCCGGTCGGTTGGTGCAGACAAAAAAACTGGTGCTGATGCGTTAACTTAATTTTCAAACCATCCCGGTTCTTATTACCGGGAAGGTTTTATCCTTTACCGGCATTCCGAAGATTTATTCTATTTATTTTATTTCAGGGGTAACACTTGTCGACCAATTCATACGATTCCATTTTAGTCTCATTGCGGGAAATACGCGATTCCGACCTGGAGAGCTTTTTCGCTCACCAGATGGATGAAGAAGCCGATTACATGGCCGCTTTTACAAAAAAAGATCCCACGGACCGTGTTGCCTTCGATGAACACTGGCGACGCATCCGCAACGACAAAAAAATTATACTGCGTACTATTCCGGTTAACGGCGCGGTCGCCGGAAATATTGCACAGTTCGAAATGTTCGGGGAACCGGAGGTCGGTTACTGGATCGGGAAAGAATTCTGGGGCCAGGGTGTAGCCACTTCAGCCTTGCGGCGGTTTCTTGAAATCGTAACAGTACGACCTTTATTCGCCCGCGCTGCCGTGGACAACATTGCTTCAATACGGGTGCTTGAAAAAAACGGATTCAGGCAAACCGGCAAGGAAAAAGGGTTTGCCAATGCCCGGGGTAAAGAGATCGAAGAATTGCTGTTCAGGCTGAATTAGATTCTCTCCGAAAACGTATTTTTAATCAATCCAAACGGAATTAAAAGATAAATTCCGTGAAATTTATCAGGTTCGGTTTTTGTTTATTCTGCTACGATAATCGAATACTTCAAACGATGTGTGCCGTTAAAAAGAAAATCAACATGAAATCTAGACTGAAAATAAAGCGTAAACCTGTTTACGTTTTTAATTTAGTCGGGAATGAATCTGTTCCTGCAATTAATTGTGATACGATTTATTTTAAACCGAATTTAATCGGCACTTTGAAAAAATCTGAATTTTATCTGAACTTATCCGAGACAAGAGGAATGAATTTACAATGACCGATTCACAAATAAAGAAATCAAAAAAAATCTCCCTGTCCAGCCTGGGCTATATTTTCAAAAATATCATCTGGCCGCGGCGCCGGTTGTTGCTGCTCGGGTTGTTTCTTATCGTTATTAATCGCCTGTCGGGACTTGTGCTGCCCGGGGCAAGCAAGTACCTGATTGATGAAGTGATTGCCAAATCCGACACCCACTTGCTTAAACTGATTCTGCTGGCGGTCGGTGGTGCTATTTTTTTACAAGCCCTTACTTCATTTTTGCTGACCCGTCTGCTCAGCGTCGAAGCCCAGCACCTGATCGCCAACCTGCGCTCCAAGGTGCAGAAACACATCATCTACCTGCCGACGCGCTTTTTCGATAACACCAAATCCGGCGAACTGGTGTCGCGCATTATGACCGATGTGGAAGGGGTGCGCAACCTGGTCGGCACCGGGCTGGTGCAGCTGTTCGGCGGCGTGCTGACGGCCGTAGTGGCGCTGGCGCTGCTGATCCGCATCAATGCGCTGATGACGCTGTATGTTTTTGTGCCGCTGCTGATATTCGGCCTGATCTCCTTAAAGGCTTTCGGGTTTATCCGTCCCATTTTCCGCGAGCGGGGCAAGATCAACGCCGAAGTGACCGGAAGGCTGACCGAATCGCTGGGCGGTATCCGCGTGATCAAAGGATTCAACGCCGAGCGTTACGAAATCGGCGTTTTTGAACTGGGAGTCGAACGATTATTCAAAAATGTTAAAAAATCACTGACCTCCACCAGTCTGGTTACCTCTTCCGCCACCCTGCTGCTGGGACTGGCCAGCGTGGCCATCATGGGTATCGGCGCCTCGATGATCATCGCCGGGAAAATGACCGTCGGCGACTTTTTTGCCTTTACCCTGTACCTCGGTTTCCTGATCGCACCCATCGTGCAGATGAGCAACATCGGCAGTCAGATGACCGAAGCCTTTGCCGGCCTGGACCGTACGGAAGAAATCCTGAATACGGCCAAGGAAGGCGAAGAGCCGGAACGGGTAAATGAATTACCGGAACTGAAGGGAGACATTCTGTTTGAAAATGTCTCCTTCGCCTACGATGAAAGTGCACCGGTCCTGAAAGACATTTCCTTCTCCGCGCCGGCCGGTACGGTCACGGCGCTGGTTGGCACTTCCGGTTCCGGAAAAACCACCATCGCCGGACTGGCGGCATCTTTTCTGAAACCGCAGCAGGGTCGCGTGCTCTGCGACGGCATCGACCTGGCCACGATAAAACTGGAGGACTACCGTTCACGGCTTGGAGTAGTATTGCAGGACGATTTTCTCTATGAAGGCACGATCCGCGAAAACATTCTGTTCTCCAAACCGGACGCTGCGGAAGAAGAATTACTGCAGGCGGTGAAAGCGGCCCATGTCAGTGAATTTACCGACCGCTTCGACGAAGGTCTGGATACGTTGATCGGTGAACGGGGCGTGAAACTGTCCGGCGGCCAGCGACAGCGGGTGGCCATCGCCCGCGCCATTCTCGCCGACCCGAAAATTCTCATTCTGGACGAGGCAACTTCCAGCCTCGATACCGAAAGCGAACTGTATATTCAGCAGAGTCTGGCCCAATTGCTGAAAGGTCGCACCACCTTCGTCATTGCGCACCGTTTGAGCACTATTCGTCAGGCAGACCAGATTCTGGTCATCGAAGACGGACAAATTGCCGAGCAGGGAACACATGATGAATTGATAAAAAAAGAAGGCCGCTATTATCAGCTGTATACCTACCAGGCGCGGATTTGACCGGCTTTTCTTATGCCACCGAAACACAGAGGATTCAGAGAATTAGATTTTTGATTTTCTCCGGGCACTCCGTGCCTCCGTGGCCAAAAACTACCTGCTCCGCTCCGCCCAGATCTGGCACAGGTGTACGATCGTCTCCACCGCTTTTTCCATATCCTGGATTGATATCCATTCCCGCTGGCTGTGGAAATTGTGCCCGCCGGTAAATATATTCGGTGTCGGTATGCCCATGAAGGAAAGACGCGCTCCGTCCGTACCGCCGCGAATCAGGTTTTTCACCGGCTCCAGTCCGGTGCGCCGCACCGCTTCAATGGCGTAATCCACGACTTCCGGGTGTTTGTCCAGGACCAGTTTCATATTGCGGTAGGACTCCTTGATCTCCAGCGTGATTTCCGCCTTCGGATATTTTGCCTGCAGATCATCGCACAGTTTTTGCAGGTAATCTTCTTTTTCCTTCAATCCTTCCACCTCGAAATCACGAACCAGAAAAACGATCTCCGAAAATTCGACCTGGCTTTTTACATTGTGCGGATGGAGGTAACCTTCCCTTTTTTCAGTGGTTTCCGGCGACATACGGTCTTTCGGCAAACTGTTAATAAACTCCGCCATGATCTTGATGCCATTAACCATGCGGTCCTTGGCATAGCCCGGGTGCACGTTTACCCCTTTTATTTTTACGATGGCCGTATCGGCACAAAAAGTTTCGTCCTCGATCTCACCGGCTGTTTCGCCGTCAATGGTATAGGCGTATTTTGCGCCGAACTGCTTAACGTCAAAATGTTCGGTACCGGTGCCGACTTCCTCATCCACCGTGAACGACACGCGAATTTTACCGTGTTTAATCTCCGGGTTTTCCTGCAGGTATTGCATGGCGCCCATGATTTCAGCGATGCCGGATTTGTTATCCGCGCCCAGCAGCGTGGTGCCGTCGGTGGTAATAATGTCGTGGCCGATGCAGGCTTTCAGCGCCGGGTTCATTTCAAAACTGATCACCTGCGACGGGTCGTTTTTCAGAACAATGTCGCCGCCCTGGTAATTCTCCACGATCTGCGGATTGACATTTTCACCACTCACTTCCGGCGAGGTATCCACGTGAGCAATGAAACCGATGGTCGGAACATCGTGGTCCACATTGGACGGCAG
>JAJRVZ010000219.1 GCA_024277055.1 Calditrichota bacterium
AATCACCGGCAGACGGTTGCGGGGCGGGGTCTCGATATGGGAGAGATCCCTTGCGCCCATCAGGGAAAGATGAAGGGTACGGGGAATCGGGGTGGCGGTCATCGCCAGCACATCGACCGAAGCACGCAGGGCTTTCAGTTTTTCTTTATGCTTCACGCCGAAACGTTGCTCCTCGTCTATGATCAGCAAACCGAGATCATGGAATTTGACGTCTTTCGACAACAGCCGGTGGGTTCCGATGATCACATCGATTGCACCGGTGGCCAGCTGCTGCAGGGCCTCTTTCTGTTGCTGACGGGTTCGGAACCGGGAAAGCATTTCAACCCTTACGGGCAAATCGGCCAGCCGTTCTCTGAAGGTCTGATAGTGCTGATTGGCAAGAATCGTGGTCGGCACCAGCAGCGCCACCTGCTTGCTGTCGGCAACCACTTTAAATGCCGCCCGCAGCGCCACTTCCGTTTTTCCGTAACCGACATCGCCGCACAGGAGACGGTCCATCGGTTTCGGCGCCTCGAGATCCCGCTTGACTTCCTCAATGGAGCGCATCTGATCAGGCGTTTCTTCGAAGGGAAAGGACGCCTCCAGTTCACGCTGCCACAGAGAATCCCCGTTAAAGGCATAACCCGGATTCGCCTGGCGCACAGCATACAGTTGCAGCAATTCTGCCGCAATTTTCCGGATCGATTCGCTGGTTCGCTTTTTCAACCGCTCCCATTCACCGGTGCCTAATTTTGTTAATTTGGGTACCGTACCTTCATCGCCGCTGTATTTCTGAACCCGGTTCAGTCGGTCGACACTTACAAACAGACTGTCACCCTCGGCATAAACCAGTTTGATGCATTCTTTTTTTACCCCGCCGCTGTCTATGGTCTGTAAGCCTTCGTAACGCCCGATGCCGTAATCCACATGTACTACGTAATCGTTCAGATTGAGTGCGCTCAGGCTGCGCAGGTAATCCCCGTTGCGAAAGCGTTTGTAAACGCGTCGTCGTTTGTAGCGGTCAAAAATCTCGTGATCGGTCAGTACGATCAGCTTCGGGTCGTTCCAGATAAACCCATGGTGCAGGGAACCGGTAGCCAGACGGGCGGTGCCGGCGGCGTTTTCTTCATCGAGGATATCTTCCAGCCTTTCGGCCTGCATATTATTATCGCACTGAATGAGAATTTGCGCCCCTTTACGATGCTGCTGCTGCAGAAAACCGGTCAGGCGTTTCAAACTGCCGGTGAAAGTCGGAGGGCTGGTGCTTTCAAAATGCAGACTTTTTAAATCCGGTATGCGGGTTACATCGAACCGGAAACAGGGAAATCTTCCGATTTTTTTTCGAAACATGTCAGGCGCCAGATATTTGTCTTCCGGCTTTGCCGGGAATATTTCTTCGTTTACATGCTGCGCGTATATCGATTCAGCCCTGTCGTAAAAGGCATCCATCTGCTGATTGAAAAGCGGCAAATCATCATAAACGATTATGCCATTTTCCTGCAAAATGTCGGGTAAAGTCGTCAGAGGAAATCTATCCGGGTCGGCGGGGGTCAGTTGTACGTATTCCATGTCTTCGATGGAGCGCTGGGTGATGATGTTGAAAGAGCGGATGGATTCAATCTCATCGCCGAAAAATTCAATGCGCACCGGGTCGTCCGTCGTAAACGGGTAAACATCGACAATGCCTCCCCGCACGGCGAATTGCCCGACGTTTTCCACAAATTCACACCTTTCGTAACCGGATTCCGACAAATGGTGGATTACCGAATCAAAGGAATGCTCTGTATTCCGTTTCAATTTCAGAATCTTTTTTTTCAGGCTTGCGGCAGAAGGAACAAGAGTCAGTGCGGAATGGGCATGTACGATCAGCAGACGTTCTGTATTTTCATGTACATTCAGAAGGCTTTCCAGCTGCAAACGTCGCATACTCGGATTGACGGCATGTTCATCGTACGGCTGCGCTTCCAGAGGAGGGAGGTATCCGACCTGCCCGGGAGAGGCCAGCAAACTCACATCGTCGTACAACCGTTCCGCGGAATCGGCATCCGCCGTAAAAAACACGACCGGTCTTTTTCTCTCCTCAAGAAGGTGCACCAGAAAAACAGCCCGCAAAGAGCCGCTTAGCCCGAAAACCTGGATGTGCACTCCGGCCTCATCGGGTAGTGAGTAGTTTTTAAACGAATTGGATTGGAAAATAAAATTCTTCAGCAGTTTCATAGAAAGATCAGTTTGTTGCCGACGACCGCAAACGGTCCAGCTCCTTTGCATAACGTCCGTCAGGATAGGCAGCCTGAATTTGCTGGTAATACGCCTCGAATACATCCTTGCGCCCAAGATAGTGATAGGAAGCGGCCGTCAGAAAGGCCACGCTTTCCTTATCATAAAACTGCTCGTCTTCAGAGATAATATTTTCACACAGGGAAATCACCCGTGGATAATCTTTTTTTCTGAACTGGACGAAAGCCAGACCGAACAGGGCCGAAGCCTTTCGGGTTTTATCGTTACTCTCCCGTAATAACCGGTCGAATAATTCCGTCGCCTTCCGGTCGTTTTGCAGATAATAAAAAATGAACCCAAGGTAAAACAGGGTGGAATGTAAATACTCCCGCTGTTTTTTTTCGAAATATTCCAGCGTCGATTCAAAATAGGGATAGGCAAGATCATAGCTTCCCCTTTTGAAATGTAACTTGCCCATTTCAAATTTAGTGTAGTTCTGTTTATCAGATTCGGAATCATGCTGTAACGACAGAGCCAGCATCCGCTCGGCCATCGTTTCATTCTGCATGGCAAGATACGAAAAGCCCTGCAAGCGATATACATCGGAAACTCCCCGATAGTCCGGGTCGTTTATCAGCACATTCTCCGCCGCTTCAACCGCCTGCTGGTATTGCCCCTCATGATAATAAACCCAGCTCAATTCCGACCAGATGATTGCCTGGGCTTTTTTATCCTGGGTTTGGTCCAGCGCCCTGAAATAGAGCAGCCGGGCATTGCGATAATTTTTATTCTCGAATTGGTTGCGTGCCGTGCGCAACGACTCATCAAAAGACATAATCACACCATTATTAAACATACTTGTCTTTATTTCAGACACAATTCAATTAATATGAACAATATTTAACCACCCTGTTCCGGTTAAATAACAACAATCCATATAACACCGAAAACCATTAATGAAAGGCAACAGGACCATGAATTTCAAAGATTGCAAATATACTATAAGGATTGCGTTAACAACAAGTATTATCTTCATAATGATACTACTTGCCGGCTGTAAGAACAGTTCCTCAATCGTCGATCCGCAATCGGTTAACCAATTTTTGTGTACAGACATTCCGAGCAATGCAGGAAGCTGGTGGGAATATGAAGTGGGTTCGGGTGATCCCGGTCTTGCCGTAGTCTTTGAAATCGTTGATACAATCAGCGATACGGTTCT
Organism: Calditrichota bacterium; assembly: GCA_024277055.1. GTDB lineage: Bacteria > Calditrichota > Calditrichia > JAJRVZ01 > JAJRVZ01 > JAJRVZ01. The sequence goes on from JAJRVZ010000219.1 coordinate 3,416, forward strand.
TCGAAAAGAAACTTATCTTGAGTCGGATACCGTCATTGTTGACACCGATACGAGTTTAATAAAAATAAATTCAAATTCATTCGCCGTCAGAGTCGATGGGCAATGGAAGGAGCTATTGCGGTTTCCCGTATCATCAGGTATGACATGGGATACTTTCGACGGCGACCAATTAACCGTAGAGTCCACCAGGGAATCGGTATCTCTGCCCATCGGCATGTTTCATAACTGCGTCAAAGTCATTTCGAGCCTGAACCGGAAGGCATATTATTATGCCTTCGGTCTTGGCTTGATTCTCGAAACGCACAGCGAAAATAAAAATCTTATCTTTAAAGGCTGAAAGCCTCCTCAGAATACCCCAAATAACCCACCACGCAAGCGGACGGAAAAAGGTGCCTGTTTTCGGGCACCTTTTTTTTATCACTCCGGTTTTAACTTTAAAAACGAATACATTAACAGAAAAAATATACCGGTCACTATTAATCCCACGGCAAATGAGTAATAATCGATCAGCAGTCCCAGCAAGGGTGACAACAGTGCGACGGTAAGTGTTTTTACCAACGACTCGGTCGACAGCCCTGATGCCATCACGGATGCAGGGATGCGTTCACTCATAATCGTCAACATTACCGGCCGGCGCAGGTTATGGCCTATGAACAGAATAATGAGAAGAATCACCGCCGGAACGATATCCCCTGAAATCAAAATAAGACCGCTGAGCAAAACAGCGGCACTGGTTGAAATATAAAGTCCGTTACCCGCCCGATAGGCCGTACCGCTTTTTTTCTGCAGGCGCCAGGCGTTGGAAGCCGCCTGTGAAGAAATCAGGTAAATCAGGAAATACGCCACTCCCAGCACGACCGCTGTTTTTTGCCGGTCCGCCAGCGCCAGCAGAACCGGCAACGAAACGGCAATTTGTTCAAGCAGCGGCTGAATATAATCTTTCAGTCCTTTGTACAGGCCTGAAAAAATTCCTGCAGAAAGCACCGGCCTCCACACCACCCTTTCAGTAATTGCCTGCCGGTAACTCTTCAATTTACTTTTCAAACTTGCAGAGAAGTTTTGTGCAGCAGCCTTTCCGGTATCTTCATCATACTCTCTCGGGTAACTGGCGATCAACAATGCATTCGCCAGATACGGCAACAGTGTTGCGAGAAAAACCTGCCTGTAATCCTGTTTCAAAAAGACAACCACCAGCGCCAGCAGAGACGCCATTGCCGATCCCATTTGCGACCACCGTCTCGTTTTTCCATAATAGAAAGTTTTTCGGTCGCCGAGACCTTCTTTATCGAGAAAGCGGATCACCATGGCTTTGTGAGTTCCCGAGCGAAAAGCTTCGCCGTTGCCGAAGAGCAGCATTGCCAGGCAGAACTGCCAGAAATCGGTGGAAACATAAAACAAGAAAAAGGATACCTGATAGGAGATCATGGCAAAAATCAACGCCCGTCTGCGACCGAGACTGTCGGCTATGATCCCTGAAGGTATTTCAAGAAAATTAGTCGTCATTTCCCTGACTGAAAAAAGAATCCCGATATAGAAATAACTCAACTGGTTTTCCAGCAGAAAAAGTAATATGAAAGGATCGAAAAGACGCAAATTTTTCAAAAAACCGTACCAGCAGAATTTCCTGAATTGCCGTCTTGCCGATGTGCTTTTAATTTCTTTCATAAATTCATTCTGTTGCGACCGATGAACAAAATTTATCAAATGAAAAGGTAATTAAAAATTGAAATCATGATTAATTGTTAAATAATTCTGCTGATACAGTAAATATTTCATCGTTAGATTCGATAATTAGCTTTTGGAATAAGCGAATAGGAAAAGGAGCCGGCTTGTACATGAATGAGCAGGCAAAAGCTCACAGAATTTTACTCATGGACGATGAAGATATTATTCTGGACCTTACGTCAAGGATGCTGAATCTTTTTGGTTATGATGTTGATACTGCTATTGACGGTACGCGCGCCCTGCGAATGATTGAAACGGCTATCAGTGAAAACCGGCCCTATTCGCTGGTAATATTAGACCTTGTCATTCCGGGTGGTATTGGCGGAAAAGAAGTGATCCTTGAGTTAAAAAAGCAGAATATTGACATTAACACCATGGTGATCAGCGGGTATCACACCGACCCTGCAATTACGGATCATTCCAGTTTCGGCTTCGATTATGCATTAAAAAAACCGTTCAGGATGCAGGAAATGCAAAAAGCCCTCAACACGCTGCTTACGGTTGATTAGCATCGGTTATTCGATTATCCGATACTGTTCTGCCTGTTACCCATATTTTTCGGAACATATTTTCACCATTTCGAGGACAGAGATGAAACTTCTCCTCCCGTAATCGTATACAAATGTTAAGATGGTATTTAAATTATCGGCACATAATTTATCGAATACCATTTACATCCTTTAATCCCCATAAATCTGCGAAGAGCCGCCCGATTTCAGGCGGCTCTTCTGTTTGTTGCACTATTGCCAGGATATTAGCCGTTTTACCTTGACTTTTATGGCAATAACTTTAAATTTGGAATTCTTATTTTTGATTACAGGAGATACGATGAATACAATTTACGATATAGCGATTATCGGATCCGGTCCCGGCGGATATGTCGCCGCTATTCGGGCATCACAATTAAACCTGAAAACCGTACTGATCGAGCGTGAAAAGCTGGGCGGCGTATGCCTGAATTGGGGTTGCATTCCAACAAAAGCCTTGCTTAAAAACGCCGAAATGTTTGCTTCTTTTTCCGAAGCGAAATCCTTCGGTTTTACAATGGGCAAAGTGGAGTTTGATTTTAAAAAAATAATCGCCCGCAGCCGGCGGGTGGCCGACACCAATTCCAAAGGCGTCGAATTCCTGATGAAAAAAAATAAAATTGATGTCGTGTATGGTGCTGCAACTCTGGAGCGCCCCAGGAGTATCGTCGTTGACGGTGCGGAAGGCACACGGAATATTTCCGCAAAAAACATTATTATCGCGACCGGCGGAAGACCGCGCAGTATTCCCGGTATCGAATTTGACGGCAAAACAATCCTCTCCAGCAAAGAGGCGATGGTGCCGGAAAAGCAACCTGAATCGATGATCATAATCGGTGCCGGTGCCATTGGGGTGGAGTTTGCCTACTTTTACAGTACATTCGGTACCCGCATAACAATTGTCGAAATGCTGGATTCTTTGTTGCCGGTTGAAGACCACGAAATCAGCGCTCTGCTTGAAAAAAATTTTAAAAAGAAAAAAATAGCCGTTCATACGTCCACGAAAGTCGAAGCGCTAAAGAAAACAAAAACCGGAGTCGAAGTTACTATTTCAGGAGAAGGAAAAAGCGAGACGTTGAAAGCGGAAAAGGCCCTGATTGCGATTGGGATTCAGGGCAATTCGGAAAATCTCGGCCTTGAAAAAATCGGCGTAAATGTAGAAAATTCATTTGTACCGGTTAATGAATGGTACCGGACCAACGTCCCCGGTATCTATGCCATCGGAGATATTACCGGTCCGCCGCTTCTGGCCCACGTGGCTTCGCATGAAGGAATCATCTGCGTTGAAAAAATAGCCGGCGTACAAACCCATCCTCTGGATTATGACAGCATACCGGGATGTACCTATTGTCAGCCGCAGGTGGCAAGTATCGGACTGACGGAGAAGCAGGCAAAGGAAAAGGGTTATGAGCTGAAAATCGGCCGTTTTCCCTATTCAGCTTCGGGAAAGGCCCGGGCCATCGGCGAACGGGAAGGCATGGTTAAACTGATATTCGACAAAAAATACGGCGAACTGCTCGGCGCACATATTATCGGAGCCGAAGCAACGGAACTTATTGCGGAAGCCGGACTGGCCAAAACTCTGGAAGCCACGCCGGTGGAATTATCCAAAACTATTCATGCGCATCCTACTCTGTCCGAAATGGTTATGGAAGCGGCCGGCGATGCCGACGGTGAAGCCATTCATATTTAATCGTACGGCGGGGAAGGAGAAAAAGAATTGGCTGAGGAGCAGGCAGTATATTTGCTGCAACCGGGAAAAATGAAATATGCCGCTGCGTGGGAACTACAGAAGCGACTCTTTGAAAAGGTGCGGGACAAGCGGGATAAACATTACCTGATTCTTACCGAGCACCCGCCTGTGATCACCGGTGGAAGAAATATGAAGCAGAAGAATCTGCTGGTTGCGCCGGAATTGTTAATACGAAGGGGAATTGAGTATTTCGAGACCGACAGAGGAGGTGATTTTACCTTTCACGGTCCGGGACAGATCGTCGGGTATCCGATCCTGAACCTGGAAAAATTTCGAAAAGATGTTCACTGGTACATGCGCCGGCTGGAAGAAGTCATCATTAATGTGCTGGCGGATTTCAACCTCAAATCGGGACGAATTCAAGGAATGACCGGTGTCTGGGTTGGAAATGAGAAAGTATGCGCCATGGGAGTAAAGATTACCCGCTGGGTAACCATGCATGGCTTTGCCCTCAATGTAACTACCGACCTTCGACATTTCGAATATATAATTCCCTGCGGTATAACGGATAAACGGGTGACTTCCCTGCAGCAGCTGTCCGGAAATATCACAGACCGGAAAACCGTTATTGGTAGCATCCTGAAAAATTTCCGGAAAGTTTTTTCCGTCAAACTGATCACCGCTGCAACTGCGGATATCCCGGCCGCCGATACGGCAACGGTGTAATTATATCGGGTGTCAGTTTCTTCTTTTCCGTCAGAAAATATCAGAGGTTCGTCATGAAAAAAAACCTGAACCAGAAATGCCCTCTTTATCCGGAAATGGACTGTCCGAGGGGTGCAAAAGCCGCGATTGAGTGCAGCGTTCGAGTGAACGGTGAATACGATCCGGTCCATGATTTCAGGGATATGCTGGTAATGCATTGCGCTCTGCAACGCATGAAGGAATCCCAAAATCCGATAAACACAGCAAATTGATCCGGAGGTTGAATGCCCGTAAAAACTGCAGGAAATAAAACGAAATCCACTTTTACCAAAAGCACGCTGAAATCTCTTTACAGCAACATGGTACTGGCCCGGTACATGGACCAGAAGATGCTGATCATGCTGAAACAGGGAAAAAGCTTTTTCCATATCGGCTGTTCCGGCCATGAGGCCGTTCAGACGGCGGCCGCATTTTGTATGCAGCCGGGTTACGACTGGGCCTATCCCTATTACCGTGATCTGGCTTTCGTTCTGCAGTACGGCGTATCACCCTATGAAGTGTTTCTCAACTTCCTGGCCCGCGCCGATGACCCCAGTTCCGGCGGACGACAGATGTCCAACCATTACGGGCACAAAAAACTGCGTATCGTCAGCCAGTCCAGTCCGACCGGAACACAGTACCTGCAGGCCGTCGGTTGCGCTCTCGGTGCAAAAAAACTGGAAAAGGACGAAGTGATTTATGTTTCATCCGGGGAAGGTACCACCAGCCAGGGGGATTTTCATGAGGCGCTGAACTGGGCAACACGCGACCGCCTCCCGGTGATCTTTCTTATCGAAAATAACAAATATGCCATCTCAGTTCATGTGGATGAACAAACCGCAGGTTCTTCCATTTACAAAGTGGGTGCCGGATACGAAGGGCTGAACCGTTTCAAAGTGGACGGAACAGACTTTTTCGCTTCGTATGAAACCTTTCGCCGGGCAGTGACGCTGGCAAGGGAAGGCAGGGGACCCTCACTGATCGAAGCCGAAACCGTCCGGTTGTTGCCGCACTCCAGTTCGGATTCCGATAAGAAATACCGCAGTGCCGAAGAACTGCAAGCCGACCGGGAAAAGGATCCGATACCACTCCTGGAGGCTTATTTAATTACCGGTAAACACTTCAGCGGCGAGGAACTGGATACGATAAAGGCATCAATCAAAACCGAGGTCGATGAAGCTGCGGAAAAAGCTGATGCCGCCCCGGCGCCGAAGCCCGAATCCGTTATGCATTTTCTTTTTGCGCCGAAGGAAGAGAACGGCCGGACAATTTTCGAAAAGGATGGACCCACCGGCGACAAAGTCGTTCTCGTTGATGCAATAAACCATGCACTCAAAGAAGAAATGAGCCGGAACGAAAATATGTACGTTTTCGGGCAGGATGTGGCCGACGGCAAGGGTGGCGTTTTTACCGCTACCAGCGGCATTTCGACCGAATTCGGACAGAACCGCTGTTTCAACGCCCCCCTGGCGGAATCGAGTATTGTCGGTGTTGCCATCGGAATGGCCGCCCGCGGATTGAAGCCGGTGGTCGAAATTCAGTTCGGGGATTATATCTGGACGGCGATGATGCAAATTCGAAATGAACTGGCACCGATGCGCTGGCGCAGTAACAATAACTGGTCCGGTCCGGTGGTGCTTCGGATTCCCGTCGGCGGTTATATTCATGGCGGATTGTGCCATTCGCAAAACATAGAAGGGTTTTTCAGCCATTTACCGGGGATAAAAATCGCTTACCCCAGCCGTGCCGATGACGCCAAAGGTCTGCTGAAGGCAGCCATTCGCGGAAACGATCCGGTGTTGTTCCTGGAACATAAAGGATTGTACCGTCAGAGTTTTGCCGCCGCGCCCGAACCCCATGAAGATTACCTGTTGCCGTTCGGTAAAGCCGCCCTGCGGCGCTAAGGAACCGATATGACGGTTATTACCTACGGATTTCTCGTACAGCGTGTACTGGAAGCGGCCCGTGCGCTCGAATCCGACGGTCACAGCATCGAAGTTCTTGATATCCGAACGATAGTTCCACTTGACAAAGAGGCTGTTCTCGCTTCCGCCCGCAAAACCGGTAAAGTACTGGTTGCCCACGAAGACAGCGTTTTTGCCGGATTCGGCGCCGAAATAGCCGCACAGGTTTCCGAACTGGCTTTCGAGCAGCTTGATGCGCCTGTCCGCAGACTGGGCAGCAAGCATGTACACATCGGGTTCAGTCCGGTGCTGGAAAAGGTGACCCTGCCGCAACCGGCGGATATTCTCTCGGCCATGCGGGAGTTGCTGGAATATTAAAATTAGTCTGAAATATTTTAATGTTATTTTTTCGTTGGATTTTTGTTCGCAAATAATAAATTCCTGAAAACTATGAAGAGGATACAATGAAATACGATATGGTCATGCCGCAAATGGGGGAAAGCATTACCGAGGGAACGGTCATTAAATGGCTGAAATCCGTCGGAGATAAAATTGAAAAGGATGAAATTATTCTCGAGATCAGTACCGATAAAGTCGATTCGGAAATTCCGACTCCGGTCGCCGGTACCCTGTCCGAAATTCTGGTAAACGAAGGGGACACGGTCGAAGTCGGTTCGGTGATCGCCCGTATTGAAACCGGAGCAGAGGAGGCTGCAGCGGAAACAGCTCCCATACCGGCAGCATCCGAAACGAAACACGAAACCAAACCGGAACCGGTTGCCGCCGCCCCGGCTCCGCAGCCGGCTGAATCGAAACCTGCTCCACCGCCCGCAGCAGAGGCGCAGAATGCACGCTTTTATTCACCGGTGGTGCTGAACATCGCCCGTACCGAAGGCCTCGGCATGGAGGTGCTGGAAACCATTCCCGGAACCGGCATCAACAACCGCCTGACAAAAAAAGACCTTCTGAATTACCTCGAAACCAGGAAAACAGGAGGCGCCGTGGCTGCCGCTCAGCCTTCCGCCAAAGTTTCTGCAGCACCGGCTGCGGCGGCGGACGGGGTTGAAATCGTACCGATGGACCACATTCGTAAAAAAATTGCCGAGCATATGGTCCACACCGTTCACACATCGCCTCATGTCGGTTTGTTCGTTGAAGTGGACATGAGCAATATTGTTGCGGCCCGCAACCGCGCAAAAAATGAATTCCTGCGCCGCGAGGGCATCAAACTTACATTCATGCCGTTCATTTCGGAGGCCACCACCAAAGCGCTTAAGGAATTCCCGCTGGTCAATGCCTCCATCGACGGTGATAACATTCTGATAAAACATTTCATAAACCTGGGAATCGCCGTTGCCGCCGATCAGGGGTTGATCGTTCCAGTGATTAAAAATGCAGACAGCCTGAATCTGACCGGATTTGCCCGGGCGATAAACGACCTGGCCACCCGTGCCCGCTCTAAAAAACTGAAACCCGATGAAGTGGCCGGCGGTACGTTCTCGATTTCAAATTTCGGTGTTTACGGAACAAAGATCGGATTTCCGCTGATCAACCAGCCGCAACTGGCTATCCTTGGTGTCGGCGCCATGGAAAAACGTGCCGTGGTCATCAACGACGCCATTGCCATCCGGCCGATGATGGATGTTTCCCTGACCTTTGACCACCGGCTGATCGACGGGGCTATGGGAGCGCAATTTCTGCAACGCCTGAAGGAATTGCTGGAAAGTTACGATCCGAACACCGGCATCTGACGGCTCAATTCCGGTCATTGAGAGAACGGATCATAGTATGAAATGTATGTCGTTACACGAGTTTCACGCTGCGCACGATGCCCATTTTATCGAAGTTCAGAATTGTAATATCGTGGCCAATTACGGAGATATTCAAAATGAACTGCTGGCCATCAATCAGCATATCGGTTTGCTGGACCGCAGCTACCTCGGTAAAATCATGCTGCGCGGTAATGATGCCATCGATTTGTTGAACCGCATTTCGACAAACGATCTGCTTGAACTAACGGTAGGTACGGTTTGTGACACTGTTTTTGTGACCCCGAAAGGCCGCCTGATCGATTACTGCCGGGTAATCAACACCGGCGACGGCCTGCTGCTGATCGGTTCTTTTTTTAAAGCGGATCACCTCATCGAATGGATTAACCGTTTCATCATTCTGGAGGATGCGGAATGTTCCGATGTAAGCGAAGATTACATCTGGCTTACCCTGATCGGACCGCAGACTCATAATTTTATCAGTCATATTCACGGTGAAAATGTCTCCGAAAAAGATGATGCCGTCTGGCTGGAACTGGAAGGAGAGCGTTTCCCTTCTCTGAAAAACAATAATTTTACGCAGCCCTCTTTCAATATTTGTCTTGAATCGGCTGTTGCCGAAAAGGTAATAAATTCCGTATTCAGCAAGCTAAAGGAATTCAGCGGCTGTTTGATCGGGGATACGGCATTTCAGATAATCCGGGTTGAAAGCGGCATGCCGGACTGGGGAACGGAAATCACGCAGGATTACAACCCGCACGAAGCCAGGCTGCTGAACGCCGTCAGCTTTACGAAGGGATGTTACACGGGGCAGGAAGTTATTGCCCGGCTGGATACCTATGACAAGGTGCAAAAGTATCTGATGATCATCGATATCAATCATATGATCGATCATGCACCGCCGCTGGAAGTTTATATCGACAACGAGCATATCGGCTATCTTACCAGCTATGTTTTTGACCCTGTTCAGCAGCGAAGTGTGGGATTAGGGTATATCAATAAAATGTATACGATTGAAAACAATATTTACGTGGAATTGCAGGCAGCCGACAAACGCATTCCCGCCAAACTGAGAAAACCACCACAAGCCTATTAATCCATGTATCAATTTACAAAGCATTTTACGATCGAAGAGGCGCGCAGTTTCTTGCCCAGATTGCGCTATGAAATCAACGAAATCATCGAATTGAAACACCGGCTCGATAGCATAGGATTCGATGTTCATACCCGAAAATACCGCCCCGGTTTTAACCCTGATACGCTGACCGAGTTTCCCGATGAATTTCTGCAGATGATGGATATCCTCCGGGCGCTGGAAATGGACGGCATTATCGTTAAAGGTATCGAAGAAGGACTGGTAGACTTTCCCGCGGTGCGCGATAATGGCGAAGAGGTATTTCTCTGCTGGAAACTGGACGAAGAGAATATCAAGTACTGGCACGGACTTTATGCCGGCTATCGCGGCCGTCAACCGGTGGAGAATTTTTAAGAGGGGTGATCAGTCAAAACTTTATAAGTTCAGGTGGTCATTTGGTGAATTGGACTGGCTGATCTTCAATGGATCACAACTTATGCTGCACTAATTTTCCACTGCCGAACTAATCAACTGTTCAACTTCAAAACTTTTTCCCGCATTTTGCGCCCTGCTCAGTAATTCCTTATATTTGTCGGTTATGAAAATCGGAAATTTTGAAATAGATAACGGTATTTTTCTGGCTCCGATGGAGGACGTCTCCGATTACCCGTTCCGCATGATCTGCAAGAAACTGGGAGCCGATGTCGTTTATTCGGAATTCATCAGTTCCGAAGCGCTGGTTCGCGATGCGGAGAAAGCCTTCAAGAAGATGACAATCCACCCGGAAGAACATCCCATCGGCATTCAGATTTACGGTCGCCGGGTTGAAGCCATGGTTGAAGCAGCGCAGATCGCGGAGGAAAAGGGACCCGATTTTATCGATATTAATTTTGGCTGTCCGGTAAAAAAAGTAGCCTTAAAAGGCGCCGGCGCCGGACTGCTGCGTGAAATTCCGCTGATGATAAAAATCTGCGAAGAAGTGGTAAAGCATACCTCTCTGCCGGTTACAGCCAAAACGAGGCTGGGATGGGATGCCGAGTCCATTGAAATTGTGGATATCGCCCGCCGGATGGAATCGGTGGGAATTGAAGCGCTGACCCTCCATGCCCGCACCAGGGCGCAGGGATTCAAAGGACAGGCGGACTGGGAATGGATCGCCCGCACGAAAGAAACCGTTTCCATTCCGGTAATCGGTAACGGAGATATTGCGGAACCGCAGCATGTACGGGAAATGTTCGAACAAACCGGATGCGATGCAGTAATGATCGGACGAGGAGCCATTCATAATCCCTGGATATTTTACCAGGCAAAAAAATACCTTAAAAGCGGAGTGGTTCCGCCACCGCCAACGCTGGAGGATAAAATCGACCTGCTGATTGATCATTTAAAATACAGTGTTGAATATAAAGGCGAACGTAAAGGGGTTATCGAAATGCGCAAGCATTTTTCCGGTTATCTGAAAGGCATTCCCCATATCGCCGGATTCAGGCTGAAACTGATGCAGTATACGGAACTGGAACCGCTGGTAGAAAAACTGAAAGAACTCCAATACGGCGGGGCGGAAATCCTTCCGGCTGAAGCCTGATTGTCAACTTATTGTCAATCATATTTTAATTTTATTCGTCAACCTCCGCTCAAAACAAGATTGAATCTATAAAGATTTATACCGTCAATGTGCATTAATATAACAGAGAAAACCCGGCCCAGAAAAAACTGTAGTTCTGGTCGACATCTATTGCTTCACGGATGCCGAAGGAGGAAACATCCGTTCCCTTGCCACTGAAATTCTGGAAGCGATATTCCATACGCAGCAATACATTATCCGCCACCGGAACCTTTACCCCTCCGCCGATATTCACCACCCAGACATTCACCGAATTGAATGATTTGACCGCCAGACGATCAAATGGAAAACTGCCGTTGCTGTACCCGTACCCGGCATTAAGGAATGGAATGATTTGCCACTCCAGCGGGTACGGCCAGTCGGCCTCTACCATCCCGTTAAGTATGCTGGCCACATTTTCCTGTAGTTTGGAGTCGGACAGGATCACCTCTGCTCCGATCCCGATGTTTTTTGTAAAAAAGTATGTATAGCGTAGCGGCAAAGACATGAACCAATTGCCTTCTCTTTCACCTTGCGCCTGATCCCGTTGATAGGTAAAAGCGATGGATATTTCTTTTTTAGAAGTTAAATCCGGTGTTTGAGCCTTAAGCGATAAGCTAAAAACCAGTATCATAAATGCGGGGAAAATATGTTTTTTCATTCCTGTTGAACCCTTGAATTTCGGTTGAATGTAGGAAAATCCTTAGACGGAATTTGTATTAAAAGTTACAATGGA
>JAJRVZ010000220.1 GCA_024277055.1 Calditrichota bacterium
AACCCGGCAACCGAAATTATTAGATCTGGTACGGGCAAAAATTCGCACGCTGCACTGGAGCCGGCGTACGAAGCAAGCTGGAATAAAGCAGGAAAAGTCTGGGAATTATCATATAGCCAAATCATAAGTTTAGGATTGGAAGATAAAACATTTTGAATAAAACTTCCTTATATAGGGAACATTCTTCCTTATATAAGTAAGAGCGTTTTGCAGTCTAATATTATGTTAGTATTGTAAAAATAGGTAGTGTAAAGATATTCAGGTTTGAGATGACCTGTTCTAAGGCTTTATTCTCTACACTGCCATGCCGTAATTGGCGATCTTTTCGATTACTTCGACAGGCTCAGTAGAGGATTATGCACAAGACAATACAGCATCCACTGCATATTGACTTTCGTTTTACCCCGACAGGTGAAACGACCCAATCGTTTGTAAATGCGAATACTGCAAATACCGGCTCAAGTACCTTAAAAAAATTGAATATATTCCCCGCCACTTTATTTCGATCTTCTAATCCGTCTTTCCACTGATAGCAGCATTGGGCATTTGGCAGGCCTGCGAAAATCCGGCAGGAGGGTTTGATTGCGGTCATATTTTTTGTATTTTGCCATACAAGCCCCGCTTAATTGAAGTTTTCGGAATACGGAAAAATTGAAAATGTACTACAAATGGGATTGGTTGATTTCGGGGTTTTTCGACCTATGCCTACGGTACAGTCTCGTCACGCCGCTCCGCATCGAATCAAATAAACTGGAGGCAACCGATGAACGCTGCAAAGGAATCCATTTTCATTGCGATCCTGACTGCGATCATGCTCACCGTTTCAGGGTCGAAGTTTATAAATCAATTAATAATATCCATCTGTATCGGCGTTTTGCTCGCGATGCCGTCGGCATTAATCGCACAAGAGAGCTCGGCGGTGACGACGTTCTCCAGGTATGCCCGATATGGCGCCGATGTATGGGCAAGAAACCCCTCGGCCCTTATAGCCGGCGAAGGTAAAGCCTGTATAAGTTGTCACACCTCGTTACCGTATGCGTTGGTCGAGCCGCTCCTGGATGGTGATTATCCTGCATACGATGATATGCTCGGGAATATTAACAACCGTATCCTGACCTGGTCCGATAACACCCCCTGGTACTCCGACAAAAAATTGGAGCAAATGGCCGCGCTCGCGAATCTCCCGCCGGATGCGTACAAAGAGTTTCTTATCGCGGAGCAGTCGCGCGGTATCGAATCTGTTTTCAACGCGCTGATTCGTGCAACACACGATGCCTATTCCGACTTGCCGCCCCAGACGGAAACGCGCCTAGCATTCAGAAATATGTGGGAGCAACAAGTCCGGAGCGGCCCTGCCGCCGGAAAATGGCTGTGGACCCACGCGACTCTGCTTCCCTGGGATGTTGTTGACTCTGACATCTGGGGCGCATCGCTGGCCGGTGTGGCGGCAAGTATTTTCCCTGAGCTGGCGCCGGAAAAAAATCTACTGGCACTTTACGCTGCTTTGAGAAATGCATTCACCCGTGACGACGTCAGTCTGCACTCCAAGTCTGCAATCTTGTGGTGCGATTCAGAAACGGGCGGACGGATTCTTGAAAGTGATGAGGCAAAACGACACGCGGCAAAACTACTGGCCCTGCAGCGTGCCAACGGTGGCTGGGCTTTGCGCGACCTCGGACCCTGGCCGGACTGGGAAGGAAGTCGCTTCGACTGTTGTCAGAAGCGGGAAGTGCGCTCAGACGCCTACGCGACGGGTTTTGTGACTCTTGTGCTGTCGCGCGCCGACAGATACTTGTCCGATGAGAATCGAGCCCAACTGAAAAAGGCGATTTCGTGGATCGATCGGGAGCTGGCAAACCCGTACCCGGACGGGCCGCGGTACAACAGGCACGACAGTGTGGATGCCGAATTTCCGGAATTCAGGAACAACCTCTATACGAATGCCGGACACATGTGGGCCTTTCTGGCGAAAATAGCATACCGCGAACAGGTAGCGCCCTGGGCAACAGATTAGTCAAAGTACGGAGTGGGTTCTTAACCCATCACAAAATAACGGCCTGACAAACGGCTGCACTGGTCAGCAGGACGCCGGTTCTCCGGATTGGTTTTGAGTTTTTTCGCAGTTAATTTTGTCTGTTAAATTAAGTGCTCTGCCCCCGGCTGCCGGTGAGCCTTACCGTTGAAACCGTACCGGAGGCACAGGTCGAAAAACCCGATTTTAAAGTAGACTATTTTCAGGTTATTCTTTTTTTTTCGGTTATCCGGATTGGTAATCTTTTTCCCGACTTGTCGTGATGAACCATGCAAAACAGCCTCCACTGTATATTGACATTCGTCTTACCCCGATATATTAAACGACCCAATTGTTTGTAAATGCGAATATTGGTAAATACCGCTTAAACCATGACCGGCGTTTCCGATAAATCGCCCTGCCCCTTTCACTGTCTACCTTTTCTTTCGTTTTGAAATTAAAGCTGAACCGCTATAGCTTGACATCCGTCCTTTTTTTGTATTTTTTTACACAATTCCCACGGAACAGACGATTTAAGAATCCTAATAATAAAACAGTACGAAATAGATTCTGAAACACCGAAGGGTTTTCGTTTACCGTTTCCGGTACGGTTCCGTTATAACACTGAACAAAAAAGGAAATTTATAATCATTGCAACCTATTAAATTCGTTCGGTATGTTTGATTAACCAAAGGAGTTATCATGCAAAAATTATTAATACTTTTAGTAGTAATTTTTGCCGTTCACATCTCTCATGGTCAGACAACTGACATAGTAAAACTGAATGAAGCGGATATTTACTATGCAGCGATTACCCCATTAGTCTGAAAACGCCGTTATTGGTTTCTTTCTTTCCGGACGGGTCTTTTAATTTTTTTGGAAAAAGTTCTTTTTTAATAATAAGTTGAGTTACACGCGTGCCCGAAAAACAATTATTCAGTCGTTAAAAAATTCGCGCTAAACGATTTTAAACAGCCGTTTCTGTAATCAAAAGGAAAAACAATTGAACGAAGAAAACAACCTTGAAGGAATCGGGGGATGGTTGATAATAGTGGCCCTTGGGCTTGTTATTACTCCCGTCAGGATAATTATTCTGATCATAACCACCTATCCCGAGATATTTTCAACCGGCACCTGGGAAGCATTGACGACGCAGGGAAGCGACGTCTACAATCCTCTCTGGGCACCGATTCTGCTTGGAGAGATTGTGATTAATATCGGTTTGATATCCGTTTGGATATATATGGGTTACCTGTTTATTAAAAGAAAAAGAATTTTTCCGAACTGGTATATCAGTATTGCAGTTTTCAGCCTGGTTTATATTATCGCAGATTCATTCGCTGTAAAACTGGTTCTTCCAAATGAACCGGTTTTTGATCCGGATACGGTGAAGGAACTTTCCCGGTCGCTGGTAATGGTGATCATCTGGGTTCCCTATATGCTTGTATCGAAAAGAGTTAGAGCAACCTTTATCAATTGAGAAATTTCAAGGGATTGCTTCCGGAGAAAAAAAGCTGATTTTCACCGGTACGAACGAAAAGGGACGGATAAGCAGGCATCTGGAAATTAAAAACTCCGTTTACAGCGAGTTTTCTTTTGCATATTTCTTAGCATCGACTTTCAAATACAGTTGGCTGGTTTAGCTTCGGAAATGTTTCAGGTTTTCAGTGAATTTAAGGCGCTGATGCGGGGTATATGATAAAATGAAAAGGCAGGAATTAAACAATTAAGGCAATAACCCTCTCAACCGCCCGACGGTTTTTATAATTTTTTTCGCAACATAATCCACTTCAGCCTCCGTAGTAAAGCGTCCCAGCCCGAAACGAATCGCCGAGTGACCTCTTTCATCTCCAAAACCCAGGGCACGGATCACATGAGACGGTTCGATGGCCGCCGTGGTACAGGCCGATCCGGAAGACAGGGCAATTTCGCGCATGGCGAGCAAGATGCTCTCCCCGTCAACCCCCTCAAAACTTAAGTTTAAATTACCGGGAATACGCCGTTCCAGCGAACCATTGACCTGTACCTGGTCCAGTTCGCGTGTGATCGCCACGAACAGTCGGTTTCGCAGTTTCAGCAGCCGCTCCGCTTCCTTTTTCATTTCCTTTTGTGCAATTTCGCAGGCCTTACCCATTCCGACAATAGCCGGCACATTCAGTGTACCGGAACGCAGTCCCCGCTGGTGACCTCCTCCGTGTATCTGGGGTCCTATCGGTATATGCCGCGCCCTGCGGCTCAGGTACAGTATACCGATGCCTTTCGGTCCGTAAATCTTATGCCCGGAACAACTGAGCAGATCGATGTTCATTTTTTTAATATCGACCGGAATTTTACCGACGGCCTGTGTAGCATCGCTGTGCAGTAAAATATCTTTTTCTTCCGTAATGGCACCAATTTCTTCCATGGGTGCAAGAACCCCGATCTCGTTGTTAACCATCATAACGGAAACCAGGCAGGTGTAGGGCCTGATCGCTTTTTCCAGGTCCCGGGGACTGATCAACCCATCGGAGCCGACCGGCAGAATAGTTATTTCCACGCCCTGCCCCTGCAGATATTTCAGGCAATCCAGCACAGCCTTGTGTTCGGTGGCGACGGATATAATGTGCATGCGTCGTCCGTAGAAAGCTGCGGAAATTCCCTTTAAAGCCAGGTTGATCGATTCCGTAGCACCGCTGGTGTAAATGATGCCCTTTTCTTCTGCATTCAATATTCCGGCAATTTGTCGTGTTGCCGTCTTAACGGCTGCGGCGGCTTCTTCACCAAAAACATGGCCGGTACTGGCGGCATTTCCGAATTTTTCACTGAACCACGGCAGCATTTCCTCCAGTACCCGTTCATCTACCGGAGTAGTGGCCTGGTAATCCATATAAATGGGAAATTTTAACTTAGCTGAAGACATAATAAGTGGTTGATCAGATCTTTCTCTTTTTATTGTAAAACTCCCGGTTCTGATCGCCGCGCAGGAATACGCTGATCGGTTTCGTTTCTTCAATATTTTCCAGAATGATCGTCAGCGTGGCCAGGGTCGGTACCGCCAGGATCATTCCGGCCACGCCCCATAACCAGCCCCAGAAAATCAGGGAAAGAATCACCATCAACGGACTGAGGTTCAATGATTTACCCA
>JAJRVZ010000221.1 GCA_024277055.1 Calditrichota bacterium
ACTTCAAAAAAAGAATTCATTTCACCGATTTTTCTGGCTCAAACCCTGTGGAATCATGGTCCGGCGATGATGGACCTGTTCAGGGAAAATGACATCGACCGGCCGGAATTTTCCGGAAATGAGATTCTGCATCTTGCCTATGGTATTCAGTCGTATATGCGGCCGACAAAATTTCCCCCTAATTCCCATCAACTTGGAAACCCGGTGTCGGGTAAAAAGTTGGCGGAGGAAAAGGGGTGTATGCTTTGTCATTCTTTCAAAGGCGTCGGTGGAAAAATCGGGCCTGATTTCAATGATGTGGACCTGGACCTTTCGGTAACGGAAATCGCCGGCCGCATGTGGAACCACGGTCCGGCCATGTGGGAGACGATGAAAAAGGAAAATATTGATATTCCTGTTTTTAAAGGTACGGAAATGGCCGACGTAATCGCGTATATTTACGCTCTGAAATTAACGGATGAACCGGGTGATAAAATTCAGGGTGAACAGTTGATACGAAACAGAAGTTGTCTGTCCTGTCACGCCATGAAAGGACAGGGTGCCGATCTGGCGGTTGATCTTGGCATGTTAAAGAATATCACATCACCATTTGCCATAATAGCCGCCATGTGGAATCATGCGCCGGCTATGCACAAAAAGCACATGGAAAAAGGAAGAGAATGGCCGGAATTCACTGACAGGGAAATTGCTAATATTTACGCGTTTCTCAGTTCGAACACCAGAATCGCCAAAAACGGAAACGGGAAATAGATTGAATAAATAGATACTTGGGATGGGCAGGCCAATGCATGAAAAAGGCGGGGTAAATGTGCTCCGCCTTTTCTTATTTTGCAAACACGGCAAACAACCGTTTTTGTTAATTCTTCCGGTAATTTACCGAACTACCGACCGGGTACGAGGATTGTAATTGAAGTCGGGGTCGAAAACCGGTTCACTGCCTGTTCGGAAATGATGTTATTCGCGAAATCGGATGTACGGATAGCACTTTACGCGGATTTTTATATGGAAATCCGCAGGGTCCGAAATGCGGGCGGTGGTTTTTCCGAAACCGAGAGCAGAAAATGTTTTTTAAATAATTCTAACCCGGCATGCGAATTAGTTCCGACACCTCAAGTGAACCGCCAATATCAAGAAACGGACATTCCTTTGCAATCGACAGAGCCGCATCCATTGAATCCGCTTCAATAATCGTATAACCGGACATAGATGTGGCGCCACCCGGGGTGATGGTGCCGTCAGGGTTTACCGTACTGGTGTTTTTAAGTGGGTTCGCAGGACTAACGGCCGAAGCGCCCAGCGAGGACAGCCATTCCATATATTTCGTCATATGCTGCTTGCTTTCCTCGGAACTGGTCGGTTGATTGCCGCCGAGATAAGTAATAATATAGCGGGACATTTCTTTCTCCTGATAAAAATAATTTTCATCATCAATGAACGTAACAATTCCGTTAAAAAATCCTTGCTCCCATAATCGGGAGCGTTTGAATTCTTCAGTTCGGATAAGACCTCGGTTCATCAGGCATTAATGAACAAGATTCTGGGTCGGGTAAGGATAATCCATAAAATATACCCGCTAAACGGGATAGACTGTACAACAAAATGCCCGGTGGTTTCAGGCCACCAGGGCTTTTTGTTGCAAATAGTAACCGAAAATCACACAAAATTGAAAGATTGTTTAAATACCCCGCAATCTCATGTTTTATCCGTTATATTTCCGCTTCAATCTTACTCAACGGGGATACGTTCCTTATTCCGGTCCAGCCACATTTCTAAAGTCTGTAGCGACGGGTTCAGGGAGCGTGAGACGTCAATGCTGCGTGCTCCGCAGTGGTCCTGCTCAAAGTCACGCATATATTGAAACATGTTACCGAGATCTTCCGCTCCGGGGAAACCGAAGTTACGGAACACTTCCGGTTCCACCGCGTTGTAGCGAACTTCCCGGCCCAGTGCTTTGGACAAGGCCGCAGCCATTTGTAGGCCTGTCAGATGTTCACCGGCGATACCAACGGTTTTTCCGATGTACTCCCGACCGTTTTTGAAAATGTCCAATGCACACTTACCGATATCCTCCGCTGCGATACCCGGCAGCTTCTTGTCTGCTATGGGAAATGTAATCGCAAGCTTGCCGTCGGGTCCTTTTTTCGGGCCCATCCCAAAGTAAATCATATTATCCCAGTAAAATGAGGTATGTAACAGCGTAACCGGCAATCCGGCCTCCGTGAAGAACGCATTGGCTTCTCCTTTGGCGTCAAAGTGGGGTACTTTGTATTTGTCCATAAGCGTCGGCATCCGATTGTCGGTGAGCGGTATCCACTTGCGCGTATCTTCAAGGGTGGACCAGATGACATGTTTAACACCGGCAGCCCGGGCAGCCTCCACCAAAGATTTTGCATGCGCCAATTCCTTTTCCGGTGATAAGTGTTCCCAGAAAAATGTGACACAAAACGCTCCGTAGGCGTTATCAAATGCCCGTTTTAAACTTTCCACGTCATCGACATCGGCTGCTACCACCTCAGCGCCCGATTCGGCCAGCTTTTTGGCCTTATCAGTGTTAACGTCTCTGGTAATCGCCCGAACAGCGAATTCACCATCCGGATCGTTAATGATGGCATTCACCAGACCACCACCCTGCGCACCGGTTGCGCCTATCACTGCGATAATTTTCTTTTCCATTCGAAGATCCCCCTTTTTTTGAATGATAGATAACTGTGAGCTTAACGCAAAGTTATCCTGTCCAAATTCCCCGAAGGCGAAAGTTTACGCAAACCATGGTTAATATCTGCAACGCAAATAATTTAAACGACGCAACACACGTCCGGGTTGGCAGCTGATTGTTTCGGATGATTCACCACCGGCTGTTTTCAGCAAAAGAGAGCCCGGGGAGAATGTTTCCCGACAGGAAGACGAGTTTTCCGAGGAGTCCCGATTTCGTAAACAGCTTTCCGAAATTGAAAAGGAATCCGATCGCATTGTCAGGGTTTTGCAGTTTGCAAGCGGCAACCGGGAACAGGCGGCCGCAATGCTGGGAATGAGTTGCACGACACTGTGGCGACGAATGCAGGCGTTGAAAATGCACTAGGACATAAAAACCGTCGTTGGATATTGTAACATTTTGTTTATTGGATTTCCGAATTACACAGCAAAAAATCCGATTTATATAGAAAAGGGGCATTCGGTGGTATTACTTTGTATTTCATTTTTTTTTTTGATAATAACAAAAAGTTGACTATATTTAATCACTAGGTGAGGTTGCTATAAATCTTTCCTGTCAGCATAATATCAACGGTATAGATCGTATCACTGTTGAGGTATTAAATGCTTACCTTTAACATTCCTGTAGATTCCGATATTCTCCCAAAGTATATCATTTCATACCATTTGTGAGAAGAATATGACTCAAAATGAATATACCCGGAAAATATATCCTGATTTTTTTAGTACATTTTTCATGTTTCCTTTTAGCATAAATGAAAAGATATGAAATAAATTAATAATATTGCACAAAGGTAAGCTATGATAAAACAAATGTTTCTGGGTAATGTCCTTAAAATTGTGTAAAAAGAGAAAGGTGCTGCTCAAAATTTCTTAATTTTAATTTTGCCCAAATAAAAAGAAAGAAGGGAGCAACACCATGAGCGGAAAATTACGACCATCAGAGGTAATAAGCAATCAATTGGAATCCATTCGTAACAGCGAGTTTCCCGAACTCTGGCAGGATTTTTTAATCACGTCAATGGAAAAGGTACTTCAGGAAATGCCGGAGTCGGAGGCCGGTGACTTTTTAGCGCCTCCCTGGCATGCCCGCCGTGACAGTAATAATCAGGATAATGGCTACCGCAACGGTTATTATTCTCGTCGGGTTCGCAGTTGTGAAGGTCCATTATCGGTGCGGGTTCCCCGTTTTCGGGATACTCGTGATAGTTTTCAGAGCGAGATTCTGCAGCGACTGAATGAATTGGAGCACAATCTGAAGGAACTCAGTGTAGAAATGTATACCCGTGGATTATCTACCAGAGATATACAAGATAGTCTTGTCGATAGAAATGGTAAGAGTTTTCTGAGCAAAAGCAGCGTCAGCCGCCTGGCCGATAGTCTCTACCGGGAATATGAAACCTTCAGCCGGCGCGATCTTTCGGAATATGATGTGGTTTACCTTTTTGCCGACGGCGTCTATGAATCTGTTCGTAACTACACCAATAACCAGACCATTTTATGTGCCTGGGCGATTTGTAGTGACGGTCGAAAAGTGTTGCTGCACCTGGCTGCGGCGAGTACGGAAAGCGAAGAAAGTTGGAGCGGCTTTTTCCGGGAATTGCTTGACCGTGGCCTGCATCAGCTGCTTTTGGTAACCAGCGACGGTAGCAAGGGATTAATAAACGCATTAAATCGTTCCTTTCCCAGGGCCAAACGCCAACGCTGCCTAGCACACAAACTGCGAAACTTAATTGCTAAAATACCCCTGGAAGTACAAGCGGAAATCAAGGCTCGTATCAAAGAAATATATTATGCTGCGGAGCGGGACAGTGCCGAAATGCTGGCCGCCGGTTTCATTGAAGAATATAGTGCGATTTATCCTGCGTTAATACGCTGTTTCCAGGAAGACCTGGACGCCTGTTTAACGCAACTTGAATTTCCCCTGGGACAGCGCAAACTGATCCGCACTACCAACTTAATTGAGCGGTCATTTGTAGAAGAGAAACGGCGCACAAAAGTGATACCACAGCACATAAATGAACGCGGAGTTATAAAACTGGTCTATGGAGTTCTGATCCGCGCAGCAAGACGCTGGCAAAAAGTAACGATATCAGACCTCGATTTGTCCATACTGGGAACGATAAAGAAAACGATGGTGGATGATCAACAGGATGATCGGATTTCATATAAAATAGGAGCATAGCACTTTTGGCTTTTTACACACAAAAAAGGACTTGACCAGTGGCGTCGATGAACCAGGGGGCGGTTATCTATCCATACTTTGGTTGAGTGACAAAGATTCCTCCGGAATGGCATCCCCCCTTCCACCAATCCCATAATCCCTCAATTCCTAATTCACTCCGCCATTTCATACGTGTCCTTCAGCGCGTAAACATGATTTTCGAGCACCCGCTGAAACCGCGCAGCATTTTTGGCCGGCCGGCGCAGCATACGTTTCAGGAAAAACCGCTGCTGAATACTGGTGTCGGGTTTGTTGTGCAGGATCAATGCATATTTTGAAAAATCACGGATCATGAAGTCGAAAATCTGATCAACAAGATCACTGTCAACTTTCAGGATGGCGGCGTTTTCAATGATCAGCTGACCGTAAACCACGAGTGTGAACAATTCGCCGAGATTCAGCAGAAAATCGAAATCCTCCGCCTGCCTGCCGCTTGGCCGGGCCAGGGCGAGCATGGCTTTCAATTCACCGATCTGTTTCCTGAAACGGCGAATATTACTGAGATTCAGGCTGTTGTATACATTCCGGTAATCATGGAAGCGAATCCGGCTCAGTCCCTTCGTTGGACCCTGACGGAACAAAAACCCGTCATCATCGGGATCCGTCCGTTGAGGCACCTTTTCATATTTCTGCGGGCGGAAAAAGTAATTGGCCATGAATTTGATGATCAGTGCCATGTTGACATGAATGGTGCCTTCCAGCTTGGGCAGGGCGCGGATGTCGCGCGCCGCCATTTCAAAATACATATCCTTTTCGAACCCTTTGGCCGCGATGACATCCCACAGCAGGTTTATCACTTCTTCGCCCTGTGAGGTTACCTTCATTTTTACCATCGGGTTATAAAGCAGGTAGCGTCTGTCTTCCAACGAGGCTGTGCGCATGTAATCGGCCGCACGCAGGGCAAACAATTTCATCGCCGCCAGCCGGACGTAGGCGTCAACGAACAAGTGTTTGATATGCGTGAAATCGGTGACGGTATGTTCGAACAATACCCGATGCGACGCATGATTGACGGCTTCGTAAAAAGCGTGTGTACAAATGCCGATGGACGCCCAGCCCAGATTGAACTTGCCGACATTTACCGTATTCAACGAAACGTCCCATGCATCGCGTCCTTTGGACAGAATATCATCTTCCCTGATCGGGTAATCGGTCAACCGGTATTCGGCTACATAATTCTGCGAATTGACCACATTCTGCACGCATTCATAATTCGGGTGGTCCGTTTTGACCACAAAGAATACATAATCACCGCTACCGGCGATTTTGCCGAAGGTGGAAACCAGCGCCGCCTTGTTGGCATTTCCGATATAATATTTGGAACCGTTGGCCAGGTATCCCCCTTTACCGTCCGGCCTGAGTTGCATTTCGGAGGAGTACAGGTCGGCGCCGTGCTCTTTCTCCGACAGGCCGAAAGCAAATATACCGCCGTTCTGCAGCAACTGCGCGGTTTGTTTGCGGACTTCTTCATTTTCGCTCATCCAGATCGGACCCAGACCCAGAATCGTTACCTGCCACGGATACCAGTATGCCAATCCGTAAAATCCCAGTATCTCGTTCAGCATGCAATTTCGGTAGGTGTCCCAGCGGGTATCACCATTCCCGGCGGATTTCGGCGTCAGAAAAGTGGCAAACAGTTTTTCTTCTGCCACAAAGTCTAGAAAATCCTGGTACCAGACCCGCTCGTGGTCGTCGTGTTTCAACTGCTTCTTGCCGCGCTTCTCAAACCAATTGATGGTTTTCTGAAGCAACCTGCGGCTTTGATCGTCCAGTTCATCATAATCGGCAGTTTTGGGGTTGAGCAGCATATACTTTCCTTCACTTGAAATCGATTGATTAAATATAGAAATTTTTTGTAACATTATTCCAGTTTCAAACCGGCGAGAATTTATTTAACCGGTTGGACATAAACTTAATCGTCTGAATAAAGTACAGGCACGGTTTTGCAGGAAACATGAGTTCATGAAAACCAAAAATCACGAAATCAGGATTGTAGACTTTGCTTCCAAATATAAAACCGATTTTGCCCGTTTGAATTACGAGTGGATACACAAATATTTCAAAGTGGAGGATTCGGACCGCAAGTCGCTGGATCACCCACAGGAATATATTATTAATCCCGGCGGACATATTTTCATGGCCGAACTGGATGGCGAAATCATCGGTACCTGTGCCCTGATCAAAATGGATGACACACGTTACGAACTGGCCAAGATGGGAGTTTCACCCAAAGCGCAGGGCCTCGGTATCGGCCGCCTGCTGGGACAGGCAATTATACAAAAAGCACGGGAGCTGGGCGCCGAAGTTTTATATCTTGAAAGCAATACGATACTTATTCCCGCAATAAACCTCTATTACAAACTCGGCTTCAAAAAAGTAGAACAACACGATTCACCCTATGTTCGCTGCAATATTCAGATGGAACTCGATTTGCGAAAAGAAGGGTAACGGTGCGGGACAATGATAATTCCCTGCAATTCTGAAATAAAAAAGGGGCTTCATGTCAATCATGAAACCCTCGGTCGGTAGCTAAACTTCAGTGAGAACTAATGAACGTGTCCGTGTTCCAGTTCTTCTTTGGTCGCATCACGGACTTCGAGCACTTTCACAGAAAAATGAAGCGTCATATCGGCCAGCGGATGATTTCCGTCCAGTGTTACATCCTCACCTTCGATTTTTTTAATGGTAAAGATACGCGTTCCGGTATCCTGCTGTACCTGAAATTGCATACCGACTTCCAAATCTTCATTGTTATCAAACTGGGAACGTTTTACGACGGCTACCAGTTCTTCATGCCGGACTCCGTAGGCGTTTTCCGGCGGGATGGTTACATCGAGTTCATCACCGGCCGATTTACCTGCAAGCTCCGATTCCAGTCCCGGGATCAACGCGCCGATGCCATGAATATAAGACAACGGATCGCGACCGTCCGATGTATCCAGCACTTCACCACCGTCATTTTGAAGTGTGTAATCAATGCTTACAACTTTTCCATCACTGATTTCCATTTGGACTCCTCCGTTTACATTTTCGATCTTTTTACCAAAGACTAAATGGAAGGAAGCCGGGCGGAATCGCGACCAGATAATCAAAAGCAAAAAACTATTATTTAAATTAATTTACATTCTATAAAACTCTATTCCAAATCAACTTATTTCAGATAGACCAGTTTTCCCGTTATCTGTTGCTGTACGGAACCGTTGCTGAACTGAATTTTAAAGAGATATACGCCGCCTGCATACCGGGAATCCATTGAAATTTTTAAACGAATTATTCCGGACTTCCTATCCGGTAACAACCGATGTTGAAGTTTTCGCCCAAGCAGATCGAACCACGCAAACTGAAGATCACCGCTCTCCGGTAAACTAACCTCAAGATTGGTAACGGAGTTAAACGGATTAGGCCGGACACCCGTTAACCGAAATTTTGCCGGCGGAATTCCGGTATCGGGTTTCCCTGCAGACACCGGTGTTTTATTTTCAAAATAATGGAAGGTTCCGGCATAATTTCCCAGGATTAAATCCGCATCTCCGTCGTAATCAAGATCGGCAAAAGCCGGCGCGGCATTCTGATCGGCAGCGACACCGTCCAGTCGCCCGCTGATTTCCGTCCAGTCCATACCCTGCCGATCGAAATAACGCACTTCACCGAAAAGATTGCCGACAATCAATTCATCCGTGCCGTCAAAATCGAGGTCGGTCATGACGG
The DNA here is from genome assembly GCA_024277055.1 of Calditrichota bacterium. Lineage (GTDB taxonomy): Bacteria > Calditrichota > Calditrichia > JAJRVZ01 > JAJRVZ01 > JAJRVZ01. The sequence continues at coordinate 8,645 of JAJRVZ010000221.1, forward strand.
GTACGGCATTACCTCCGACATCAATATTGCCGAAAAACCGCTGATTTCCCGCCACGCAGCCGAATCCACCGTACCGGTATTTTCAAAATAAAACAGGTTTCCGTCTTCATTGCCGGCGATGATATCAAAATCCCGGTCACCGTCGAAATCCGTAAATTTTGCAGCAGAGGTCCAGCCCAGATCGATACCGGAAAGCAGCGGGCCGGCCGCACTGAATCCCGATCCGGTGTTCAGGTGTAAATACAATTCGCCGCTCAGATCGCCGACCAGCAGGTCCGGCAGACTGTCGCCGTTGACATCCGCCGCACTGACCGATGAGTAAATGGAATGATTGATACCGGAAAAATAGCTGTGATCCGGCTGCCAGGCGGGTACGGTACGGGTTCCCGTATTCCTGTAATATTTGATATCTCCCAACTGACTGCCGGAAAGCATATCCAGATCGCCATCCCCGTCCCAGTCGTAAAAGCAGGGCGAACTCGCGCCGCCCACATCGATCACACCGCCGAACAGCGAAGTTACGGCCGTCCATTGCGGCGCACTCGGGTTGCCGGTATTGGCATAAAACTGCAACGGTCCTGCTGCCGTGCCGTAAACAAGATCGGGCTTGCCGTCCCCGGTCAAGTCAACCACTGCCGGCGAATTCCAGTAAGTGTCGCCGCCCGGCCCGGCAAACCAGTCGCTCTGATCCTGCCACTGCCAGCCGCCCGAATCACCGTTGTTCTTGTAGAACTTAAATCCATGAGCGTCACGCCCGCTGAGCAGATCCACGTCGTCATCATTATCCGGATCGGTAAAAACCGGATAGGCGTATAAACCGACATCGAACCAGAATTGGGCGTTGCTTTCCGAGAATTGGGGATTGTATTCGTCGCCTGTATTGGGATAGTATTTCAGCCGTCCGTCCTCGCTTAGCCCGACCAGCAGATCGGCGTCGCCGTCGCCATCCATATCGGCCAGGGTCGGCACGGGAGAAGCGCCGCAGGAAAGTTCGGCAAATGGATTCGTCGCACTCTCTGTGAAAACGGCACCGGCTGAATCCCCGCTGTTTTCGAACAGAAACAAGCCGAGATATCCACCGGTAACCAGATCCGGATCACCGTCCGCATCGATATCATAAAAGACGCCCATTTCCGCCTGCAAACCACCGACCGCTGCAAACAAATCGGGACCGGCCGTGAAATGCGGTAGCGTCCGGCTGCCGGTGTTTTCGAAATATCTCAACGGGTCGTCGATACTGCCGAGCAGCATATCGAAATCGCCGTCGGCGTCAAGATCGGCAAAACGCGGCTGGGAAAAGGGTAATGAAGGAATACCGCTGGGATTGAATACAGCGTCGTTCTGCTGCCAGGGTTGTGACCACAGGGGCATACAGATGCCTAACAGTAAAAGAGCGATGTGCTTATTCATTTTTTTAAAGGCTTTCCTGCTTTCGTTGCCGAACGATCTCGAATAAAACAATTGCCGCTGAAACCGATGCATTCAATGAATTGACTTTTCCAAACTGCGGTATATAGATTTTTTCATCGCACAGGCGCAGCAGATTTTTGCGTACCCCCTGCCCCTCACTTCCGATAACGATTGCCGCAGGCTGATGAAATTCGGTTTCGTAGATAGATTGATTACCGCCGGTTTCTGCGGCGAAAATAAACAAGCCGTTTTCTTTCAGACTGCTCAGCATTCCCGCCAGATTGTTGGTTCGGCAAATGGAAAGATGGAACAGTGCGCCCGCAGATGTTTTTGCCACAGTGGCGTTCAACGGAGCCGAACCTTTTTCCGGCAAAAGCAATGCAGTAACACCGGCCACTTCCGCAGTGCGAAAAATGGCACCCATATTGTGCGGGTCCTGTACCTGATCCAGCACCAAAACCAGCGGCAGTTTCTCCCGATGCAGCAGTTGAATGAATTCTGAGTCGTCGAGCAAGGGCAAATGTAAAAGTTCCGCCGCGAAGCCCTGGTGCAATACGGCCCCCGTTATGCGCTGCAGATTCGCTTTGGGAAGTTCTTCCAGCTCACAGTTTTTTATCGAGCACAGTTTCTGAATACGCTGCCGGTCGACCTGTTCCGTCTCCCGGGCCAGCCATACCTTTCGCGGCGTGCATCTGCTGCGCAACAACTCGAAAACAGGCTGACGTCCATAAACGATCCGTTTTTCTGAAATAGCCTCTTTCGTCATTTTCAGGGCCGGTAGCGTAAAATGTCAACTTTTTCCAGGGTCATCATTACTCCGCAGCCGGCGTCATTGATCATGCCGTCCAGTTCCTGCAGGGCTGCGCCGATTCTTTCCTCCGTATCGGCGATTTCAATTAAAATGGGCAGATCCTCCGAAAGACGCAGAATTTTTGCCGTATGCACCACGCGACTGCCGGCACCGAATCCTTCGATGCCCCGGATAACGGTACAACCGGCCATTCCCAGTTCACGTACTTTCAGCAGAATGGCTTCGTACAACGGTTTGCCCTCGTATCGATCCTGTTCACCGATGAAAATACGCAACAGTTTTCCCTGTCCTTCGATTTTCATTGATCCTCCGATCCTCCTCCGAATTCAATTCCGGTCTGTTTTTATAACTATCGCAAAATGTATCTATTGCTGTCACCGTCAAAATATTTTCGCAGTCATTATTCCCAGCCACATCGCAACCAGACCGAAAAATAAACTCAGGCTAATATTCAGTATCGCCTTGAGATACAGACTTTCCTGCAGCAAAGCCATTGTTTCAAAAGAAAATGTGGAAAATGTCGTAAATGCGCCCAGCAGTCCGATACCAATAAAGGTTCGCCACTGCGGGGAAACGAGAAAGCGTCCTTCGGCCAGGGTCATGAAAAGCCCCAGTACAAAACAGCCCAGCAAATTAACCGCCAGTGTTCCGAAGGGGAATTGTGCGCCCCACACCCGATGCGCCAACCCGCTGATCTCGTAGCGCAAGACCGCCCCGAGGAATCCACCCAGGCCGATAACCAGTAATTTCTCCATGTTTCGAATTTAAATTTTATTCGTATTCAAAGCAATTTCGGGTAATGATCACAAACCTGTCAAATTATCAACGGGTATATAAACAAATGAGAAACAACCATGTAATTTTAGTCCGGAAGGACCTGCCATCCCTGCAAATGTTTAATCATAAAGAATTCAGAAGTGCCTATTTGGTCGGGCATATCTTCGCCCTGCGTAATTGAAATTGCCAGGTACACACGGAATACCTTATCGCGACTGGTCGGTTCAATTCGCTGGTATTTGAAACCGGGAGCGAAGGGGTGTTTGTATCGCCGGAAACCCGCCGGGTGCGTAAGGGGCGGCTTCTTTTCGCGAATGAAAAATTTTCCCGATTCCAGAATGGAACGGTTCCAGTCAGAATTATTCAAATCATAGTAACAGGCCAGTTCATAAAATTTTTTTTGCTTGAGCAACTTTGTTATTTTCTCGACCGCCTGTTGGGGAGACTCAAAATACCTTGACTCGTTCGATAGATTGTTATGATTCATTTTCACACATCCAGTTCTCAACCCACCCTGCAGTAAAAGGGTAATCAATAAAAATTTTCTAAACATTGTTGTCCATCCACTCCGGCGCCAGTTGCTTTCCGGTGAAGCAAGATCGGCAAAGGCCTGTATATTTGAAGCGGAATAAATAAGAATTTTCAGTTCGCGGTTAAGTTCTTCTTTAATCATTTATTGCCTGAAACTTTTGGTTTATATTCGTCTCCGTTAACCTGAAAATTAGTCCCGTTGAATCTGTCGAATAACCCCGTTTTATAATAGATTATTTTCCGTGATTTTTCCGGTTTAAAAAAATACTATCGTGTTTTTCTGGTTTTTCTGGTTTTTCGGTTTTCTAAATATTTTAAGGTTTGAGATGCTCGGTTCTAAGGCTTTATTCTCTACACTGCCATGCCGTAATTGGCGATCTTTTCGATTACTTCGACAGGCTCAGTACAGGATTATGCACAAGGCAATACAGCATCCACTGTATATTGACTTTCG
>JAJRVZ010000222.1 GCA_024277055.1 Calditrichota bacterium
GTAATTCCTGTCGCACCCGTTTCCAGTCGAACAGAGCACCGGGATCTACTTTTCGGCCGGGACTAACGTGCTCGTGCCCCTGAATGAGTTCAAGCGGAATGTTGAATTGCTTCATTTTTTCGCGGCAAAGCCAGATCACAGCTTCATACTGGTAATCGGTGTATTCAAACAAATTGCCGTCTCCCTGCAATTCGATTCCGATGGACCAGTTATTCAGCCATTTCACCAGTTTAGCGTTGATTTTCCACTGGCTTTCTCCGGCGTGATAGGCCCGGTGTTCATCCTTAACCATTTGAACGATCGGGCGTTTATCACGGGCGATAATATATTGTGCGGATACTTTTTTGTCGGTTCGGGGCGGTTCCGGTTTGAACCAGCGGATGGTGCCGTTAAACGAGTTTATTTTGCCATTGGTACTACCGGTGTGATGAATGATGATCATTTTATTGGCGCGCTTTTTCTCATCGAAAAATGCACTGGGAATCCATTCAATTTCCAAAATCCGCCCTCCCCCTGGTTATTCGATTCTGAAAACGAAAACCATTTTTGATAAAAGAATGAGTCAGTGTAGTGATTTGCCGAGAAAATGTCAAGTAATATATAAACGGAACGGATATATAAATTATTTGGCGGGTACCGGATACAACGGGCGCTGCTCGCGCAGCTTGTCCAGCATATTGTTCAACTGATTCAGTTCTTCCCTGGTGAAACATTTTGGCAGGTCGATCAGGTCATTCATTTTTTCATCCAGCTCCGTCAGCATTTCAAGACCCTTTTCGGTTATCATAATATCCACCTGCCTGCGATCGATTTCATTGGGTTCCCGGATAAGTAATCCTTTTCTGCGCAGTTTTTCAACCAATCGCGATACGCCGGAGTTTTTATCCAGCATACGTTCTTTCAGCAAATTGACGGTTGCAGCACTGGGATGCCGGCCGCGCAGAATTCGCAGGATATTAAATTGCTGTACGGAAATTCCGTAGGGTTCCAGTATTTTATTATGAATATCGTTTATCCAGTATGCGGTATATAAAATATTTACGATCGATTTTTCTTCTTCGCTTTTAAATCGCTGCTGTTTTATGGCTTCGGCTAATTTCATATCATTGATTCTCTTTGAAAAAACTAACTGCAAATTATCACATCTTTCGGCGAAATTTATATATAAATTAGGAACGGCGCAAAAATCCTCCCCTTTTTAGAATCATTGCTTTATGATTTCTGCGTTGATTTCCAGCTGAACTTCTTTACCGATCAACAGCCCGCCTGATTCGATGGCGGAATTGTATTTCAAGCCGTACTCATAGCGATTCAGTGTGGTTGTCGTTTTGAAACCGGCACGGGTTTTTCCCCACGGGTCTGTAATGGTACCCTTGTGGGTCAATTCCAGTGTTACTTCTTTGGTTACTCCGTGCATCGTCAGGTTACCGATTACCTTGTAGGCATTGTCGCCCGTTTTTTTAAATGACTTACTTACAAATTTGATCTCGGGATAATTCTTTGCATCAAAAAAATCCTTTGAACGTAAATGTTTATCACGCTTTTCATTATTCGTGTTCACGCTGGCTGTCTGAATTGTGAATTCAACGGATGCACCGTCAAAATCATCTTCACCGGACTTTAGAGTACCGTCAAATTCCTGGAATTTACCGGTTACGTCGGAAATAACCATGTGGGTGATTTTGAAACCAACATTGGTATGAGCTTTGTCAAACCTCCAGATGCTCTCTTGTGCCATCGCGAAAGATGCCAATGCAAAAAGTATAATTACTAGTGCTGCTTTGTTCATTTCTTTTCCTGTACTATGTTATTTAATGATTAGTCACTAACTTTATTAAACTAAAAAATATTCCCGCTTCACTTTTTTAAAGAAAAGTAAAATGGATGGTCAATTGCAATAGAGTATTCAATTGAAAATACAATCGAACGGATGGTTAATGAAAATTAAGAACCGGGTTTTTCACGGTCTTGGACAAGGGTTTTCGCCCCGGCGAAACCGCCCCATTCAACCGCCATAAATGAATCCTTTTTCCTTAAAGCCGGTTGTACCCGGAAATCGATTTGAAAAACAACTCACGCCGGCGAGCTTCACGCATCGTTGCAAATTCTTCGTAGTAATGTATTTTCAGGGGACGCCGATGTTTTGTGGACTTTACTTTGCCCGCACAGTGATTCTTAAATCTTTTTTCCAGGATATGACAACTGCCGTAATAATATCCTTTGTCCTTAAGACTTTTAAGTATGTAAGTGTAAGGCATCGCGGAGAGGGCTCCATGGGAGCGAGTGGGATTCCTGCGAAGCAGTCCCTGCGGGAGAACCCATACCGGAGGTACCACTTCGTGGCGGTACGCAGAACGTACAACGGTTTTTCCCGGAGGGACCACTCCGTGGCGAGACCACCCGATTCTACCGCTTTAAATGATTCCTTTTTCTTTAAGCCAGTTATACCCGGAAATCGATTTGAAAAACAACTCACGCTGACGGGCTTCACGCATCGTTGCAAATTCTTCGTAGTAATGTATTTTCAGGGGACGCCGATGTTTTGTGGACTTTACTTTGCCCGCACAGTGATTCTTAAATCTTTTTTCCAGGA
>JAJRVZ010000223.1 GCA_024277055.1 Calditrichota bacterium
CCGGAAATGGGCTGTCTGGTAATCACTGCCTATGGAACGGTGGAAACCGCGGTGGAGGCAATGCAAAAAGGCGCTTACGATTTTATAACCAAACCCTTTTCGATCTCTCATATCGAATCCAGAATTGAACGCTATTTCGAATATGTAAAACTGCAGCAGGAAAACCGCAGTTTGAAAAGACAACTTCAGTACCATAAAAAACTCAAACAGCTGGTCGGTCAAAGCAAGGCCATGGAAAATGTATTGTATCATATCGAAGTGGTTTCGAGGAGTGATGCGACGGTGTTTATTCGTGGTGAGAGCGGCACCGGAAAGGAATTGATTGCGCAGGCGATTCACGACAGCAGTGACCGGGCAGAAGGGCCATTTCTGAAAATTAACTGCGCTGCGGTTCCTGAAACCCTGTTTGAAAGCACACTGTTCGGCCATGAGAAGGGTTCGTTCAGCGGCGCCTATAAAACCCAGCGCGGAATATTTGAGGAATGCGACGGCGGAACTTTATTGTTGGATGAAATCAGTGAGATTCCTTTCAGCATGCAGGCAAAACTGCTGCGCGTTCTTCAGGAAATGAGGATAATCAGGGTCGGAAGTACGACGGAAATACCCATCGATGTACGCATTATTGCAACTTCGAATCGTGACATTACCGAAATGATTCGCAAACGTGAATTCCGTGAAGATCTGTTTTTCCGGCTTAATGTGTTCCCGATTGAAGTGGCGCCCCTGCGTGATCGTATGGATGATATCCCCGTGCTGGTTGATCATTTCCTCAATTACTTTCAGAAAAAATACGGATATGAGAAAAAAACGGTGAGCAAAGAAGCAATGGAATTGTTGTTGAATCAGGACTGGCCCGGAAATATCCGTCAGTTTGAACACACCATGGAAAGGGCTATTCTGTTTTCGGCAAAAAGTGAAGAATTATTGCCCGAGCATTTTCAAATCGAACCGTTGCAAGCCGATTTTGACCTGGACAATGCTTTCAACGGTAAAATCCCGACGCTCGCCGAAACGGAGAAGCGGTTAATATTCGCTGCACTTAAAAAGGTTAATAACCAGAAGGCAAAGGCGGCTGAATTGCTGGACATAAATGTTCGTACGCTACGCAATAAACTCAATTTGTATGCCGAAGAGGAAAAAGTGTTTAAATGATTTGAAGATTCCCGCAAAAGGAATTTTTTTACTCCGCACGGAATTTATTTCCCACCGAATTTTTTATTCCTGCCGACCCGTTTCTAACCAGTCACCAGTAATAATATCTCTTAATCGCATAAAAACAATTACTTAGTAGGCCAGAATTCCAGGGTTCGCTCGCCGCCGTTCCGGTCTAAACCGGTTGGCACAGGCTTTGTTATAGCAGGGGCGTGAGGTATACTAATGAAGATATTTAACACTGCAAATATGGGGCTGCTGAAACGTGCCCTTGATGTTTATAACAAGCAGCATGAAGCACTGGCTGAAAATATTGCCAATGCACATAATCCTGAATTTGAAAGGCGGAAAACGGATTTTTCGAAGGAACTGGACGCAACCGGTGCATCACGACTGAAAACAACCGATCCAAGACATCTGGGCTCGCCTGTTTATCCGGAAGGTCCCTTTTTTATGGATGATGAAAAGGAAGGCGGCCCCGTAGACCTGCCGCAGGAAATGGGTGAACTTGCAATTAACCAGATCCGTTACGATTTCGTTTCCAGGGTTTTGAACCGCATGTATAGAAAACTGAACGCGAGTATCACCGGAAGAACCAGTTAAGGGGTAGCAACATGAAAGTGAATGGAGTTTTGAATTCGTTAAGGACGACGTTACAGGGGCTGTCAACCCAGGTTCGCCGCATGAATGTAATCTCCGAGAACATCGCCAATGCCGAACGCGCACCGGATAAGAACGGTAAGGTTTATCAGCGTAAGGTATTGGAATTCAGCGGAACACGAACCTCCCGGGCCCGCAGTTTCGGCGACCACATGACCCTGCAGATGCGCCGCACAAACAGCGGGCACATTCTTGACAGCAATATGCCGGACAGGCTGTCGGATATGCGTAACGGACAGCGCGATCCGTACAAAATCGTTGAACAGAAGGGGGAATTACTTGTTTATAACACCAATCATCCGCAGGCGGATGAAAACGGTTATGTTCGCATGCCCAACGTGAACATGATCGAAGAGATGATCGACATGATCTCCACCTCCCGCACCTATGAGGCTAATGTTACCGTAATGGACGCCGCTAAACAAATCGCTAAACGTACAATGGACATTTAGGGGGAAGCATGAAAATCGGTTTAAGCAAACTTCACATCAGCAGTGCGGAAAATCTTTATCGCCAGTTCAAAGCATCGGCTGCACCGGCGCATCCGGCCAAAATCAATCAAACCGGAAATAAAACCGCAGATGGTGCCGCCGATACGGAGGTACGCACGGTAGTGAAACCCGTGGATATTCTGACAGGCAAAGAGGTGGAAACTTTACAGGCCCTGTTCGGAAATGAGTCCGGAAAGGATTTTTATTACGGCAGGCGTAAAATGCAACAGCCCGGTACCGGCTATTTACTGGATGTAAAAGGCTAGGAGAACAACATGCCGAATATCAATAAACTGTCTTCCATCAACCTGCGCGATCTGGTGGATCGCAGTCAACAAAAAAACAATGCGGCCGAAACGGGAAAAACGGATCAGAAAGATTTCGGGGATACCATTTCGGATTTTCTGAAAGCAGTCAACGATAGTCAGAAGGAATCCGCCTCGAAAGTTCAGGACGTGATCACCGGACGTTCGGAAAATCTTCATGAAGCAATGGTTGCCATGGAAGAATCGCAATTGAGTTTCAAACTGATGCTGGAAATCCGCAATAAACTTTTGGAATCGTACCAGGAACTGCAACGGCTACAGGTTTAATCTGAAGGGACTGAAATGAATCAACTTTTTGTTCAATTGGGACAATTCTTAAGCCAGTATTCCATTCGCCAGCGTATCGTTATTTTTACGGTGGCTATTGGTTTTATTTCCGCAATAATAGCCATGATTGTATGGGCTAATCGCCCGGAATTTGAATTGCTGTACAGTAATCTTGAACCAACCAGTGCCAGCAGCATTGTCGCGGAATTACGTAACGAGAAAATTCCCTATCAACTGGAAAACAGCGGTCGCACGATTTACGTACCCCGTGAACAGGTTGCAGAAATGCGGCTGAAATTTGCCAAATCCGGGTTTATAAAAGACGGTGTAACCGGTTATGAAATATTTGAAAACTCCAATATGGGCATGACGACTTTCATGCAGCGCGTGAATATGCGCCGGGCCCTTGAAGGCGAACTGACCCGAACCATCAATCAATTCCCCGAAGTAGCCGGCAGCCGCGTGCATCTGGTTTTACCCGAAAATCGTCTGTTTGAGGAGGATAAAAAAGGTTCCGCCTCTGTTGTGTTGTTTTTGAAGCCCGGCTATAAAATAGACGGAAACCAGATCAGTGGAATTGCCGCTCTCGTTGCAAACAGTGTGAAAGGGATTGAAGCGGAAAATGTTGTGATACTCGATACTAAAGGAAAACTGCTTAGTGAGAAGTCACGTGATTCGGGTGTTTTGGGGGTCGTGGGTAACCAATGGCAGCTGCAGCATGCCGTTGAATCGGAATTACAGTTAAAAGTGACGGATATTGTTGAAGGTATCGTCGGATTTAATAATACGGTCGTACGCGTGACTGCAGAATTGAACTTTGACCAGATTGAGCGAACCAAAGAAGCTATCGACCCCGATAATGTGGCCGTGGTCAGCGAAGAACGATACACGGAAAACACGAACAGCCAGCTGGATTCATCCAATATGAATGCTGAAAAAGTGCTTTCCAATTATGAAATCGGTCGCACGAAAGAAAAATATGTTTCCAATGCCGGTAACGTGAAGCGCCTGACAGTAGCCGTACTGGTGAACGGTAAATATGAACTGAAAGAGGACCCGGAAACCGGTGAACCTTTTCGGGAATACACTCCCCGCAGCGAGCAGGAACTGAAACAAATTGAAGCGCTGGTTAAATCGGCCGTTGGTTTTAATGAAAACCGCGGGGATGTGGTGGAAGTGCGTAACCTTCGGTTTGACGACACTGTGATTCAGCAGGATGACGAATATTATTCCGACCTCGTGGACCGCGATTTTTGGGAGCAATTACTGACGCGCGGCTTGATCGGTATTGGGTTGCTGCTGGCGTTTTTCATGATAAAGGGAATGCTCAAAACAAACGTCAGCCAGCTTTTTCTTCCGGCAACTGCTGCGGCAAACAGACCCGGTCTGGCTGGTGCATCGGTACATGATTCTCTTCCTGAGGCCGCTGCCGCTGCAGCTTCCGCATTGGGGGAAGGAAGCGTGGAGGAAGAGATGTCCGAGGACGTTTTCATGAAAAAACTGAGTCCGGAGGCACGCGCCAAACTGAAAGCACAGGATAAAATGACGGAGGAAGTTGTGAAATTCGCACAGGCGAATCCTGAAGATGCATCCATGATTCTGCGTACCTGGTTAATGGAGGACACGAGAGCATGAGCGAAGTTAAGGAAATGAAAATATCGGCGGTTAAGAAATGTGCTCTGGTCCTGATTGCACTTGGAGTTCAGAACGCGGCACAGTTGCTCAAGCACCTGAAAGACGACGAGGTGGAAAAATTATCTATAGAAATTGCCAAGTTGCAGAATATTTCAGCGGACGTACTCTCCTCTGTAATAGAAGAATATTACCAGCTCATGATGGCCAATAATTATATCGTTCAGGGTGGTCTGGATTACGCACGTAAAATGCTGGAAAGCGCCTGGGGTATGAAAAAGGCGGAAGAAATTTCCAAAAAAGTGGAAGCGGCGACCGAAGTCAGCGCCTTTTATCTGTTGCAAACCGTTGATGACAAACAGTTACTGAACTTTCTGCAGAATGAACATCCGCAAACAGCCGCCCTGATACTGGCAAACCTGAAACCCGGACAGGCTGCGGCGATACTGTCTGAGTTACCGGAAGAAAATCAGTATGAAATCGCCTACCGTCTGGCAACCATGGAGAAGACTTCTCCCGAATTGATTCAGGATATCGAAGACGTATTACGCGAACAGATGGGAACCGTTTTCGGCGGTGGTCTCTCCAAAACCGGCGGAGCCGAAGCCGTTGCGGAAATTTTGAACTCCAGCTCCCGTTCGGCGGAAAAAAATATACTCACCCATCTGCGCGAACGCGATGCCAATCTTGCCAATGAGATCACGGATTACATGTTCCTGTTTGAAGATATACTGAATCTCAACGATGTTGCCATTCAGCGTATTCTGAAAGAAATCGATAACAAAGTATTAACCATGGCCCTGAAGGCTACCAGTGACGAACTTAAAGAGAAATTCTTTAAAAACATGTCCGACCGTGCAGCCGAGATGCTGAAAGAAGAGTTGCAGTTTCTCGGTCCGGTACGCGTAAAGGATGTTGAAGCGGCACAGAAGCAAATCCTCGAAGTCGTCCGACAGCTGGAAGAGGCCGGAGAAATCTTCCTTAGCCGGGGCGAAGAGGAAGAAATTCTGGATTGAGGTGATTGATGCAGACCTTCACTGTAAATATCAACAAACCGGTTGTCGGTGTCCGCAAAGTTGATGCGGTCGGAGCGTACCGGCAGGAGGCAGGATACCGGCGGCGAAAAGTATCCGGCGAAAAGGGCGGTCGCAAAGATGAATATGAACGGGACCTGAAGCATTTGCAGGATCAGCTGGAAATAATGGAAAAGGAGTTGCAGAAGGCCAGGGAGGAATCGTTTCAGGCCGGTTACGATGAAGGCCGCGAACGTGCTGAGAAAGAAGCCGGGAAACAAATCGAAGCCCTGACGGAACAAAGCAGAATGTTAAAAAAACAGTACGAGAAAGCCCTGTTAAATATGGACCTGCCGGTTTTACACCTGGCTACGATGATGGCCAAAAAGGTTCTGCGGCAGGAATTGAAGCATCTTAAAGATTACGAGTCGGTATTGCGCATGCAGATAAAGAAAATGCTGGAAGAAGTCATTGATCAGAACAAGGTTGTGGTACAGGTTAATCCGGATATGCTTGAAACGATAAAGCAGGTTGAAGCACGTGAGGAATTGAACGCTCCTTCTACCATGCAGGTGAATTTTGTTGGGGATGCGTCTTTGCAGCCGGGAGAGTGTCGACTGAAAACGGAAAATTTTTTCGTGGATGCTTCAATCGATGCCCAACTCGAACATATTGAAGAACAATTAAAGGACAAGGAAGTAGAGTGGATCAGTTAACCCGGCGTTTCGAGATTTATAAAAAAGACCTGCAATGGGTTAACCCGCTGCGCGTGGACGGCAGGGTTTCGCAGATTACCGGTCTGGTGATTGAAGCCACGGCTAATTCCGGAACCGTGGGAGATATTTGCGAAATATTTATTAACGCCAATCATTCCATTCGGGCTGAAATCGTCGGATTCAGGGGTGACCGGGTTCTGCTGATGCCGCTTGGTGAAACGGTCGGTGTTTCCCCCGGAAGCAGAGTAAAACTCAACCCGCTCCCCCTGCGTGTTCCGGTCGGCGACAGTCTGTTGGGCAGAGTGATCGACGGGCTGGGAAATCCGATTGACGGTAAAGGCCCCATCGAATCAAAAATATTAAGATCGGTCTATAATGATCCCCCCAATCCCCTGGTACGAAAGCGAATTGATCGTCCCTTGAGTACCGGTATTCGCAGCATTGACGGTATGATTACCATCGGAAAAGGTCAACGTATGGGCATTTTCGCTGCCAGCGGCGTCGGCAAATCCGTTTTGATGGGCATGATGGCCCGATTTACCGATGCACGTATAAACGTTATCGGGCTGATCGGGGAACGCGGTCGGGAAGTTCGTGAATTCATTGAGCGGGATTTGGGTGAAGAAGGGTTGCGCCGTTCGGTTGTTGTTGTTGCAACTTCAGAACAGGCGGCAACGGTAAGAATAAAAGGAGCGCTGATTGCCACGACAATAGCGGAGTATTTCCGTGATTGCGGCAACGATGTACTTCTGCTGATGGACTCCCTGACGCGTGTGGCGATGGCACAGCGTGAGATCGGGTTGGCAATCGGCGAACCGCCGACAACGAAAGGCTACACACCTTCTGTTTTTGCTTTGATGCCTCGGCTGCTGGAACGTGCGGGAAACGCGGCGTCCGGAAGTATCACCGGTTTGTATACGGTTCTGGTTGAAGGAGACGATATGGATGAGCCGGTGAGCGACAGCGCCCGATCCATTCTCGACGGCCATATTGTACTTTCGCGTAAACTGGCATCCCGCGGTCATTATCCCGCCATAGATATTCTGGAAAGTGTCAGCCGTGTGAAAAATGATGTGATTGACAAGGAACATAAAGAAAAAGCACAACAGCTACTGGAACTGATGTCTGTTTACAGAGATTCCGAAGACCTGATAAATATCGGTGCCTATACGAAGGGCAGCAACCCCAAATTGGATGAGGCGCTGCAGAAAATGCCGGCTATTAATAATTATTTGCGACAGGATATAAATGAAAAATCCGTTTTTGATGAATCGAAGCTTAGTCTGATGAGCATACTGGAGTGAGGAGGAGATGGCGAAAGCATTTAAATTTCCATTACAGAAAATACTGGATATTCGTAAATCGCTAGAAGAAAGAAAGGCGATCGAACTGAGTCAGGCAAAAACGGAACTCAAGCGACAACAGGAAAAACTTGAAAATCTGAACAGAATTAAACAGGAAGCCTTGAAAACGGCAATTGAAAAACAAGTGGAAACAAAAAACCTGACGGTGAACGATCTGAAACTGAACAGTGATTATGTTGACCAGATCAGCCAACAGATAAACGGTCAGCTGAAGAATGTGGATAAAACGGAATCCGAAGTTGAAAAAAAAAGGGAAGACCTTCTGACTGCCGCACGCGAGAAAAAGGCGGTTGAAAAATTAAAAGAAAAAAAACTGGATTCCTATCGCAGGAAAAAAACTAAAAAGGATAACAAACTGGAAAGTGAACTGGCAATTCGCATCTCGAAAAAGAACAACGGAGAACGGGAATGAATATTCTGAAATGGTTTATGCTGACAGTGGGATTTTTCATCATTTTCGTTGTGATCATTTTTGCGGTAATGAAATATATGTATCCGCCGGAAGTTAAACGCGAAGCTCCTCACAAAGAGAAAATCGCTGAATTTGAAAAAAAGGTGATCGGCCTGGAAGGGTATGAAAAACGTAACAAACTGATCGACAGCCTGCAGACCGAATTGAAATCAGCCAGGGAAAATATGGTTTCCCAGTCAAAACTGATTGACAGCCTGAATACCGTGATTGCAGGATTTGATCAGATATTGCAGCGGAAAGATGCGCAGCTGGAAAAGTTTGCTTTCAGGCGGCAATCGGCTGAAAAACGGGAAGAAAAAGCAAAAAAGATTGCCAAAACCTTTGAATCGATGAAGCCGAAAGAAATGAGCGCCATTTTAAAAAATATCGACGATAACACCGTAATGGCGATTTACCGGAATATGAACAACCGTTTCAAGAAAAACCTTCTTCTGGCATTGTCATCGAAACGGGCAGCAAAACTTGCTGAAAACTACATCGAATCTGTGGAGAATTGAAATGCAAACGACGGGAAAAATAAAAAGTAAAAATTTAATCGATGCCTTTTTCAGCAAGAAAAACGGTAAAAAGAGTCCCGGGATTTCATTTGCCGGGTTGCTGTCGGGCCTGAATCCCGTAAAGAAAGGCAAGTCAAAAACAAACAAACTCAAGCGTGAATCCGGGGTCGATCCCGCGGTTCAGGCTCTGGCAATGCACATGCAAGCAAGCGGTGAAATCCGGAATGTATCGTTGAAAACCGGTAAAACAGCGCGCAAAACGGAATCCGCCGGAAAAGCTAAGAAAACGGTACATCCGAAGCTGTCGGCAACCCATGATCAGAATTTCCTCAAACGGGCGGCTGAAAATTCGGACAAAACTTTAAAAAAAGCGGCACCGTTGATTCGCTTAAATCGCACGATTAAAATTAAACCTGATGAGAGGGTGGATAAGGGTTCTGAAAAAACGGGAAATGCTGAAAAAAAACCAGATACGGATATTGTTTCAACAATGACAAAGGTTGAAAAAAACGATCCTGAAATCGCAGGCATTCTGAAAAATTTTAAGGCGGAAAATGTACCGGTGAAAAAATCCGCCTCCGCGACCGTAGTACCCCTGCAGGTTAAAAGCAGTACCGATTCACCGGAACAGCCCGGCATTCAAATACAAAAACCCGAATCACAGAACAGCGGAGTACAAACTGCCGCAAATGATGGCCGGCCGCAACAAAATCCCGGCAACAAAAACTCGAAGCAGCATCCCGTTCCGGAAATTCATCAGACAAAGAGGGATGAAAACGCACGGGGCTTCATGCACGTTGTTGACAGAAACCCGAATCTGCCGGAGATCAAAATCGAAAAACCGGGGGTAATCGTCCGGCAGATAGTTGAATTGTACCGGAATTCAACTGTGAAGGATACGGATTTGACCCGTTTCCGTCTGATCGATAAAACGTTCGGGATGATGGAAATTCAGTTTCATAAAGAGGCAAATGGTGAAAGTGCAAGGATTGTTGTGGAGTCCGAATCCGGAAAACAGCACATACTGAAACTGCTGCCAGCGATTCAGAACGGATTGCAGGAGCAGGGAATTGCCTTCAGTAAACTGAATGTGGATATCGGGCAATTTAAGCATTCCGGGCAATCCGCTCAGGAAGAAATGGTTGACGCACATGAGCAGAGCGATACGCGAAGAACCGATGGTGAGAAACAGGAGCGGGTAAAGAAATCGGATGATAGTAAAACAGGCAGCAGATATTTCGGATATAATACGATTGAAATAACAGTTTGAAAGGAGGTGAAGAGATATGTCAGTGCTAGGAATGATCAACAGTGCCGGCACCACGAACGCCGGTCTGTTCGGTGGTGTGAAGAACAGCCTGGGCAAGGAAGAATTTCTTCAATTACTGGTAGCACAGTTGCAGTACCAGGATCCCCTGTCCCCGATGGAAAGCCAGCAAATGGCAAGCCAGCTGGCCGAATTCGGGTCGCTGGAGCAATTGCAGAATATCGGCGACAAGCTTGACGAAGGAACCGGGATTGATATGATCCTTACGCAGGCGATTAACAATACCATGGCAGCGTCGCTGATCGGAAAAGAAGTTACGGCTCTGGGTAATGGAATCCGTCTGGATGCACCGGATCCTGCGGTCGTAAAATTCCGGCTTAACGGATTCTCGGATGAGGTATCCGTTAAGATTGTCGATTCCGCCGGAAACACGGTTCGAACCTTGACAGCCAGGGGGATGCCGAAAGGGATTCAATCCATTACATGGGATGGTCAAAATGACAACGGTGAGGATATGCCGTCGGGAGAGTATACTTTTGTTGTCGAAGCAAAAGACAAGGACGGCAACAGTATTTCGGCAACAACGCTGGTGACGGGGCTGATCGAATCCGTGCGGTATGACAATGGAAATGCTATCCTGATTGTGGATGGCGCGGAAATCAATCTCGCTGATGTCCTGGAAGTCAGCGGGGCGGTTTATTCAAACCAGGAGGAGGATAGATGAAAGTAGCCGATCTGCAGCGTTCCACCGGTATGAACCCGATTCAAACGGGTCGGGCACGTAAAAAACCCGGCAGACTGCCGGGGATGCCGGATGGATTGAATGACGTGCGCCGGAACAGTTTTGCGGATGTGCTGAAAGAAAAACTGGGCAGACCGCAGGGTGTAAAGTTTTCGGCACATGCCATGCGCAGGCTGGATGAAAGCCGGGTGAATCTCACCGACCGGCAATTGCAACGGCTGGATGAAGGCGTGCGAAAGGTCGCTGAAAAAGGTGCACGTGATTCCCTGATTCTGTTGGATAATGTCGCCTATGTCGTCAGTGTTAAGAACCAGACGGTGGTTACGGCCGTCGGGCAGGACAGGGCGACAAATAATGTATTCACAAATATTGACAGTGTAGTAATCGTTTAACCAGGGCTGGTCCCGAAACAGCGGAAAGGGAAAATTCCGGCTGCGGGAAGCCCTCCATTCGCCGAACGACAGAAGCGGATGTAACCTAAGGAGGGATTTTAAAATGTTACGTTCATTGTATGCAGGAGTCTCAGGACTCAGAAACCACCAGATGAAAATGGATGTATTGGGAAACAACATAGCGAATATCAACACCGTCGGATTTAAGGGCGGGCGCATCAATTTCGCTGAAGCCGTCAGCCAGATGATTGATGTATCATCCAGAAACGCCGCCGGTATTTCGATGAATCCGATGCAGGTCGGACTGGGAATGAAAGCCAATTCGATCGACACCCTTTTTAACCAGGGCGCTCTCGAAAACACCGGTAATGTAACCGACATGGCCATCGAGGGTGACGGATTTTTTGTCCTGCGGGCCGGCGAGAAAAATGTATATACCCGAAACGGTACCTTTTATTTCGACTCGAAAGGCGTGCTGGTGAACCAGCAGGGATTACCGGTGCAAGGTTGGATGATGAATGCGGACGGCACCAGCAATAATATGATTGTCAGTAATGTCGGAAACATCACCTTCGACTCCGACTTCGTTTCAGAAGCCATTGCAACCAAGAACGTCTGGCTGAACGGAAATCTGAACGCCGGACTGACCCCGGAAACCGAAGTCTGGACTTCGGGCGGTATTTTCACTACCAAGGCGGTTCTTACCGGTTCCGTTCCGGGGTTCCCGCTGACCGTTGCCGCCGGAACCAATGATCAGCTTACCATTGAATTTCAACCGGGCTCGGGAACGCTGATCAGCGAAGAATTAACGCTGACCGCCGGTACCTATGCCGATGAAAACGCCCTGGCAACGGAATTGAACGCCCAGATCGCGGCAAACGCCAACCTTACCGGAAAGATCGAAGCGGTGGCCTACGGCGGGGGTATTAAATTCCGAAGCATCGACGGCAATACCGATACAACGATTACCCTGAAGGACGGCACCAACACCGTACTGGCCGATATTGGTTTTACCGACGGAGCATCCGCAACCGCCGGTTCCCAGGCAACGGCAGGCACGGAGATCAATGATCTGCTTCAGGTTTCAACGGCGCTGGCTACGAATGATACCATAAACATCGCCGGTACAGATTCCGATGAAACCGCGGTCAATACCGATTTTACCTACGGAGTTGACGGGACAACGCTGGGGGAACTGGTTAATGCGATAAACGTCGCTTATTCCGGTGTTTCCGCAGCCCTGCAGGACGGACGGATCGTAATGACCGATGATGTTCCGGGAGACAGCAGTACGACAATCAGTCTGACCGGAGGAACGGGAAACACCGGTGCGATCAACCTGCCCAGTTTCTTTAATACTACACCCGGTTTCACCGGAAAAGTCAGCACTTCGGTCGTCGTTTATGACAGCCTCGGCGGAAGTCACAACCTGGTTGTGGAATTCACCAAAACACAGAATACCGGGGAATGGACCTGGCAGGTGATTACTTCCGAGGAAGAAAAGGTGATCAGCGGAGGCACGGGAAAAGCACAATTCGATTCTTCCGGGAAACTTACTTCCTTTACCTATGACAATGGTGTAAGCACCCTGACCCTGTCACCGGGAAATGGAGCTGAAATGTTGTCGATCGATATTCATGCCGAATCGACGGATGAATTCTCCGGTTTGTCTCAGTTTGATTCAGTTACGACGCTCAGCACCCGTTTACAGGACGGACGTCCGACAGGAAATCTGGTAGGTATCAGTATCGATCATCAGGGAGTAATTCTCGGTACCTTTTCCAACGGTGACGACCGATCGCTGGCAAAAATCGCACTCGCCCAGTTTGCCAATAATGACGGTCTGATCAGTGTCGGTGAAGGGCTGCTGCATTCTAGCCTTGCTTCCGGTGAGGCCAAGATTTTCGGACTGAATGAAGATCTTCCGGCCTCCATCATTTCCGGTGCTCTTGAAATGTCCAACGTGGATCTTGCCAAAGAATTCACGGAAATGATAACGGCGCAACGTGGATTCCAGGCGAATGCAAAAATAATTACAACAACGGATCAAATGATTGACGAATTGATCCGAATAAAACGATAATAATAAAAAAGTAGCAGGGGGCGGCTGAAAAGCCGCCCGAACTGCCGAAAATACTAAAAGGAATTAGAGCGGGGAATAGAAGTGGATCTTGCAACTATCATCGGAATTCTGCTGGGAGTAGGCCTCATAGCCGTCTCGATACTTATGGGCGGCAACTTCATGACTTTTGTTCATGTGCCGTCAATGATGATTGTGTTCGGGGGGGCGATGGCCGCTACACTTGTGAATTTTCCTCTTGGCGAAGTTATTGGTGTTATGAAAGTGGTGAAAAGGCGTTGATGAGTGAAAAATTTGAAACCGTCGATACGGTGGAGCTCATCGTGAACCTGGCCCTGAAAGCCCGCCGGGAAGGATTGTTGGCCATTGATAAAGAAGTAAACAACATCGATGATCCGTTTTTAAGATCCGGGTTGGAGATGGCTGTTGACGGAACAGAGGCCGAAACCATTCGCAGTGTAATGGAAACGGAATTGTCCTACCAGATCGAACGCCATAAAAAGGGCGCACAGATCATGAACGCGTTCGGAGCCTATTCACCGGCTTTTGGCATGATCGGTACGTTGATCGGACTGATCGGCATGCTTCAGAACCTGGAAGACCCGACACAAATCGGCGGCGGTATGTCCATAGCCCTGATCACAACTTTTTACGGGGCATTTCTGGCCAACCTGATATTTCTGCCGTTTGCCGGCAAACTAAAAGCCCGTTCGGACGAAGAAACCATTATGAAGGAAATGATCATCGAGGGTGTGTTGTCCATTCAGTACGGCGAACATCCGAAAAACATCAAAAGAAAACTGCTGAACTTCCTGCCGCCGTCATTGCGCGATGAGGCCGGCGGTGAGGCCTGACAGGTAAAGGAATTATGAAAAAAGAAAAGGAAGAACCGGAAGAACTGAGTGCACCGTTCTGGATGGTCACATTTTCGGACATGGTGACACTGATGCTGTGCTTTTTTGTACTCATCCTTTCTTTTTCGACAATTGAGCTGGAAAAATTCAAGGGTGCCGTTGAATCATTGAAAGGAGCGCTCGGTGTATTTTCAGGACATGAAAGTCCTCAAACACAGAAAAATATGCGGGTGGAAAAGGTTGAAGTTCCCGATGATGCGACGATTTATCAAAAAGCTATGGAAATGGAAAAGCGTATACAGGACCTGCAATTGCAGGATGAAGTCAAAGTGGAGGTCACCGGATCGGGTATGCTGGTGCGTCTCGGTGAAAATGTACTGTTTGACGCCGGTACCGCCGATCTGAAACCCCGGGCTTTCCCGATTTTATCCGCTATTTCGGAAGCAATGCGCGGTGAAAAACAGGAAGTTTATGTGGAAGGTCATACGGATAATGTACCGATCCATACGCGCAAATTCCCTTCCAACTGGGAACTTTCATCGGCGCGGGCCCTGAGTGTTGTAAAATATCTGGTCAATGTGGAGGGTATTCCCGAAAAATTCCTTGCAGCGGTAGGTCATGGGGAGCACCGGCCGCTTGTTCCCAATAACAGTCCGCAGAATCGTGCAAGAAATCGGCGTGTAGAAATTTTCATTAAATGGCAATAAAGTAAGAGGGGATCGTTATGGAAGAAGAAAATGTTGATGTTCAACAGCCGAACACGGAAGAGAAAAAAGGAGGTTCAAAATTCCTCCTGTATTCAACGGTTGTATTTGTTCAACTGGTGGCTGCGGTCGTATTGGTAAAATTTCTGTTGTTTCCAATGGCGGCATCGAGTAAGGGAGAGGATCCGGCGGCGGAGCAGGTTGAGGAAACCAGTGAACAGCCGACTCTCGGCGAAACCTATAAAATTGATGATCTGACCATAAACCCGAAGAACTCCTTGGGTAGAAGGTTCGGTGTTTTTGAGGTTATTCTGGAAATTCCGGACAAGGAAACACTTGACAGGGTTAAAAAATTCGAACCGATCCTGCGCGACAAATTCATTACCTATTTCAGTTCGAAAACCATGGAAGAACTGGCTACACCGGCCATGAAAGAACAAAGCAAACTGGATATCAAAATCCTTGCCAATGATCTGCTGGGGGATGAAACGGTTCGGGGTGTGTATTATACGAGGTATGTGCTGCAATAGCGGAGATGATTTCATATGGCGAAAATTTTATCACAGGATGAAATAGATGCCCTGTTATCGAATGTAGCAGGTGAGACCGAAACGATGGAGGCCGAGGAACAGGACCAGAAGGTCTCTCTCTACGATTTCAAGCATCCGAACCTGGTTTCCAAAGAACAGATGCGTATGTTGGAAACCATTCACGAGGGACTGTGCCGTAATTTCGGCGTATTCCTCTCGGCCCAGATGCGAATGATCGTGGAAATGAACCTGCTGGCGGTGGATCAGATCATGTACTCGGAATTTGTAATGTCGATTGCACCGCCCAGTTGTATCTATGTTTGTGATATTGATAAACCATATTCCCAGTTCATTCTGGACATGAATCCGCAAATAGCCATTTTCATCGTCGAAAGGTTGTTCGGCGGCCCGGGATCGTTTATAGAAAATCCCCGTCCCATTTCAGTGATCGAGCAGAAAGTTATGGGGCGCATAATCGACCGGATTACCGAAGAAGTGTCCAAAAACTGGGCGCCGCTTGCCAAATTTAATTGTTCGGTCAACCGCTATGAAACGAATTCGGAATTCGTACAGATCGTTTCCTCTTCGGAACCGGTTGTGGTCGTGACCATGGAAATAAAAATTCATGGCAAATCCACCCTGATGAATATTTGCTATCCGTATATGTGGATTTCCAGCATCGTGTCCACCCCCGAGGTTCAGGAAAAGATGATGTTCGGTTCCCGCGAACCTTCACCGGAAGAGCAACAGCTGGTACGGGACAATCTGAATCTGACGAAAGTGCAGTTCCGGGCAATGTTGGGAAACAGCAAAATAACCGTTGGTGATTTTATAAATCTGAAAGTGGGGGATGTGATTCGTTTGAATTCGAAAATTGACAGCCTCGCTAAAATTTATGTTCAAAACCGGTATTTGTGCGAGGCGGCGATAGGGATATCGCGCAATAAATATACCTGTCAGATCAGGTCTATGGCTCAGGAAGGAGATGAAGACGATGAATCTTGAAGAATTCAGCAGTAAGTATCAGGATACTTTTAACGAACTTAAAGGCGAAATCGAAGCAACGCTGGGGCAGATTATTAACAAACCGGTGAAGTTGACACCCGGAGTAAAGGAAAGTGAACAGCCCAAGAAAGATTTTTCTTCGGAGAAATTTCCGCTGATCATGATATATTTCAACAGTGGCAACACGGATGATCCGTACAAAAATGCCATTACCATACCCGTTGAATTCGGCCTCAATTTTTTCGCGTGGATGGTTGGGGATGAACCGGCTTCGGAACTGACGGATGACCACATCGACGCTCTGAAGGAAGCGGTTGAACAAATCGTCGGTAAACTGAAGATGTCCATTCCCGATGACAGTGGCAAGCTGGCCGTGCATAATCTGCAGGTATTGAAAATCGATGACGCCGATTCGATGGATTTGTACCTGGACGAGAATTCGGGATTAAAGGTCGAATACACGGTTGATATCGATGGTGCCGCCTTTAAGTTGAATCAGTATGTGTGGGCGCCGAAATCGGATACGGAATCGAAAATTACTGAAGAGGAAAAGCCGCAACAGG
>JAJRVZ010000224.1 GCA_024277055.1 Calditrichota bacterium
CGTCCGGCGGTATCGATAAGCAGATAATCGACCTGACGGGACATGGCTGCCGCTACGGCATCAAATACAACAGCAGAGGGATCGGCCCCATCCTGATGCCTGATGATATCACAGCCCAGTCTATCGGCCCAGATGCTCAACTGTTCGATTGCAGCGGCGCGAAAAGTATCTCCGGCGGCCAGTAAAACCGTGTGTCCTTCATTTTTTAAATAAGCGGCCAGTTTCGCGATCGATGTGGTTTTCCCGGTTCCGTTTACTCCGACAAACAGCAGTACTTTCGGCTTTTCTTCAGAAGTATCCGGGGGCGGGTCGATTAAAACCGATTCCAGCTCCGATTTTATCAATTCCAGCAATTCATCACTGTCTTCGTACCGATCGGTTCGTGCCCTTTCCTTTATCTTGCCGATGAGATAAAAACTGGTTTCGACCCCAACGTCACCGGTTATCAGGATCTCTTCCAGTTCATCCAGAAAATCCTCATCTATTTTTCTTTTTGCGGATAAAAGCCGGGTAACTTTCCCGAATACACCATCCCGTGTTTTACTCAGACTTTTCTGTATTTTTCCGAAAACCCCCGCCAATGCTGCTCCTCCGTGTTCAAAAAATCAATTGTTTATTTGTCATCCGCCCGTTTTTCAGTAACAGGTACCTTTGCGCTCTGTTCAGCCAGCTGAGCGGCAATTGTATTTACTTTCGCCCTTAACTCCGATTCCTCTTCAGCGGCGGCGGCGGCTGCGCCCACGGCTTCACCGCTTGCCGGGAGAATGATTCGGGCATCCAGTTCGATTCTCGATTTAAGCCAGCTTACACTACCGATGACAATTGCGTCCACACCGGCCAGTTTGCCCGCCTGAACGGCCGTCTGCCGGTCAATAATGCCACTCTGGCCGAGTGACTGCTCCTCCAGTATCTTATCCAGCTGCGAGCGCTCTAAAATGCGAAATCGCCCCGTCCGAATCAAGGCCGTAACCAGCATTTCCGTTATGCTGTCTCCAACCTTGCTGCGTTCGGTTTTCGTATTGCTGTCACGCAACGGAAAAACGGCAATGAACGGTTTTTCACCCGTCTGTTCGGAACTCCCCATATTCTCTCGCGCTTCCGAGGCGATTTCCAGATGATTTTTTGAAATGAATTCATTGAGTTCCTTTTGTTGCAAAGGGCCATCCGCGTATTTTTTGGCCAGGCGGGCGTGTTCCACCGCTTTGCCTTTGTTGCCTTTGCGGAATTCAATCACCATCAGCACGAAATGAGCCTTTGCCGATTCCGGTTTTAATTTGAGGATGGTCCGGGCGCGTTTTTCGGCGGCGCTTTCTTTTTTAAGACGCAATTCGGTTACTGCCAGCATTTCATGGGCTTCCACTTTAGCCGGACGCCGTTCAATTATTTTTCGGAACAGAGATTCCGCTTTTTTGAATTTTCCTTTTTTGAGCAGTGTAATGCCCCGTTTCATTTCGTTTTTTGTCTGTTTATCCTGAAAAACGTTTCCAGCGGGGTTTTGAACCACCCGTTCAGCTGCTATGGAATTCACAGAAAAAAAACCGGTAATGAACAGGGCAAAACAAAAAACGGTCCATTGTTTCATAATTCCCTCCAATCAGGCGAATGGTCTGAAAGCTTTCAACACTTCTACTATAATCGACGGCTGGTGTCGCAGCAGGGTCTGGAAAATCCTGAGCAGAGTCTGCTTGTTGGGCGGCAAAGCCGATATTTTTGCCGCTGCCGCATTCAGATCGTCATTAGTAAGTTTTTTTACGCTTTCCTTTATTTTATAATATCTCTGCTGTGCCTTGCCGGCACGTTTGTCCCATTCTTTTTCATATTTGTGCAGAAAAGTGCTGCTGCAGTCGCCGGTCTGTACCGCTTCAGCCGCCACCCTGCCGGCTGTCTTACCGCCCACCATTCCGGTAGTAATCCCGCCTCCCGTTAACGGGTTGCCCTGCAGAGCGGCATCGCCGGCCACCAGTATACCATCGGCTGAAATTTTTTCAATTCGATTGGCACAGGGTACCCCACCGATGGTTTTATAAAGAATCGATGCCTTCGGAAACCGCTTTGCCACGAATTCCTGCAATCGCGCCTCAGCAGCTTTGTGCCTGGAAAAATTGCCGGCGATTCCCAAGCCCACATTGGCAATACCTTCACCTTTTGGAAATAACCACGCGTAGCCGCCGGGTATTTCCTGCTGATTAAAATAGAATTCGCATACATCCGCCGGTGTACCGATCCCTGCGAGGGTGTACTGACAGCAGGTCTCCATGTCGCGGAGACGGGTAGTAGTGTTTAAGCCGGCCCAGCGCGCCACACGCGATTCGACACCGTCGGCCGCTATAACAACCCGGCTGTTTATCGAATGTTCCTTCTTATCGATGACACAGTGCACACCTTTTACCGCACCATTATCTTTAATCAATCCCTTCACATAGGCCCGGGTAACAACCTGTGCCCCGACACCGGCCGCCCGCATGGCCAGGTCGAAATCGAAAATTTTCCGGTTGAGAACATATCCGGTTCCGGGCAGAGTCGGAAAAAAGGAGCCGCCGTCCGGGGCGTTGAATTTAAACTGCCGGATAATCGCATCAATCCAGCGCGGATCGGGCGGATCATCCAGAATATTTTCAATTCCTTCTTTACCGACCGCTTCGGCACAGCGCACCGGAACACCGATTTCTTTGTCTTTTTCCAGCATCAGCACCGAAACACCCTTTTTTGCAGCAGCATAAGCGGCCATGGAGCCGGCCGGTCCGCCTCCGACTACAATTACATCATAAAAATTTTCTATCATACTTTAACAGCTTTTTCTTGTTTTTCCGGAAGTTCCTGATACAGGCATTCAACCGGACAGACAAACACACATTTCGCACAATCGGTGCATGGTTCGTGAATGATTGAGATACTGCTTTCCCGAAGGTCGATGCAGTTTTCGGGACATACTCCGACACAGGTCCCGCAGAAATCACACACATTTTCTTTTACATGGATCAAACCCTGTCTTCCTTTCGATGATCAGTTACCTGAAAAATTCGGGTAATCCAGGTTAAACCGTTTTTTAAAATAAAACTTTGTGCAAAAAAATCCGCTGAGCATCAGCAGAAAATAGACGGGCCAGCGTAAACAAATACTCAATGCAAAAAAGAGTACGGAAAATTTTGTAGTTCGTGTCGTCGCTTCCACATTCCTTTTAAATAAAGTTAACAAAAAAAACGGCAGTGAAAAAAGGCAGAACACCAGCGCCTGCCTGTCATCCAGCACGAAAGCGAAAACAAGTGACAGTGAAAACAGTACAAATGCAAACAGGACAACATTTTCAAGCCCGAAGCGTACGGCCAGCGTATTTTTGCTGCTGCGTTTATCCCCCTTCATGTCAGGAAGCGTGGTAAACAAATACAGCGCCACGTTAAAAAACAGGTACGGCATAGACTCGATAATCAGATTAACCGAAGCCGGTTTGTGCACCAGCCAGCCGACGGCAAATGCCAACCATCCCATTCCGGCATTGGCAAGAAGGCTTCCCCAGGGACGGTCTTTTAAGTGCGTCGGTGGAAAATTATACAGATAGCCGGTTACAATCAGAAACACGAAGGCAGCCAAAAAAACCTGGTAATTAATCAGGGAGATCAGCACCAGCCCCGTGGTTGAAAGCAACAACACTTCGACCATTGCATTTTGTCTTGAAATGAATCCGTCGGAAATCAGAAACAGTTTATTGTTTTCGCGGTCGCTTTGAACGTCACGTAACTGGTTCAGAATAAAACTGGCCCCCATCAGCATTGCAAATGAAACGAGCAACAATCCAATCACATCCATCCGGCCGTGTGAGGCCTTCCAGGGCATCCAGTTATGTTTATAGGCAATAAAAAATCCGGCCAGCATTGTGGACCAGCCGGGAAAAAACAGCATGGGACGCAATACAAAAAAATAATCCAGCCGGGTAACCCATGAATTGTTACTGTCCTTCATTTTGCTCTTTCAGCAATTCATTTTCAACAGGCACCGGGTAGTCGCCGGTAAAACAGGCCGTGCAATACTGCTGCCCGTTTTCTCTCGGCATGGCCTTCAACATGTTTTCAGGGGTCATATATTCCA
>JAJRVZ010000225.1 GCA_024277055.1 Calditrichota bacterium
ACCGGCTGCTGCAACGGAAGCTGTGCACTGTCCGGACCGGATCGGGTCCAGCTGTAATAAATTAAACGGTCGGAGTCTATCCGGTAATTATATATCAATAAGGGATTTTTATTCTGCAAAAAGGGGCTGCCGACGGCAGTGCCCTTCTGCGGCACCGGTAACTGAATACCGAACAGCAGCAATGCCGCACCCAGCCACACCAACGGCCGGCGTGACATCCGCAACATCCGGAGCATACCCGACAGCGTTGCAAGCAACAGCCAGATCCGCGGAAACTGAAACGGCAACGACCGGCCGGCAAACCAGTGGAAACTGATATTTCCCGACAGTACCAGCAAAACGGAGATGATAATTGCCCCCCGCTTTTTCCGCATCACCTCCGGCAATAAAACCAGCACCGGGATCAGCAACAGAATCAGGGCATAGCTGGAACTGTAGGGCGAGAACAGCAGTGAGATCAGTATCCACAATCCGAATTTTTGCCGGTCGCTCACGGTGCGGTTCATGGTCACTGAAATACCGGCTGCCAGTAAAAAAACCCGGAAAGCTGCATACAAAACATGAAACAGCCACGGCTGGTCGATCAGCGGACGGGCATTCCACACCGCATCACCGACAAACAGGTATTTGAGCAGCATGAATGCGGACTGAAACGACACGGCAAAGGGGGCGTTTACTTCCCCCCGGCTCAGCCGCGGCAGGATTTCAAACAGGTACAACCGCCAGACTTCCCAGCCCTGCACCAGAACCGAAAAAGCCAGAAAACCGGTTGCAAACAGCAGTATGCGCAGTGCCTGTCGCTGCTGACGGTTAAACAGCAAAAAAACCAGCAGGATCGCCGGAAATACTTTCAATACAATTGCAAAAGCCCATAAAAACGCCGCCGGCCGGAAGCGTTCCTTTTCCAGCAGAAGGTATCCCTCCAGCAGCAGCACCAGCAACAGAACATATAATTGCCCGAACAGAATATTATTCTGAAGCGCAGATGGAAACAGCAAAAGCGGTAACACCGCCAGCGCCCCGTGCAATTCAAAATGCCGTAGCGCCCTCCGCCAGCTGTTCACCAGCAGCAACAGACTGATCAGGTTGAACAGGAACTTCGCCGGCGGCAATGACAGATATGACAACGGCATGAACAGCAACGCAGTAAACGGCGGATTGGGCGTGTAGCAGAGAAAAAGTTCGTGCCGGCCCGAATCGTGTACGGCCCGGTTAAAAGATACCGTATCATAGATCCAGCTTCCGAACCTGCCCTGCCGCATAAACAGTCCGCTGAAATAGTAATTACCGAAATCGGACACTGCAAAATCAAGACTTTTAAGCAGCAGGTAGATAAAGAACGCCGCAACCGGCAGCCAGATGAAAAAAGTCAGTGTGTAGTTGTTTTTCCATTGGCTTTTCAAGCGCAGCCATAATCCCGCAGATATTTTGTCCGGCCCGGTCATTCTGCTTCCCTCGCCGAATTGCGGGTCCACAGATTGCGGTATCCGGAAACCTCTTTACCGTAAAGCGGATGCCCTTCCCGCCCGGCCAGTTCCGGCAGGATCTGCAGATAAAGACTGTCGGCCTGTCTCCGGGTGTAAAGCGGGCCGAATTGCGGATATTCTTCATGCACATGGGTTTGCAGCTCCGCATCCGCCAGCAGCTGCTCGGTTTCCGCCAATGGCAACTGCCACTCCAGCGCCAGCCGTTCGGCCGAAGGCGATAAAAACATTTCCGCCAGCAGTTCCGACCACGTATGTACATGATATTCTTCATAGTTTACCGCTGTGACCTGCTCCCGCCTGGTGCGGTCGATCAGCTGCTGCATGTCGCTGATCGCTCTGCGGAATTGTTCAAAGGACAGATAGGGGGGAACCGTTTGATTTTGCGAACTGCCTGTTTGCAGGCGCATTTCATGACACCACATGCATTTGCCCGGTTGTCCCGCCGGTGAAATCGTCGCAGTTTCCAGTCTTTTTCCGGAAACATCGTAAATCGTAAAACGCTGCCGCCCGTTATCCATGAAATCAATCACTTCAAACTCCTGTTCGACAAAATCACCGCCGACCAGCGATCCGTGTCCCTCACTGACCACAAATCCCATTTTCGATACCGACGCCGGCGCCGCGTTGAATTCCACCAACCGGTCACTTTCAGTCAGCAGCGAGGCCGTCACGGCAAACCACTCCTTTTCACCCTGCATACTGCTCGCACGAAATTCCGCCAGCGTTTCCGCCGCACCGCTGATGGTATAGTATTGTTCAGGTTCGTAAAGAGTAAGCATCAGAAAACGGCCAATATCCACCGCCCCGTACAAACGCATTTCATCGCTTTCAAGGATCGGGGTAACGGCGGCGCGCAGCGGCTCGACGGCAGCAGGATGGAAACCGGCCGCGGCAAGATCCAGTTCCATAATCACCCGCTGATCCTGCCGGGAAATCAGCTGCAACGGCTTTTCATCGGGCGGAGGCAACGCGCCGAGGCCGGACAGCGCCCACCACAGACCCTGCTTTGCCTTCTCCCAGGTTTCTTCCGGGTAACTTTGCACCCATAGCAGACGCACTTTCAAATTTCGCCCGGAAACGGATTTCGGCCCGGTGATATTACAGGCTGTGAACAGCACCAACCCGGCGCAACAAATAGTTTTCATAACTCGGCTCATGCCTGAACCTCCTCGTCGGGTTCCGGCTTCAAAATATAACAGACGTGATCGCCGCCCAGCCAGGCCGGGACAATGCGGCTGATTATTTTTTCGAACGGTAAAAACACCCTGCTCCAACTTTTCCAGAATGCCGTTGCGGCGAAACGATCCGGCGCCGGCAGCAACACGCCCAGGTTACGGTGGGCTGAGATTTTAAATTTTTTTTCCAGATCGGTTTTGCGAATGTAACGGAAATTAAATCCTTCGCCGGTTTGTGCCTTGCGGCCGAACAGCCGCCGTACCGTCTCCCTTCTCATCCGTAACAGGCCGGTAATCAGTTCCGTGATTTGCAGCGGCGGCATAACCACCGCTACCAGCACACCGTTTTCGGTCATCAGGCTGCGAATTTTTGCCAGAGCGACCGGTAAATTTTCCACGGCATTCAATACTCCGAAATTGCAGACCACGGCGTCATATTTTTCATCCACAGAAAATTCTTCTATTCCGCTGTTTTCGATACGCGCTGCCATTCGCAACCGCAACGCCTTTTCCTTTGCCAGCCGGGTCATTTGCTCCGAAATGTCGATGGCGGTCAAACGGCAGTCCAGCAGCCGGTAAAATTCGAAATCGGATCCCGGACCACAGCCGACATCCAAAATATTCTCCCGGCCCTGTAACCAGGGAAACAGGAAGTCCCGGACCTGCCGGCGCTGAAAGCGGCCCAATGGATTGCGGTTGAATTTTTCTTCGTATGAAATCGCATAGCGGTCAAAACTGGTTTGAGCATCCATCACTCATGCCCCCTGCCCGGCCAGTTGTTTCATTTTCCGGGCGCAGTATTTTTCACGGGTAAAATGGAAAATGCGTTTTATTGCGGAGCCGTTCCGGTCCCGCAGCTGTTTCAGCCGATAGGCGCTGGCTGTACGGCGGATAGCCAGATCGTACAATTCGCGGCTGTAGCGTCCGGCAATATCCAGTTCCGTCTGTACTTCACGCTCCCAACCGTCGACGCCGCGAATACGCTCTTTAATTTCATCGTACATACGGGTGCCGCGCAACGGATAGGCAACGGTAGTCAAAAAACGATCCGGCTGCAGATCGCGCACAAAAGATACCGTCTGCTCAATATCTTCCAGTTGCTCCCCCGGATATCCGAACATGATAAAAATTCCGGTTTCGATACCCTGTTCGCGACACAGTCGCTGTGCTTCGAAAACCTGTTCACGGGTAACGCCGCGGTCCATCAGCTGCAGTACGCGGTTGCTGCCCGATTCGGCTCCGAGCCATAATCGAAAACAGCCCAGCTGTTTCAACAGCTGCGCTGTTTCGGCGTTAAAACGGTCGGCCCGACCGATACACTCGAAAGGCAGATGCAGGTTTTCCTTTTCCATCAGAGCGGCAAATTTACGCAGCCAGTGTGTATTGGCGGTGAATACATCGTCGGCAAACCACAGCTGTGTCGGCTGATACCCGACCATGATTTGCTTTATTTCCTCAACCACATTTGCGGGAGTACGCCGCCGGTGGGTGTGACCGTACACCGAATGGCTGCACCATTTGCAGCGGAAAGCGCAGCCGCGGGCGGTCACCAGCGAAAGGGGCCGTTGAGCGTGATGCCGCTGCCAGGTATCGAAATACGCGTGCAGGTCGATGGCCTCCCTGTCGGGGAAGGGGAAATCATCCAGCCGTCTTTTGCTGGTCTGACGACCGTTATGCACCAGCTGTCCCTGCCTGGTTTTAAAACTGACGTTGGGAATTTCCTGCAACCCGTGTTTGCCATCCGCCGGCAAACGCTTCAGCACTGCCAGCAACGCGTCTTCGCCTTCACCGCTGACGACAATATCCGCCCCGTATCGCAGGAATTGCTCAACCTGCGCCGAGGCATCCGGTCCGCCGAGAATGGTTGTTATTCCCCGCTCACGACAGAAATCGATCAGCCAGAGCACGGTAAATTTTGTACGCATATTACAGTGGATGCCCAGAACATCCGGCTGCTTTTGCTCCAACTCCGCCTGCAACCGATCCCGGTTTGAAAAAGTGGTATCTATCACCTCCACCGGAAGATCATGTTTTTTCAGCCAGGCGGAGAGGTACAGTAATCCCAGCGGCGGATACGGTTTCATTACCCGCCGCTCGGCTTCATCTTCCGCCAGAAAATAGGTGTGGGTCAGTATTGTTTTCATGGTTTGATTCAACTTTGAAGGTGAATTTTTCATTGCGCGGAATGATTTATCCTTCCGAAGCAATCTTATCCGTCAGGAAATTGCTTCATCCATCCGGGATTCGCACGGACGACTTTAGTGTTATCTCGGAGATATTCTCAGGCCACCCCGGAGATTGTTTGCGCTTTCAAATATTTTTGCATTTTCCGCCTGTATTTAATCATACCCGGAATGTGCCGGTACTGTGCCGCCACCCGTCGCAGTTTTTTCCGCACCGGCATTTTCCTGCGAAGAGACAGCCAGCCGAAATAGTGATGGGTATAGCGGTGCAATAACCGGTAGAAGTCCGGCGGGTATTTCCCGGGAAACATCAGCGCCAGATCACCGCTGTCTTCCCAGTTTTTTTTCTTGCCCATCTGTGCGGCCACCTGTTCATAAAACGGCGTATCCTTCAGCGGATAAGAAACCGAAATGCCAATATGCTCCGGCAGGGCGCGTTTCAAAAGCGCCAGGGTCATTTCGATTTCGCCCCACGATTCGCCGGGATAGCCGTACTGCAGAAAATAACCGACGGCAATGCCCTGTGCTTTCAACAGACGGGTGGCTTTTTCGATTTGTCCGATGGTTGTATCTTTCTGCATGGCGTCGAGTATTTTCTGAGAACCGGATTCCACACCAAGCCATACTTCGGCACAACCGGAGCGGGCCAGATCACGCACATAGGTCTCGTTCATCATGTCCGCCCGCGCCTGTATCTTGTATGGCAACCGTGCATTCATTTCGGTAATGGCGCCGGCAAATTCGGCCAGCCATCCGGGTTTCAGGCCAAAAATGTCATCGGTAATCCACAGGTGCTGCACCCCCAGTTCACTTTTCAAATATGCAAACTCTTCGGCAACGCGCTGTGGCGGAATGGCTTTGTAGGTTCGTCCGTAAAGCGGTTTGGCACACCAGTTACAACGGTAGGGACAACCGTGCGCCGTGGAAACATTCAGAGAAAAATAGCCGTGATGACGTTGCCACCTTTCACGATACGGATTCAGATCAATCAGCGGCCAGGCCGGTACGGGCAACTGTTCGGCGGCATAATTGCCACGCGCCGCTTCATTCCTGCGGTAGCTGTTTCCATCCGGAAAAGAAAGACTCGGTAATTCTTTCAGCCGCCCTGTTTTTCCATCCCGGATATTTTTAAGCATGTCCAGCACCACCTGCTCGGCGTTGCGGTGAACGACGAAATCGAAACCGGCCTGCAGATAAGTTTCAGCCTGATCGGAAGCGTCCGAACCGTGGGCAACGGCTATACCCCCGAAGCGCGCTGTTTTTATGGCAGCCAGAATTGCCCGGCGCATGTTTTCCAGGCACATCTTTGTCAGATAATTGAAATCATCATCATAAACCAGCAGTACATCGGGCCGGTATTTTTCGATGGCTGTGATTAGCGGTTTTTCGGTTTCATCGAACATCACATCGTAAAAATACGGCGTTATATTCAGTTCTTTCTGCATCAAAGCCGCCAGTTGCAGCGGGGCGAGCGGCGGATAGGGTTTTTGGTTAGCCACTTCTTTCGGATCCAGCTGCAGGAAATAACTGTGGGTAAGCAAAACTTTCATATCGGTTTTCTTTTTTGTAAAG
>JAJRVZ010000226.1 GCA_024277055.1 Calditrichota bacterium
ACGATGGAAGTTGAATTGCAGAAAGAGATCGCGATGGAGAAAGAGTTGCGGTTCGCGATTCGCGAAGGCGGGCGTACGGTAGGCGCCGGTGTTGTTACCGAAATTATTGAGTAGTGCGAAGAGGGTGGGTTGATGGTTCAATTCGTCCTTTGTTGTTGAAAAAAATCTGAACGTTGGTGAGTCCTTTTTCAGCATGGGGTTCACTTATCATAAAAGAGGGCTGAGCAGTGAGAGAAATCATACATCTGGAATGTACCGCCTGCAAGGAGCGGAATTATTCCACGACAAAGAATAAAAGATTGCATCAAGGTAGAGTCGAGTACAGAAAATACTGCCCATCCTGCAGAAAGCATACGCCTCATAAAGAGACAAGATAATATGCCTGTAGGCCTGTAGCTCAATTGGCTAGAGCACCGGTCTCCAAAACCGGGGGTTGGGGGTTCGAGTCCCTCCAGGCCTGCTCATTTGTGCTGCTCCTTTCGGATGAAAAGCGGAGAAAAGACTTAGATGTTTAAAAAGATAGCAAAATTCATTGAAGATGTTCGGACGGAAATGGCCAAGGTTACCTGGCCGACCCAGGATGAGTTGTTAAATTCTACGATGATCGTTGCAGTGGTCAGCATTATTTTTACATTGTTTATCTTTTTTGCTGACTTTATCGTGTCACGATTGATGACACTGTTACTGTAAAAGAACAAGGAAACGGCAGTGGCTAAAAAATGGTATTCACTACGGATATATTCCGGGCAGGAAGCCAAAGTAAAAGCACATATCGAATCTGAAGTCAAGCTGAAGGGTATCGAAAAAAAGATCGGTACCATCATCATTCCTTCGGAAAATGTTGTCGAAATGCGCGACGGTAAAAAACGGGTAAAAAACCGGGTTTTCTTTCCCGGCTACATCCTGATCGAAATGGAACTGGACAATCAGACGCATCATGTGATTTCCAATGCTCCCGGTGTGATCAGTTTTGTAGGGCCGAAGAATGATCCGACTCCCTTGCGTGATTATGAGGTAAACCGCATTCTTGGCAAGATGCAGAGCAGCCGTGAGGCCGAAGTGAAGGGGAAGGTCAGCGTGCCGTTCAAGGTTGGTGATCCGATCCGCGTGGTCGACGGTCCGTTCAATGATTTTACCGGATTTGTGGAAGAGATCAATGAGGAAAAGAACAAGGTGAAGGTGAACATCAGTATTTTTGGTCGCCCGACACCGGTGGAACTGGATTTTCTTCAGGTTGAACTGGAAAAATAATCAGCAAAATTAAACCGAACGAGGTTGTTGTTAGATGGCAAAGAAAGAATTAGCAAAAATCAAACTGCAATTGCCGGCAGGTCAGGCGAATCCGTCTCCGCCAGTGGGCCCGG
This sequence comes from Calditrichota bacterium, assembly GCA_024277055.1. Classification (GTDB taxonomy): domain Bacteria; phylum Calditrichota; class Calditrichia; order JAJRVZ01; family JAJRVZ01; genus JAJRVZ01. Next base: position 1,365 of record JAJRVZ010000226.1, read on the forward strand.
CCCTTGGGCAGCACGGTGTAAACATTATGGAATTTTGCAAGGCCTACAATGCTAAAACGCAAGATAAAGCCGGGCTGGTGATCCCGGTCGAAATTACCGTATATGCAGACCGCACTTTTACATTTATTACCAAGACGCCTCCCGCGTCGGTGCTGATTGTGAAAGCGGCCGGTCTGGAAAAAGGTAGTGGCGAGCCGAACACCAATAAGGTTGGTAAGATCACCCGCAAACAGGTTGAAGAGATTGCGCAGATGAAGATGCCGGATTTGAATGCATCGGGCATTGAAAGTGCCATGCGCATGATCGAAGGCACTGCGCGCAGCATGGGAATTGAGGTTGAAAATTAATCTTAGGGGTTTTTCGATGAAGCGAAGCAAGCGCTATAAGGAAATTGAAGAAAAAATCGAAAAAGGCAAAGAATACATGCTCGATGAAGCCGTATCACTGATCAAGCAGCTTGCCAATGCCAGGTTTGATGAAACCGTTGAGCTGGCAATGCGTCTGGGAGTAGACCCGCGGCATGCCGATCAGATGGTGCGCGGCACAGTGGCTTTGCCTAACGGAACCGGTAAGAAGGTCAGAATTCTGGTTCTGGCGAAAGGCGATAAGGTAAAAGAGGCAGAAGATGCCGGCGCGGATTATACCGGGCTGGAAGATTACGTTGAAAAAATCCAGAAAGGTTGGCTCGATTTTGATGTCGTCGTCGCCACTCCGGATGTGATGTCGATTGTCGGTCGTCTTGGCAAGGTTCTGGGTCCGCATGGTTTGATGCCGAATCCGAAAAGCGGAACGGTTACGATGGATGTCGCCAGGGCGGTGCAGGAAATTAAAGCCGGTAAAATCGATTTTCGCGTTGATAAAACCGGAATTATTCATTCGGGAATCGGCAAGGCTTCTTTCGGAGAAGATCAGTTGATTGAAAACATCAAAGTGTTTGTTAATACGATAATCAAAATGAAACCCAGTTCGGCGAAAGGAACTTATCTGCGCAGTGTTTCTCTTTCAACGACGATGGGGCCCGGGATTTTCCTGGACAGAAACTATAACACGTACAGTATTTAACCGAGCCGTTGAGGAATTGATATGCCAACGCAAGAAAAAATTGAACTGGTAGAGCGATATGCTGATAAATTCAAAGGTGCGAAAAGCATCTTTCTTGCCGACTTCAAGGGGATCAATGTTGAACAGGATACCCGGTTACGGCGCGTATTCAGAGAGAAAAACGTTCAGTATTTCGTCTTAAAAAATACGCTGGCAAAACGTTCGCTGCACAATGCCGGTATTGAAGAGCTGGATGATCTGCTGAAAGGGGTGACTTCGTTCGCGATGAGCGACGATGATCCGGTTGCTCCGATTAAGGTGATCAAGGACTTTGTAAAAGAGCATAAGCTAAGCACACTCAGTGTAAAAGGCTGTGTGTTCGAGGGGAATTATTTCGGTCCCGATCAGGCGGAAGCGCTGGCGAATCTGCCGACGCGTGAGGCGCTGATTGGGCAGTTCGTTGGAATGTTACAGTCGCCGATGACGAATTTTCTCGGCGTATTGCAGGCAACCGGTCGCAAACTGGCCGGAGTTCTGGAAGCAGTAAAAAATCAGAAAACAGATTAACAGGTCAAATAGATTCATATTTTGGAGGTCAAAATTGCTGAAGTAACCAAAGAAAACGTTCTCTCATATCTTGAAAAAGCTTCGATGCTGGAAATATCCGAACTGATCAAAGATATCGAAGAAAAATTCGGTGTAACAGCCGCAGCCCCGGTCGCCGTTGCTGCCGGTCCCGTAGCTGCCGCCGGCGGTGCAGAGGCTGCTGAAGAAAAAACCGAGTTTGATGTTGTGCTCACTTCTGCGGGTGAAAAGAAAATCCAGGTTATCAAAGTGGTTCGCGCCATAACCAGCCTCGGATTGAAGGAAGCCAAGGATTTGGTGGACAACGCCCCGAATGCAATCAAGGAAGGGGTATCAAAGGCGGAAGCGGAAGATATCAAAAAGCAAATCGAAGAAGCCGGCGGAAGCGTCGAACTGAAGTAAATTTGCAGTATTAATTAAAAGAGGTCTTTGATCTTGGGTAAAAAGAAAAAAGAACGAATTTCGTTCCAGCGGATTGAGCAGATCATTGAATTTCCGAATTTAATGGATATTCAGCTGCAATCCTTCAAGCGGTTCCTGCAGGAGGATGTTCCGGCAAACGATCGCAAGAATGACGGATTGCAGGCGGTGTTCAATACCGTTTTTCCAATTACGGATAGTCGCGGCAATTACGAATTGCAGTTTGTCGAATATTATCTGGACAAGCCGAAGTACGATGTGCGTGAGTGCCAGGAACGTGGCGTCAGCTATGCCGTTCCGTTAAAGGCGAAAATGCGCCTTGCCATTAAAGACGTAACCGGTGAAACGGACAATTTCACCGAATTTATCGAACAGGATGTTTATCTCGGCAACGTTCCGTATATGACTCCGAGAGGAACGTTTATAATTAATGGCGCGGAACGCGTGATTGTAAGTCAGCTGCACCGTTCACCCGGCGTATTCTTTTCACAGACGGAGCACCCGAACGGTACGCCGTTGTACTCCGCCCGCATTATTCCTTTTCGCGGTTCCTGGGTAGAGTTCACGACGGATGTAAACGACGTAATGTACGTTTATATCGACCGGAAGAAAAAATTTCCGGTTACAATGCTGTTGCGCGCTATCAATTATTCCACCGATGAAGATATTATCAATTTGTTTGATTTGTCGGAAGAGGTTGCGATAAAAAAGGATACCCTGCAGTTCCTGCTGGGTCGCATACTGGCGGTTGATGTGGTGGATACCGCAACAGGGGAGATCATCGCGGAGCAGGGTTCGGAAGTAAACGAGGATTTTCTGGCGGCCTGCAAAAAACTGAAGTTGAAATCAGTTAAGCTTGTCAAGTCGATCGATCCGAGTTCGCCGAATGTTATTCTGAATACCCTTAAAAAAGATCTTACCAAATCGGAAGAACAGGCCATTGACGCGATCTATCGTCAATTGCGCTCCGGAGAACCTCCGGACCTCGATACGGCCCGCGGCCTGATTGAGCGCATGTTTTTCAATAATAAACGTTATGATATGGGCGCCGTCGGTCGTTACCGCATCAATAAAAAATTGAACGTTTCGACCGATTACGATGTAACCGTTTTAACGCCCGAAGATATCGTTGCTATTGTAAAATACCTGCTGGACCTGCGTGAAGGCAGGCAGATGACGGATGATATCGATCATCTGGGTAATCGTCGTGTACGTACGGTCAGTGAACAATTGTCGGCTCAGTTCAGTGTCGGTTTTTCGCGGATGGCTCGTACCATAAAAGAGCGACTGAATCTTGGGGATACCGACAAACTCACGCCTCAGGATCTCGTTAATGCGCGGACTATTTCTTCCGTAATAAACACGTTTTTCGGAACTTCGCAGTTGTCGCAGTTCATGGATCAGACCAATCCGCTTGCCGAACTTACCCATAAACGGCGTCTCAGTGCTCTGGTACCGGGTGGCCTTACGCGTGAGCGGGCGGGGTTTGAAGTGCGTGACGTTCATTACACACATTACGGTCGGTTGTGCCCCATCGAAACGCCTGAAGGCCCGAATATCGGTCTGATTTCTTCCCTGTGTGTGCTGGCCAGGATCAACGATTTCGGTTTTATAGAGACTCCGTACCGGAAAGTGGTCAAAGGGCTGGCGACAAAGGAAATCGAATATCTGTCGGCGACTGAAGAAGACAATTATACCATAGCCCAGGTTAATGCCCCGCTTGACGCGAAAGGGAATTTCCAGCGTGACCGGGTAAAGGCCAGGTTTAAGGGTGACTTCCCCGTGGTAAACCCGAAAGAACTGGATTATATGGATGTTGCCACGAATCAGATCGTATCGCCGGCGGCGTCGTTGATCCCGTTTCTTGAACATGATGATGCCAACCGTGCACTCATGGGCTCCAACATGCAACGTCAGGCGGTGCCTTTGCTTTCCCCTGAATCTCCGATCGTCGGTACGGGAATGGAGGCCAAGGTAGCCCGTGATTCCGGGACGATGGTGATTTCTGAAACGGACGGGGTGGTGGAGTCGGTTGATGCCGAAAAAATCGTCGTACGTATGGACGAAAAGACGATCAAAAAACGCCGCAGAGGCATTCTGGATGAGGTTGATGAGACAATTACTTACAGCCTGATCAAATTTCAACGCACAAACCAGGATACTTCGATTAACCAGCGCCCGCTTGTAAGCGAAGGTGATAAGGTGAAAAAGGGTGATGTGCTGGCCGACGGCGGAGCAACGGACCACGGTGAACTGGCACTGGGCAAAAACGTAGTCGTGGCATTCATGCCGTGGATGGGATATAATTTTGAAGATGCTATCATAATTTCCGAACGGGTTGTTCGCCGGGATGTTTTTACTTCGATCCATGTTGAAGAGTTTGAGCTGCAGGTTCGTGATACCAAGCGCGGCGAAGAAGAACTTACGCGTGAAATTCCGAATGTAAGCGAAGAAGCCACGAAGAATCTGGATGAAGACGGCATTATCCGTGTGGGCGCGGAAGTGAATGCCGGAGATATCATTGTCGGAAAAGTTACGCCCAAGGGTGAAACGGATCCTACGCCGGAAGAAAAACTGCTTAAGGCTATCTTCGGAAGCAAGGCCGGTGACGTCAAGGATGCGTCTCTGAAGGCTCCCCCCGGAATGCATGGTATTGTTGTAAATACCAAGTTGTTCTCGAGAAAACATAAAGACGCGAACACCAAAAAAGAAGACAAAGTACTTGTCGAAAAACTGGAAAAGGAAACCGAGTGGCGTCGTGAGCGGCTGATCGAACGGGTAAAGAATGTTCTGGCAAGTAATTTTGAAGGAAAAAAATGTGATACCATACGTTATGTTGACGGCAAGGTGGCGTTAAAAGCGAACACGAAAATATCCGCCGATTCATTTGCCGGCATAGATGTACGGAATCTAGATATTAATTCTACCTGGTTTGAAGATGACCCGCAGAATGAATTTGTGCGCAATGTTTATGCGGAATACCGTCGGGTGCTTCAGGAAATCGAAAATGATCTGAAGCGTGAGAAACACAAAATCATGGTCGGTGATGAATTACCTCCGGGTATTGTGCAGCTGGCGAAAGTATATATTGCCGAAAAGCGCAAATTATCGGTCGGTGATAAAATGGCCGGCCGGCACGGGAATAAAGGTGTAGTGGCCAGTGTTGTCCCGGTGGAAGATATGCCTTTCCTGGATGATGGGCGGCCGGTGGATATAATTCTTAATCCGCTCGGTGTACCTTCCCGCATGAATCTTGGTCAGATTTTCGAAACCACGCTTGGCCTTGCCGGATGGAAACTGGGCAAAAAATATGCGACACCGGTTTTTGACGGTGCGACCCTGGAGGATATCCAGAAAGAAATGGAAGAAGCGGGTATACCGCTTTCAGCAAAAACAACCTTGTTCGACGGCCGCACGGGTGAGGCATTTCATCAGGAAGTGATGGTTGGTGTGATTTACATGATGAAACTGTCGCATCTTGTTGATGATAAAATCCATGCCCGGTCGATCGGTCCGTATTCGCTTATTACCCAGCAGCCTCTGGGTGGTAAGGCACAATTCGGTGGTCAGCGATTCGGAGAAATGGAGGTTTGGGCGCTCGAAGCATACGGTGCTGCCTATACCTTGCAGGAAATCCTGACCGTAAAGAGCGATGATGTAATAGGACGATCCAAGGTGTATGAAGCGATCGTTAAGGGCGAGAACCTGCCGGATGCAGGTGTACCGGAATCATTCAATGTACTGGTGCGCGAGTTGCAGGGGCTCGGGCTGAAGGTTAAACTCGATTAGTTCCGTCGGGCTGGTCGATATCAACGCTTTTGTAATTAGGAGACAGGTGATTTGAATTTTAGAAAAACTCCCAATCGTTTTCAGAAGATTACGATAAGTCTTGCTTCACCGAATGACATTCTGGAACAGTCGCACGGTGAGGTAACAAAGCCGGAGACTATAAATTACCGTTCCTTTAAACCGGAAAAGGACGGGTTGTTTTGTGAAAAGATTTTCGGCCCTGTAAAGGACTGGGAATGCCACTGCGGCAAATACAAACGTATCCGTTATAAGGGGATTATCTGCGACCGTTGCGGGGTTGAGGTTACCCAGAAAAGTGTCCGCCGCGAACGAATGGGGCATATCAGTCTGGCGGTTCCGGTGGTTCACATCTGGTTTTTCCGCTCTTTACCAACGAAGATCGGTTATCTGCTGGATATGTCTCCGAAGGACCTGGAAAAGGTGATATACTATGAGCAGTATATCGTTATAAATCCGGGCAAAAGCGATTTGAAGCAAAAACAGCTGATTAACGAAGAAGAATATTTCAATCAGCTGGATGCCCATGGTGAAAGCAATGAGGATCTGCCGGACGATGCCCCGGAAAAGTTCATCGCCAAAATCGGCGGTGAAGCCATTCGCGATCTGTTGCGGCGGATGGAAGTGGAAGAATTGGCCCGCGAACTCCGGGAGCGTGTTCAGACGGAAACTTCAGTTCAGAAAAAAACTGAAGCATTGAAACGTCTGAAGGTCGTCGAATCTCTGCGTGTACGCGAAGAAAATACGGAATTTCGTAATAAGCCGGAGTGGATGGTACTGGATGTTATTCCCGTCATTCCGCCGGAATTGCGTCCGCTGGTACCGCTGGAAGGCGGCCGTTTTGCCACCAGCGACCTGAACGATCTTTACCGCCGGGTAATTATTCGAAATAACCGGCTTAAAAAACTTCTTGAAATCAAGGCCCCTGAAGTGATTCTGCGAAATGAAAAGCGGATGCTTCAGGAGGCGGTAGATTCGTTGTTCGATAATTCGAAGCGATCAACCGCGATGCGTTCGGACGGCAATCGACCGCTGAAATCTCTTTCCGATATGCTGAAAGGGAAGCAGGGGCGTTTCCGTCAGAATCTGCTCGGTAAGCGGGTAGATTATTCGGGCCGCT
>JAJRVZ010000227.1 GCA_024277055.1 Calditrichota bacterium
AAACGTGAGAATGACAACGGTCGTCGCAAATGGCGTCTGTTGAATTTCTCAATGGTACTCGGCGAATCGCTGGGTAAAGTGGACAGTAATATTGTATCAACCACACTGCAAATCACCAAAATGGTGGTCGAAAGCTCGACTGATTCCATCATCGAGATTACCAATCCGCTTGAGTACTTCCAGTCACGCCGCAATATTTTCACCTTTGAGCGCGGTACCAGTGTAAAAGTGACGGTAACCGTACATAACGCTTCGGCGAATCCGCTGATATTCCCGGAAGGAACCCAGGCTACGGAAATGGTACGGCTGCATTTCGGTCGTCATCGTAATCGTCACGACTGGGGCGTTCGTTTCATGGAGTGGATCGGGCAGGATGAAAACGGTGACAATATTTATCAGGGCGAATGGACGATCCGGCAACGCTGGGGTGTACACCATGCCGTGATTGATGTTATCGACAACGGCACCATCCGTGATGATGATGTGGATGCCTATCCCTATAATTCAGTTACCTGGTCCACACCGTACCTGGTACGCATTCATAATTGAAATGCTTTAACCGCAGGGCCATGCACAGCTGTGCATGGCCTTTGATTAATTTTCATCAATTAAAACTGAGATTCATCCGAAACTAAACAGGAATATGTGGCCGAATATCCGAAAATATGTTGTTCTGGCGATACTGCTCTTTTTGCGATACCCTCTGGCTGCGCAAAGTGATGCTGATATTATTACCGACGCGGCCCGTTACCAGCTGAAACTGGCACAAATGGACATACTGCGGTCTATAAAATCGCTGAGCAGTGAACAATTGAAAATGCTGCAGGAAGCTGACGGTTTTGCCCGTGCCGGTGAATATGAATTCGCAATCATTTACCTGGATGAGCTGTTGGCACAACTGGCCCCGGCCGAAAAAAAAAGGGATTCCGTAACCGGGGAACCGAAAAAACAGGCAACATGGCAGGCGATCAGCGGGGTGGATTTCAACCGGCAGGAGTTCGAAATGAGTTTCAGTCAGCAGGACAGCACGCTGCTCGGTGAGATCGGAAAACCGTATTTCGGCTGGAACGCCAACCTTCCTCTATGGCAGCAATCGGAAAGATTACTTGCCCTTCGCAACGGGTTTCGGGTTGATTTCGAGAATATTCGGGCAGACTATCAATTACGATATGATGGTTCGGACGGGGATTATGTTTACCTGGGCGGATACCTGAATTACAATAAAATTGAAATCGATAATTCATTCTGGGAACAAGTGCTTCAGTCGCGGTTGACTGTGGCAACCAACCGTTCATGGCGTCTGAATTATTCGCAGTACCTGAATTACAAACTATATCGGGGAACCGATGAATCCTTCGGCGATTTTTACAGGTTGCGAACGGATATTCAAAGCCGCTGGCAACTAACCCCGACGATGCTGTTCGATGTCGGTTTGCAGGGCGAGATGAATGAGTACTTGGGCCGCGACGATAATGATTACCGCCACGGAGCGGTGCGGCTTACATTCAGTGATCGTTCGCCGGACGGCTTTTCATGGAGCTTCGGTCTTGAACCCGCTCTGCGACGCTATTCCTATAGCATTGATGACAGCACAATCTTCAACCGTTACAACCAATGGACCCTTGAGTCGTGGATTCAACAGCCCATATCCTCCCGGTTCCGTTTTGAACTGGAAGACAGGTTCATCCGCAAGATTTACGGCACGCCTTCATCACTGGAACCGGATTACAACTGGAATTACCTGCGACCGGCCATAATATGGACGGCGGCTTCCGGGTGGGAGTTCGGGTTGGGTTACGAATGGGAATGGAAGCTGCACAATATTCAGGAAATTGAAGGAATTGATGTAACGGAACAGAATTACAATTCGAACGGACCGTATTTTCAGCTGAATTGGTTTAGTCCCTCCGGATTGTATATCTCGTTAAACGGCAGCTACCAGTGGCGGCGTTTTCCCGATTCCGCCACCAATGATTTGTTCAGTCTCTACAGCAATCGAAACATCTTATCCGTTTTTGCCGTCGCCATGATTCCGCTGCATGAAAAACTGGCTTTGCAGGTTTTCGCCAATTACGACAACGATACCGATATCGACCGGGATCAGGAAAACAGTCAGAGCATTATTTTTACGGCCGAGCTGCAATACACGTTTTAAGCCGGTAAAACGACCCGGACGGCACCGACAGAAATCCGATATACCGATGATTGTCAATGGAATAATTACAACATATTTTTCTTCTTTATCGGGAAATGTAAGCCGGCATTCAAATAAGATTCCGATTCAACTTGACAACTTTTATACAAATCTATAAATTCACCTCAGCCCACAAAGGAAACACAATATTTTCCGGCTAAATTTTTCGGGTATCTTTTCCGAGTGAAAATGATCTGAATAATCTGAATGTTAGACGACCTTGTAAAAGGCATTTAATCGTGTTTTTTCTAAAATAATTTGATGTAATGACACATTAGCATCAGTTTGTAATTCAAAAAATTTTAATCTTTAACCTGGAGAACGGTAATGGAAATTGAAGAACTCCATTTGTTGTCTGTATATCTCAAAAAGTGGTCTTACCAGGATAATCGTATCAGTATATCGTATTCCTATTACAGCCGGCTTGGATACGGACGAAACATGGTGGATATGCGTATCAATTCACCACAGATAATGGTGACGGATTTTTTAAGTAATGTTTATTATAAATCCAAAGAATTATTCGGCAGTATAGACGAGAATGGCAATAAATCACCGGTAAAATTGTCGAATGAATCAGAGGTGAAACGCAAGCTGCACATGTACCTCAGCAAAATCCTCAAGGAATTCAACGCGAACAAACGCACCCATGGAAAAGTGCGGATGATATCAAGCCGCAGCATGGATTTCTATTATAACGATTTTGAATATGAGCCGCTCGATGAAGAAGGCAAGTTTTACGTGCACATGAATCGGGGCGTTAACAAAATGAACGGAGACCTGTGGTCGGCGGCCATTGAAGACCTGAAAATCGCCCTGCAGTTCCGGCCCGATGACCCGGAAGCGAATAAATACATGGCTCAGGCGCTGCTTAAAAGCAACCAGCTGAACGAATCCATTCCATACTACAAGAAATATGCACTTGCCGAAAAATCACTGAACAGTCTGAATGAACTTGCCCATGCCTACATAAAGGTGGAAGACTACGATGCCGCGGCGGATCTTTACAAAGAAATGGCAAAGATCGATCCGGATAATTTGCTGGCAAAGATCGGGCAGGCGCAGATCGCCTATTTGAAAGGGAAGTCGTATACCAAACTACTGGATAAGATCAACGAGATCGATGAGGACTGGCTGCGTGAATATTTGAAGAACCAGTGGGAATACAAACTGGCCGGTTACAGTGAAGACGAATCGAAAATGTGGAATGCCGCCACCGCCGCACGCTATCTCGGTTACGATCGTCCGTTTGATTTGACCAAACGTGCCTTTAATGATGAGATTCCCTGCTATTTTGATCCCGAAAGAGGGACCATTCGCTTTGTAAAAGCCGAGCTGGATAAATGGGTGGAAATTCAAAATCGTTATCATCTGGATGGCGTTGACTACAAGGTTCATGAAGACAGACTGACCGATGCGGAAAAGAAAATCGGCAATGCCAAAGTCACCCGGAAAAAAGCAAAAAAAGCAGATGAATCACAGGAGAAAGAAGAACAGGCCATGGCCTGATCCGTTTCTCCGGAAATATTTCTTCAATGCAAAAACAGCTGTTGCTCGTCAACCCGTGGATCTATGATTTTACTGCATTTGATCTGTGGAGCAAGCCTCTCGGCCTACTTTACATTGCTTCATTTCTTAGAGAGTCCGGCTTTTCCGTCAGCTATATTGATTGCCTGGATAAATACTCTTCGCAAAGCAAACCGAGAATTAAAGCTTTCGGTCAGGGACCGCTGCCCCGCGAGGAAGTTGAAAAACCATCGGTGCTCAGGGATATTCCGCGCAAATATGCGCGTTACGGCATCAGCGAGGCGGAATTCATAAATCGTCTGCATGCTTCCGCTAAACCGGATGCGGTTCTGGTAACCACGTTGATGACTTACTGGTATCCGGGACCGCAAAGGGTGATTGAACTGATTCGGGAGCAGCTGCCCGGTGTGCCGGTGATAATCGGCGGCATATACGCCACGCTTTTACCGGAACATGCCCTGCGAACGCTGAAACCGGATTATATCATTACCGGTCCCGGTGAATTAAAAATCCTTAAATTGCTGTCGGAGATGTTCGGGCTGGATATTGACGAGGCAAAATTACCGACGGAACCGGACGATTTTCCCTATCCGGCATTCGACCTGATCAACCACCCGGATTACCTGTTACTGATGACGGCCCGCGGCTGCCCGTACGACTGCTCCTTCTGCGCACAGAAACAGATTGCCATGCCGTTCAAACAAAGGAAACCGCAGGCGGTTGTGGATGAAGTTATCAGCCATTACAAAAAATTCAAATTGCGCGATTTTGCCTTTTACGATGACGCCTTATTCATACGCAAAGAAAAGCATATCGAAGTGATCCTCGAAAAACTGATTGCAGCAAAACTGCCCCTGCGTTTTCATTCGCCGAACG
>JAJRVZ010000228.1 GCA_024277055.1 Calditrichota bacterium
AGCTGGACGCCGACCGGGAAGGTCAGATCGTGGTTAAACTACCCCTGCCTCCGGGTTGTCTGCCTACGCTGTGGCAGGATGATGACCGATTCCATAATTCTTATATGAAACAGTATCCGGGGTATTATCTGACCGGCGACGGCGGCTATATTGATAAAGACGGATACGTTTACATCATGGGACGTGTTGATGATGTAATCAACGTTGCCGGGCACAGATTATCCACGGGAGAAATGGAAGAAATCATTGCCGCTCATGAAGCCGTTGCAGAATGTGCGGTTATCGGCGTTAAGGATGACATGCGCGGTCAGGTGCCCGTCGGCCTGGTGGTTCTGAAAGACGGTTATGATATCGACGCCGAAACATTGCAGGAAGAGCTTGTTCAGACCATTCGTAAGCGAATCGGCGCGTTCGCCTATTTTCGCAATGCCGCCATCGTCAAAAGATTACCGAAAACACGTTCCGGTAAAATTTTACGTAACGTGATCCGCAAAATGGCGGACGGGGACGAATTTGCACTTCCCTCAACAATTGACGATCCGGCAATTATCGACGAAGTAAAGGAAATTATGCAGGAAAATCATATTGGAGTCGCATTCCGCTCTGATGATTAACAGACAAACGATGGTGGATGAAAAACCCGGGCGAAGGTCCGGGTTTTTTATTGAATTAATTTCTGTTGCAGGCAATCATTCCTATTTAGAATCGGGACGTAAAAATTTTGTTCCCGGGTTACTGTTTTTCCAGGTGGACCAGCGCGTCAGGGTGGAATTGAATTCGGCCAGCTTGCGATCCACATAAAACCCGCTGATACAGGTTAATCCGTCCTCACCGGAAAGATGGTACCAGATACTTTCGGTTTGATGATCGTAAAGTACGAACGTATTGTTATAAGTCCACCCGCTGGCCCCGAGGGTTATTTCATCTCCGAAAGTTACTCGACTGTACACGGCAGTCAATCCTATCAGCGGTCAGTAGGCTACAGCGATCTGCTGATCCTGAAAAACTTCATTGGCAACCTCATGGCTCACCATTTTATTTAATGAATAGGCTCGGGTTTCGCCGTTGCGTTCATAGCCGATTACCTGAAAATTGCCGTTACCCGGATATCCTGTTTCACCCGGATTGTAAAACCGGGGATTCATGATGGGTGGAATGGCATTCGGCCCGACGCCGAATTGGAATTTTTCAGGATCAAAACCGTATTTATTGACCGCCTCGGTTATATCCCATCGCTTACCGGTCTGATCTTCGATCAGTATTTTGCCATCGGTGCGGATAATAGGGAATCCGCCGAAGGGTTCGTTGGGAGATTCCTGCTCACAACCGAATACCATCACAGCGGCGGCAAAAATCATAATCGTTTTAAAAAATTTCATTTAAACTTAATCCTTATTGTGGGTATTTTAAAAACTTACTGTCCGGATTTAGGTCAACCCAGTCATTCCAGCGCATCAGTACGGAGGAAAATTCCTCCAGTTTGCGATCGGCATAAAAACCGCTGATACAGGTCAGCCCGTCAGTACCCTGCAGGTGATACCACAAACTCTCGGTTTCATAATCGTACAGGACAAAGGTATTATTGTACGTCCAGCCGCTGGCGCTCAGCGTCAAAACTTCTCCGTCAATTTCCCGACTGTACACGGCAGTCAATCCTATCAACGGTCAGTAGGCCACCGCCACGTGGGTTTGCCCGAATTGCTCATCCACAATTTCATGAGACCCCATTACATATAGCGGATAGGCGCGTTTATCACCATTATGATCGTAGCCGATCGTCAGGAAATCCGACTGAGGTGAAGGATAGCCGGCATCTCCGGGCGAAAGCATGGTCGGATTCTGAATCGGACGGATAGCGAACGGCCCGATCCCAAACTGAAACGCCCGTGCCTGGAAACCATATTCGTTTACCGCATGTGTAACATCCCAGCTTTTACCCGTCTGATCCACGATAATAATCTTATCACCGTCGCGCCGCACCTCGGCGGTGCCCCCCATCGGCTCCGAAGTCTGGCAGGCCAGAGCCACAACAGCGATTCCGAATAAAAGCATTTTTTTTATAATAACATGCATGGATTTTCCTCTTTTCCGGTTTATACGTATCTTACGGCAAATTACTTCCCGTTTATCGCGAATGTTGTAATTCCGGTTACCAAAACCTGCCTTCCTATAAAAAGCGGATGTGAATCCCATTGTACCCGTATCCGTTTGTTGCAGGGATGATTCAAACACTTTTATGTTTTTTATGCTTTTATTATATTAGTTCCTCATATTTGACTGATGTTGTTAAAGGATTATCTGCGATGAAAAATCCGACCCATGTACTGTTTTACCTGATTGTTCCGTTGATAATGCTTGCCGGTGACAAGCAATTGACTATTCACGATATTTATACCGCACGTCTGTTTAGAGGTGAATCCCTTAATCACCCGCAATGGTTGCCGGACGGCAGCGGTTTTGTTTACCGGAAATTTGATTCCGAAACCCGCAGCTGGTCATTCGTGAAATACGATGTGCCCGTCAAAAAGCACAGTCTCTTTCTGAACACCGGCGAAATAGCATCCCCTGCCCTGAACGGTTCGCGCAATTTTATCTGGTCAAATGATTTCAGCAAATTAATGTTTACCCGGACTGTACGCGCCAGACGCACGAAATCAGCCGGTGATATATTTTTAGTGGATGTGGAAAATAAACTGCCGAAGACTCTTCGGCAGTTGACAAAAGACGGTGAAGGACAATTAATCATTCAATTTTCACCGGACGGCAGACAGATCGGATTTGTACGCAACAATAATTTATTGGTAATCGATTTGCAAAGCGGAAAGGAACGCCAGCTGACCTTTGACGGTACGGATCATATTTTAAACGGACATTTTGACTGGGTATACGAAGAAGAGTTTTCCATCATCGACGGCTGGCAATGGTCACCGGACGGGAAACACATTGCTTACTGGCAACTGGATGAATCGCGTGTACCGGAGTTCCCGATCACGCATTATGACTCGCTGCACCTGAATCTGAATGTCATGCGTTACCCAAAGGCAGGCGATCCCAATTCGCTGGTACGCATCGGTGTAGTTGATGTGCAGACCGGTAAAACCCTCTGGATGGATATCGGTTCCGAAACGGATATTTATATCCCGCGCATTCACTGGCTGAACAATCGCCAATTGCTGATCCTGCGCTTGAATCGTTTACAGAATCAGTTGGATTATTTGTCGGCGGATATCAGTAACGGTTCGACGCATTTGATTTATCAGGAAAAAGATGATCGCTGGATTGATATCCCCGAAGATTTGACGGTAATTAAAAACGGGTTTGTTTTCTCTTCCGACCGGTCCGGTTACCGGCATGTTTACCGCTTCGATTTGAAATCTGAAAAACCTGTTCAGCTGACCCGCGGCAACTGGGAGGTGCGTAAAATCGAACAGGTAAACGAAAAACAAAATCTGGTGTTTTTTACAGCTGCCAATCCCACACCGATGGAGGCACAGCTGTTCAGTGTAAACCTGGATGGCGGGGATATGAAGCGCATCAGCCGATCCACCGGATGGCACCAGGTAAATATCGCCCCGGATGGCGGGCATTATATTGATGCCTTTTCTTCGCTGACCGAACCGACAAAAACCGCCCTGTTCGACAGGGAAGGAAATCTGCTGGACACTCTCGTCAGCAATCCGATGGAAGTTCTGGCTGAATACAAACTGAGCGCGCCCCGATTCTTTTCCTTCACTACCGGCGATGGGCAGAACCTGAACGGCTGGATGCTGCCACCGGTTGATTTTGATGAATCGCAAAAGTATCCGGTGTTCATGTACGTGTACAGCGGACCCGGTTCACAGACGGTTCGCAATCGCTGGGGTACGGTTTCCATGTGGCACCAGCTGCTGGCGCAGAAAGGATACCTCGTAATCAGCGTCGACAACCGCGGCACCGGTTTCCGCGGGGCGGACTTTATGAAAAAAGTCTACAAACAGCTGGGATATTGGGAAACGAATGACCAGATCGAGGCAGCACGATATTTGTCCACCCTGCCCTTTGTAGACAGTACGCGCATCGGCGTTTTCGGATGGAGCTACGGCGGTTATATGGCCGCACTATGCATTCTGAAAGGCAGTGATGTTTTCAAAACAGCCGTAGCGGTTGCACCGGTTACCGACTGGCGCTTTTACGATACCATTTACACCGAACGCTACATGCAAACGCCGCAACTCAATCCCGAGGGCTACCAAAACAGCGCGCCGCTCAATTTCACCGAGCGGTTGGAGGGCAAGTTTCTGTTGATCCACGGCACCGCCGATGACAACGTTCATTTTCAAAATACGGCCATGCTGGTCAACAAACTGATTGAAGCCAACAAACAGTTCGACATCATGTTTTACCCGGACCGCTACCACGGCATTTACGGCAAATCGCGTTATACCCGCGAGCATGTTTTTACAACAATCACGAAATTTGTGCTGGAAAATCTTTGATGAGATGTAGTGACATCCAGAGAAGGATTGCAAAACTGAATATTGAACACCGAATATGATTTTTTAAATTTAGAATTTCAGATATCGTTACAGGCGCAGTGTAACCGTCACTGCCGGCTGAAAGCGTCATTGCAGGTGTCAATGTGATCTGCCGAATAACAGAGAAGCAATCCTTTTTTTTGCCGGAAAAACAAACCGAAGTGAATGCCCGAACCGGCAAACCATTCAACTCTTAAACTTTTAAACTGCCCCTACCTCCCTGTCCCTTTATTTCCTATATTACCCGAAAAACTCCGGAGGCATTTGTGCTGCAAACAGATAAAACCGACAATATCGCAAAGATTACCATAAACCGACCCGGCAAACGCAACGCGCTGAACCGCGGGATGATCCGCCGCATCCCTGAATTGTTGCGGGAGTTGCAGACGGATGACGCCGTTCGACTGGTTATTGTTACCGGCGCAGGTGAAAAGTCCTTTTGCAGCGGTGTGCAGCTGGACGAACTGATACGATTCGAAGGCACGGACGATGCACGGAATTATGCCCTCGTACTGGACGCCATGTTCGACGCTGTTTTCCGGTTCTCCAAACCGATCATCGCCGCCATCAACGGCTACGCGCTCGGGGGTGGATTCGCCCTGGCCCTTGCCTGCGATCTGCGCGTGGCGACAAAAAATGCGCGTATCGGGTTTCCCGCCGTGCGCATCGGCGCCATCCTGCCCATCGGCTGTACCCTGCAACTGGTGGAACAAATCGGGCTGGGTCGCACAAAGGACCTGCTGCTCACCGGCCGGCTGATCGACGCCGGCGATGCGCTGGATTTCGGGCTGGTGGAACATATTTGCGAGCCGCGGCAACTGGAAGAAAAAACGGCTGACTTTGCCGGGCAAATTCTTGAAGGCGGCGATCTGGCGCTGCGCTTCAGCAAGCTGGTGACCAACCACGCCGTGCAGATCGAAATTGAGCGTTACCGCCAATCCAATGCCGATAATTTTGCCTATCTTTCAACGACACCGGACTGGAAACAGCGCATCGAAGCCTTTGTGCAAAATAAGTGACTGCGCTGTAACTCCCGCAGCATGCGAGGGACTGTATTTCACAATGATTGCGAGGAACGAAAATAAAAAACAGGATTTATTATGGAAACCTGCTACCCACATCGACAGTGTATTACAGAATGTACAATTAATTCTTCGCAAATTAAAAGTATATTCACAGTCGTATCTCATCAGACATGGCTTATGTAGTCCATCAATTATTATCAGTGTTTGTCGAAACCAATCCTGGTCAGCCGTATGTTCATAAACATCAACCAACCTTACCCCCGATATCCCTCCGGTAGTGCATCTTGTCAAAATGCACCGTTGCCACATTCTCATACAGGCGCCGGCGCGTGGTACGGTAATCGCTGCCGGTGGCCACGATATTCAGTACCCGGCCGCCGGCGGTTACCAGCTGCCCATTCTCCAGTTTCGTCCCGGCATGAAACACCAGAATATCCTCTTCCAGCATATCCAGACCGCTGATCGGTTTGCCCTTCTCGTACGCCTGAGGATAACCGCCCGAGGCCAGTACCACATCAACAGCATAACCGGGGTGATTTTCCAGCGCAACGTCTTTGATTCCACCCCGTACGGAAGCCAGCAGCAACGGCACCAGATCGCTTTTCAGCAGCGGCAGCACTACCTCCGTTTCCGGGTCGCCGAAGCGGCAATTGTATTCGAGCACCTTCGGGCCGGCTGAGGTCAGGATCAGCCCGACGTACAACAGACCGCGATAGAGATGCCCCTCTTCGCGCATGGCACTCAGCGTTTCCGCACCACCTGTTCTCCGGCAAAGGCCAGTTGCCCCGCGGTCAGCACCGGCGTCGGCGCATAGGCCCCCATCCCCCCGGTATTCAGTCCCTCGTCGTTGTCCAGCGCCTTTTTATGGTCCTGTGACGGCGCAAACAGTTTGTAATGTTCGCCGTCGGTTATGGCAAATATGGAAACCTCCGCACCTTCGAGGAATTCTTCGATCACTACTTCGTCACCGGCGCTGCCGAACACTTTGGAGTCCATTAAATCCTGCGCCCCCTGCAGGGCAGCAGCCTCGTCCCGGCATATCAACACCCCTTTTCCCGCCGCGAGTCCACTGGCTTTCAGCACCACGGGGAAACGGTTCAGCGAACGGATGTAATTTTGTGCCGCCCCGAAATCGTTAAATACTTTATATTCGGCAGTGGGAATGCCGTATTTCCGCATCAGGTTTTTGGAAAAAGCTTTGCTGCCTTCCAGTTGCGCGGCGGCTTTCTGCGGACCAAAAACAGCCAATCCCGCCGCGGAAAAAATATCAACGATTCCGTTTACCAGCGGGTCTTCGGGACCAACCACGGTCAGATCAATTTTTTCCCGCAGGGCAAAATCCTTCAGTCCCCGGAGGTCCCCTGCGCTGATCGGCACGTTCTCAGCAAGAGCGGCTGTACCCGGATTTCCCGGAGCGCAGTATACTTTTTTTACCAGCGGACTCTGCGCGATTTTCCACACAAGGGCGTGTTCGCGTCCGCCGCTGCCGATGACCAGTACTTTCATAAGCTATTCTCCTGCAGGGATGAAATGGACAACGATTGATGCGCATAAAATTAGGGATATATAGGACAGTGTACAAATGGCGTCAAAAAAAAATTATCAGACCGGACCGCAACGCCGCCGATCGTATTCGGATCACCGGTTTTGTTCATGAACAGGCTGCGGGAGAATTACCAATCACCGACTAAACACGGAAATAATCCCCGGAAGTCCTTCCGGGGAAGAGTAGAGTTCTTAAATTAGCATTGCCTCTTCTGAGCCTCAGGGTTCGGGCCGGGGAAATGGAACCGTCCCTCTGCTATCTCAACCTGTCTTCTTCGAAATGTGAATCACCTTATCCACCTCTGCGCAAACCACGCCATCATTATCTTTCAATTCAACCAAATAATGCCGATCAATTTTCAGCTGCTTTTCCAGTACTGTGCGGATTTCTATCAGCTCGGTTTCGTCTATCACAAAGGATGCGAACAATGTTCCGCGACCGGGCTTTTTAAAACGGATGGTGGCAGATTTGTCCCAGACAATAAAGCCTTTCCCAACAGACGGATTAACATCACCATGTAAATCGGGTCAACGGCGGCGTATATGCTGCCGCCGAATAAGGTTCCGACATAGTTCTTCGTTTTCCGGTTCAGCGGCAGTTTGATACGCACTTCGGACAGGTCCCCGGCAATAAATATTACCCGCGCCCCGGTTCGTCGATACGGCGGAAATAAATTGAGTTGTAATCGATATATCTTTGACTGCAGGTTTTCCGTTTTTTTCATGTACTGCTCATTAAAGTTGAAACAGCGGTAATATGTTCCGGCGTGGTACCGCAACAGCCGCCCACCAGGGTTGCGCCGTTCTGCAGGCAGACCTGCAATCCATCCGCAAATACCTGCGGCGACATATCGAAAACCGTTTTCGTGCCTTCCAGATACGGTTTTCCGGCATTGGGCATTGCCAGTAACGGCAGACGGCTGTGCTGTTTGTAAATCTTCAAGATCTCCGCCATTTGCAGCGGCGACAACTCCCCGCAGTTCGTACCAAGGGCGTCAGCGCCGGCGGAGGACAATTGCGCCGCGGCCCCGGCGGCAGATTGTCCCATGGCCGTGTGCCCGCCGTCTTCGGCGGTTACATAGGACAGTGAAACCAGAACCGGCAAATCACTGATGGATTTACAGGCCTGCAACGCCAGCAGGGCTTCATTCAAATCCATTATCGTTTCAATAATAAAACCATCCACACCGCCATCCAACAATGCCTGTGCCTGCTCTTCATAGGCTGCCAACGCTTTATCGGGTGACAAATCTCCGTACGGTTCCAGCAGCTGCCCGGTCGAACTGATATCACCCAGCACGAAGGCCCTTTCACCGGCAACTTCTTTTGCCAGGTGCGCCCCCGCACGGTTCACTTCCCGTACATCGATGTCCGGCTGATGAGATTCGAGATAAATACGGTTCATGGTCAGGGTGTTGGTAATCAGCAGCCGACTGCCGGCAAGCAGGTAGTCGCGATGTACCGCCTGCACGGTTTGCGGGTGGGACAGATTGCTGCCGCCTCCCATCGGTGCACCGCGTGCCTCCAGCTGCGTACCCATTCCGCCGTCCAGCAGCAGCGGCTCCGAAGATATCAGTAACTCATTTAAATTCATTTTA
>JAJRVZ010000229.1 GCA_024277055.1 Calditrichota bacterium
AATGCTCGGTTTATTTTTCAGTGCCTGTAAAACAAACAATACACAAATATTGGAACAAGTGGAACGACTGCAGAACAGCGGCAACTTTGCGGAAGCGGAAAAGCAGATAACAGACTGGATCAACCGTAACGAAGACGATCAACAGATGAAACGCCGCCTGCTGTTTGAACTGGAACGCGGAAGACGTATTCAAAACGACTACAGTTTGACGGAGGCGCAACTGGCCGTGGAGTTGCAGCAGCAACTGAATGATTTTTCGCTGCAGGAATTCGAGCGCTGGCAAAGGGAAAACCGCTTCGACATGCTGACCATTAACGGTGAAAAGCGTTTTGTAAATGCCAGCGTCAGCAATTTATTTTTCCGATACCCTGAGCTGCGTTCCCGGCAGAAGAACTATTCTCCCGAAAGTTCCCTGGCCCGTGTCATCGACATGCATGTACGCCGCCTGAAACAACTGGCGGCCGGGAATCCGGATCCGATCCTGTTCCCGAGAGACTGTTTTGTAAAACAAAAGATTACCGTTAAAGCGGGTAAAGTACCGCCGGGCGAAAATGTGCGCGTCTGGTTGCCCTATCCGAGTGTTTTTCAGACGCAAGGCAATATCCGGTTCATCTCCGCAAATCATTCCCTGCAATGGCTGGCCGAACCAATGTCTCCCATCCGCTCCGCATATTTCGAAGCGACAATGCCCGCGCAGGGAGAATTGACCTTCGAATTGAAATACAATTACACCGCTTACAGTTACTACCGCCCCGTCACTCCGGAGCTGGTAATCCCCTTCGATGGTTCTGAACAGGTGTTTCGCCTGTTCACCCGTGAGGAGGAACCCCATGAGATATTTTCAGAAAAGATGAAAAAACTGGCGGCAGAGATTACCGGTAATGAAAATAATCCGTATTTGAAAGCTAAAAAAATATACCACTGGATTGCCGACAATATTCTGTACAGCTACGCCCGCGAATATTCCACTTTATACAACATCAGCGATTATTGTCTGAACAAAAAATACGGTGACTGCGGTCAGGAGGCTATCCTGTTCATAACCCTGTGCCGTATCAGCGGGGTGCCTGCGCGCTGGCAGTCGGGGTTTATGACTTTTCCCGGCGATGTGGGAATGCACGACTGGGCTGAAATATATATCAAACCATTCGGCTGGTTGCCGGTCGATCCGTACATGGGGATTTTCTTTACCAGCATGACCGAAGACCTGACCCCCGAAAAACGTCGGGAACTGCGTGATTTTTATTTCGGTAATATCGATCATTTTCGCCTGGTCGCAAATAAAGGGCATAACCAAAAACTGTATCCTCCAAAAAAACACTTCCGATCGGAAACAGTGGATTTTCAGCGCGGAGAGGTGGAATGGAATGCAGGCAATCTGTATTTTACGGACTGGAACTGGAGCGTTACGGTAGAAGATGCCGGCTCCCCTTCGGAGGCATATACCGCAAAGTAATCAAAAATCAGAGGATCTGACCAATGAAAAGAGTATTTACCGCTACCTTTTTACTGATCTTTTTCATTCAATTTCTTTCGGCACAACAGGCGGAATTCACCCGGGAAATGGTGATGAATATGAAATACATTTCATCACCGAAGATTTCTCCGGACGGCCGGTGGGCGGCTTATACGAAACTGTTGCCTCCGCCGGCGGATGAAGGCAAAAAGAGCTATTACCGCGAACTCTGGGTTATGCATCTTTCTTCCGGAGAGGCGGTTCGCTATGCGACAAAAGAAGAACCGGCTTCGGGGTATGTATGGTCTGATGACGGAGAATACCTGTATTTTCGGGCCACACGCAAAAAATATCATGACAAAAGCCAGGTTTACCGAATGCGGCTGAACGGCGGATTCCCGGAACGGATTACGGAGCATGCAACCGGTGTCGGCGCATTTGCCCTGTCGCCGGATGGCCGCAGCATCGCCTTTGTGGCAAAAAGAGAAAAAAGCGATGAAGAAAAAAGAAGGCTGAAAAACGGCGAAGACTGGATCATCAATGAAAACGATTTTGACTGGCAGTATCTTTATGTGCAAGATTTGAAATCGAAGAAAACGGTACGGGTCAGCCCGGACAAAAAGTATGTTTTAAGTTTCGTATGGGAACCGGACGGAAAGCACCTGATTTATCAGGCGGCTGACAGGGGAATGACCGATGATTCCTACATGTTCCGTGATATATACCGGACTTTATCAACGGAGGATAAATCCAGCCTGCTGTGTGCCCACGACGGTAAACTTGGAAAAATGGAAGTATCCCCGAATGGTAAATACCTGGCCTTTCTGGGCGGTGTGGATATTTCCGACCCGGGTGAACAAAGTATTTTGATCACAGAGATCGGCAGCGGAAACTGGACCAACCTGACAGAAGGATTTGAAGGCAGTGTGTTTTCATTTCAGTGGAAAAATGATGAAACCCTCATCGCCACGGCAGCGGTTTTTAACCATACCGAAGTATTTGAAATTTCAGTAGCATCGGGTGAACGGAAGCAGCTTTTCGGCGACGGACCGATCATGAGTGGAACGGACCTGGCAACGGACGGCGATCACTTTGTCTGTCTGGCCAATACCTACAATCATCCCAATGAATTATTTAGCGGCAAACTGAGTGACAAATCGCTGCGCCGCATGACTGAAACCAATCCGGAATTCAAAAGAGTAAAATTTCTGCCGGCGGAGGATTTCAACTGGAAGGCTCGCGACGGCAAAATGATCAGCGGTGTGGTTTATAAACCGAAAAAATTCCGTAAAAACGGACATGCCCCGCTGATCGTACTGGTGCACGGCGGTCCGGAAGGGGTGCGGTTTCGGGGCTGGAACAACAGCTACAGCCAGTGGCCGCAGCTTATGGCACAAAAGGGCTATGTGGTCTTCATCCCGAATTACCGCGGTTCGGTCGGGCGCGGAGTAGAATTTTCGAAAGCCTACCATAATGATATGATGGGAGTGGACTTTAATGATGTGCTCGACGGTATCGACGCCCTGATCGCCCAAAAATGGGTGAACCCGAAAAAGGTTGGCATAACCGGCGGGTCCTATGGCGGTTACATGACCGCATGGGCCGCGACCAGATACAGCGAACGCTTCGCCGCGGGAGTCATGTTCGTGGGTATCTCAAACCAGATTTCGAAAATCGGCGTCACCGATACGCCGGAGGAAAACTCCCTGGTTCACTGGAACAGCTATAACTGGGACGACAATTTCAAACTGGCCTGGGATCGCTCACCGCTGAAATATATCGATAAGCATCACACACCGTTGCTGATCGCCCACGGCGATAAAGACAAACGGGTACCCACGGGACAATCCCATGAAATGTATCGCGCCTTGAAGCATAAAAACCAGGCGCCGGTGGAACTGATCATTTATCCGGGAGAGGGGCACGGCAACCGCAAGCGTGCCCATCGTGAGCATTACATGCGACGGGCCATTGAGTGGCTGGATCGTTACCTGTTGAACGAGGAACCGAATTACTGATTTAGATTCGTTGTAGATCAAAAAAAAATCCGTTCTTCAGAGGTTCTTTCGTCGGCGGATTTTTTTTAAGCGGTTTTCAACTGAATCAACTGGATTCGCCGACAACCCGACACAGTACAGATTCGAGTGCATTAAACTTGATTTTCTCCGGTTCCATAGGCAGGACCGGCAGGTAAAATGTCTGTTGCGGCTTATCGATCAGCACTTTAATAATTGCAAACCGATCATCATCGAACTGGACAAGGATCGGCACGGGCATTTTAAAACCCGGTGGAACACCTTCCTGTTTTACCCGGCACTGAACGCGGTATTTGCCTTTGGGCATTTCTTCGATGGAATATGAAAAATGATAGGTAGGTAATGCCGTACCGTAGACCCATTGATTAAAAAACCATCCAAGGTCACAGCCGCAATGTCTTTCCATCACGGTGCGGAAATTTTCAGTGGATGCCGCCTTTTCGCGATAAGTGGCAAAAAATTCCTTCAACCCGTTTTCAAAATCCGTCTGGGAGAAGTCTTTCATATTCATCATCATGTGACGCAGCATGTGTATCACCCATGCAGCTTTGCGGTAAACAATCACATTATAATCATCTTTTGTCGTACTGGTTCGATTGCGAAAGCCCAGAATAATCGGTCCGGCTTTCTGTCCGGAACCCAGAAGATATTGCCGGTTCTCGAAAATCAGATCCCTCCATTGGCTCAGGATCGAGAAAAATTTATCACTGTTCTCGGAACTGGCCTGCAGGTACCAGAGGCCCGCGTAGCTGGCCAAACCTTCGCTCAGCCACTGATCGTGGTAAGTTTTATAGTCAACAGAGACGCCCCACCACTGGTGGGCAACTTCATGGGCCCGGTGTACCTGATTATTGCCGTATTCGTCGACGAAAACAAAATCCAGAAAACTGAGGTGAATCAGACCGGGAAAAGCTTCGCTGTGAGTCCGGGGCGCTCCGGTAATATAAAGGCTGCCCGGAAATAATTTCCCGAATTTTTGTTCAAAAAACGCCAGTGCATTAGCCACATCGGCGCCGACGTCCTCCTCCGCACCGGCGGCAGCCGAATTTCCCTGTGATACCAGGTATTGTGCCATTTCGGTCATACCTTCCCTGTTCATCCAGATATGTACCGGGGAAATTCCTTGCTCTTCAACGGTGTATTCTTCAAAATAACCGAGATTAAAGGAAGCGTTGCGGATCGGTATGCGCGTAAACCAGTGTGTGGTTCTGACATCTTCATCGATGTTTTCCGACAGCTTTTCTCCCACGGCGACGAAGCGCATGGATTCGGGCGTATGAAAAGTCATTTCAAAAATAGTTTTTTTCTTACGATTATAAATCGGGTACCATCCCGTGGAATTCTTTATCAGGATTCTGCCGCCGATATAGTCCAGCACTTCGCCATCGTACCATACTTGAAGAGCCTGTTGTTCCCCTTTTTTCAGATTTCTGCCGCAATCGATCCACAGGACCGGGTTTTCTTCATGCTTTGTAAATGCATTTACATTCGTTCCGTCCAGCCATTGCACCGAATCGACCAGCAGATCCCGGTACAGGAAAAACGGAATCCAACGAACTCCCCGCGGGGAATTTACGGTAAATGTTATTTTTGCCCTGGCTGAAAAATCCGGTGAAGAAGTGATGCTGCATTCCAGTTCATAGGAATCGATGATAATTTCGTCTTTCGCTCCGGGTTCAATTGCCCGTCTGCTGTAATAGGTTTCCTGTGAAGGGAAAAGACTGATGATTTCACGTATGTCGAATACAGGTGCCGTTTTAGCACGCCGGTACAGTCGGATTTCCTCATCGGCCGACGGATTGATTTCAAACATCAGGGGATCATCATGTGTCCGGTTGATATGTACGTATAAATAGCCGTTGCGAGCCGGATTCAGCACCCTGCGCAGCAGCGGCGTATGAACATAACCGCCGTCTTCGTGAAGAATATAATCGAGTGCATTGGCGAGATTCCTTTGATAGCTGGGGAAATCGTCCATTGGTTTAAAAGGCAGTTGCAGGCGCAGCTCGGAGATCAGGTTGTCATCGGCGATGAACAGTAAAAAGTCGAAATCGGATTTCAGGTTTTTCCGCTCAAAATTACGGAACAGGTGATCCTGCTCGATGGGGTCCATCGGGTTGAAAGTAAAATTGCCCTCGCCGACGAAGATAAAACCGATTTCCCGTCCGTTGACCGGTTTCAGCATTGCGATACGGCCTTTCTTCAAATGGAATCCGGCGACATCTCTGGAAATATCGAAGTCATTTACGTCGGTTACCAAAGCTTTATCTATTTGCCAATTATCGAAAGTCGAGTAAACAGAATCAATGAGAGTGCTCCGGGCATACGCGATGGAAGCAATTGCCGTGAAAAAAAACAAGAAACTAAACTTCATTGAACGGTCCGCTTAAAATAATGAAACTGAAACAGGTGTGAGCATTTTGTTTCCGGTCGTTGGTGTTTGATCAATATAAAAGCAGAATAAAATAATTGCAAAAAGATTTACGAAACACAGCTGTAAATCCGCTAAAAGCGATAGAGGTGTTTTTGGTTTGGAAAATTAGGCCTTGTCCGAAGCAGAGGTTGAATCGCCCGTCAAAAAGAATATTTGGCTAGTAAACGGGCAAACTGTTAAATTGGGTCAATTTTTGTGTAATAACAAACGGAAAACCGGAATATGAAAATTTCCTTTTTGTCGGCAGCGGTGTTGTTGTTTTTAGTTTCCCCGGTATCGGCGCAGGCACCATCGCAGGAAATATGGAAGATGCCGTTGGAATATTTCGCCGGAACCTGGCGCGGGGTGGAGAGCGGCAAAGCGGGCGAGGGAAAAGGTGCGCGCAGCTATCGCTGGATTATGAACGGTCGCTATCTGTTGCTGCAGAATGTCTCACGCTTTGAGCCGCAGGAAAAAAATCCGCAGGGTGAAACGCACGAGGACTGGGCTTTTTTCAGTTTTGATAACGGGCGTAAAAAAACCGTCTTGCGTGAGTTTAACAGCGAAGGATATGTTAACCGGTACCTGCTGAGCGATTCGCTTTCTTCGGCCAATGAAATGGTGTTCCTGACCGAACAGATAGAGAACGGTTTACCCGGAATGCAAGCCAAACTTCTGCTGCGCATTGATAATAAGGATCAGTTCACAGAGGAGTTTTTTCTGGCCATGCCCGGCAAAAAGATGGAACCGTTTCTAAAAAATATATGGACCCGCGTTGTAAAAAAATAACCGGCCGGATTCAATAGGGATGAAATCAACTGATACGATGAAAGAAAAAAGCAAAATCAGACTGGCCGTGATGTGCGGTGGCAAATCGGCGGAACATGAAGTGTCGTTGCAATCGGCATACAATATTGTACAGGCCCTGGACCGTTCCAAATATGAACTGACCGTCATCGGCATCGACAAACAGGGTGCCTGGCATTTGAATGACCCGGATGATTTTCTTGAAAATAAAAACAATCCCGAAAATATTTGTTTGAAACCGGGCAGGGATACGGTGGCATTTATACCAGGCAACAAAGAACACCAGCTGGTCGGCCTGAGTGAAAAGCGTGAACTTACAACCATCGATGTTGTATTTCCCGTTTTACACGGCACCTGCGGCGAGGACGGCACGATACAGGGATTGCTGAGCCAGGCGGAAGTTCCCTTCGTCGGCGCAGGGGTTGCCGGTTCCGCGGTGGCGATGGACAAGGAACTGATGAAGCGGTTATTGTTGCAGGCGGGAATTCCCACGGCCCGTTATGTATCGTTGCATAATCACCGGCAAGGTGAATTCAACCTGCAGGAAATTGTAAATGAATTGGGGTTGCCGCTGTTTGTGAAACCGGCAAATCTTGGCTCGTCGGTTGGTATCAGTAAGGTACATAAGCAGGAGGAATTGATTCCGGCTGTACGGGAGGCCTTCCGCTACGACAACAAAATACTGATCGAGGAATTCATCGACGGGCGCGAACTGGAGTGCTCCGTGCTGGGTAACGAAAAGCCTCAGGCATCCGTGATTGGTGAAATAAAGGTGCTGCATGAGTTCTATTCTTACGAGGCAAAATATCTCGATGACAAGGGAGCGGAACTGATAATTCCCGCACCGCTCGAAATACAGACAGCGGAAGCGATTCAAAAGACCGCCGTCAATGCGTTCAAAGTGCTCGAATGCAGCGGTATGGCAAGGGTGGATTTCTTTTTGCGCGGGAACGATGAAGTATTTGTAAACGAATTGAACACCATTCCGGGGTTTACACGCATCAGCATGTACCCGAAACTGTGGGAAGCAAGCGGACTTGAATACGGCGCGCTTCTGGATCGGCTGATCGGGCTGGCATTTGAACGGCACGAACGGGAACAGCAATTAAAAACACAGCGCTGATAACTGAATCTGAAAGGCTGCCCGGATATACCGGTGGATGCGGCCTGATAATCAACCGAATATGACTGATGGAAATACTTTTTGCTTCACTGGCGGTTTTTGCAGCTTATTTTTTGAAAGGTTTTACCGGCTTCGGTCCGGCGCTAGTCCTTATTCCCTTTTTTACGATATTATTTGATGCCGGAACGGCCATCAACGCCGCTGCTTTTTTCGACTTTTTTGCCGGCGCCTTTCTGATGTGGCAGGTGCGCTCGAAACTGAACTGGTCGTTCGTGCTCAGTGTGTTTGCAAGCCTCGCGGCAGGGGCATTTTTCGGTTCGCTGCTGTTGGGAATCATCCCGGTTTACTGGCTGGAAAAGGTCATTGGTGTGGCCATTTTTGTTTTTGCCCTGGTAATCCTGTTTCAAAGGAATAACGAGGATCAGAACCGGAATTACCCGGAATGGCATAAATATATCATCGCCGCCTTCGGTGGATTTATCGGCGGGTTTATCGGGATTACCGGCCCGCCGCTGGTGATTTACATGAAGCTTCGATACCATAAGGAATTTTTCAGAACACAACTGATCGGAGTATTTTTTTTCGGTTCTTTCTGGCGATTTGTACTGTATCAGTGGCACGGCGTGAATATGAATCTGACTCCCGTCCTGATAGCGCTGTTTCTGGGTATCATGATCATGGCACAATTCGCCGGCAGCCGTTTGCACAAAAAAGTGAATGAGCAACGCTTCAACCGCATCATTGCACTGGTGCTGATGGTGCCTGCCCTGCAGATTTTATTGTCCGGCTGATATTTCAGGAAAGCGATTGAAATCGCGATATGGATAGTTTTTTCACAATATTTCATATTGGAATGGTATGGCAGGCTTCGTATATTAAACACTGTTTTCAAAACTGAAATTAACGGATATGGCCATTAAAAATAAAATTTTTGTAAAAGGTGCGCGCGAACATAACCTGAAGAATATCGATGTTGAAATACCGCGTAATAAATTTGTAGTCATTACCGGACTGTCGGGTTCGGGTAAATCCAGCCTGGCCTTTGACACGATTTATGCGGAAGGCCAGCGCCGCTATGTGGAATCGCTGAGCGCCTATGCACGACAGTTTCTCGGCCTGATGGAAAAACCGGATGTTGATTACATCGAGGGGTTGTCCCCGGCGGTGTCCATTGAACAGAAATCAACCCACCGTAATCCCCGCTCAACCGTAGGAACCGTAACCGAAATTTATGATTACCTGCGCCTGCTGTTTTCGCGCATCGGGCATCCGCACTGTTATAATTGCGGGCGACCCATTGAAAAACAGACCGTTCAGCAGATTGTCGACAATATTCTCGAATTGACCGAAAAAACCCGAATTCAGGTGTTGGCGCCGGTTATTCGCGGACGCAAAGGCGAATACCGCGAAGTGTTCAACCAGTTTCGCAAGGAAGGTTATTTACGCGTACGGGTTGATGGTGAAATGCACAGTCTGGATGAAGAAATCGATCTGGATAAAAAACGCAAGCACAGCGTAGACCTCATCATCGACCGGTTGACGGTTGCAGATAAAATGCAGAAACGGCTGACCGATTCCGTTGAACTGGCTTTGAAACAGGCGGCCGGTCTGGTATTGATCAATCTGCCGGATAAAAAAGAAGATATTCTCTATTCGGAAAAACTGGCCTGCGTGCATTGCAATATATCCTATGAAGACCTCGCTCCGCGCATGTTCTCCTTCAACAGTCCCTACGGTGCGTGTCCCTCCTGTGACGGGTTGGGAACCATTACGCGCGTTGATCCGGCGCTGGTTGTCGGCAACGAAAATCTGTCCATTCGTGAAGGCGTGCTGCTGCCTTTGGGTGAGAAACAGCGCACCGAGGGCTGGAATTTCGAGATGTTGAAAAGCCTTGGCCGTGAGATGGGATTTACCCTGAGCCAGCCGTGGAACACGCTGAGCGAAGGGCAGAAGGAAGCTATTCTGTACGGTACGGGAAGCAAAAAAGTGAAAATGATCTACCAGCGCAACGGTGCCTATGTGGAGTGGACCAACCGTTACGAAGGAATAATCAACAACCTGACCCGGCGCTACCGGCAGAC
Organism: Calditrichota bacterium; assembly: GCA_024277055.1. Classification (GTDB taxonomy): domain Bacteria; phylum Calditrichota; class Calditrichia; order JAJRVZ01; family JAJRVZ01; genus JAJRVZ01. The sequence goes on from JAJRVZ010000229.1 coordinate 9,917, forward strand.
CGGATCACAATATATCCGCGACTGGATCGAAGGGTTTATGAATAATATTCCCTGTGAGGAATGTAACGGGGCGCGGTTGCGCAAAGAAGCGCTGGCGGTAACCGTAAGCGACAAAAGCATCCGGGATGTGACCGCTATGTCCATAAAGGAAGCGCACAGGTTTTTAAACGGTTTGAAACTGAGCCGCCAGGAAGAGCAGATAGCTCACCAGATATTGAAAGAAGTGCGCGAGCGTCTGACATTTCTCGTGAACGTAGGCCTGGAATATCTTTCACTGGACCGGGCGGCGGGCACGCTTTCCGGCGGGGAAGCGCAGCGCATCCGGCTGGCGACACAGATCGGTTCGCAACTGGTCGGAGTTTTGTACATTCTGGATGAACCGAGTATCGGTTTGCACCAGCGCGACAACGCCCGGCTGATCGAAACGCTGCAACGACTGCGCGATCTGGGCAATACGGTGCTGGTGGTGGAGCACGACCGCGAAACCATCGAGCTGGCGGATTATGTGGTCGACCTGGGTCCGCGGGCGGGTAAACAGGGTGGCGAGGTCGTTGCCTTCGGTACACCCCGCAAAATAGAACGAACGGCCGGATCGATTACCGGCGCTTATCTTGCAGGGAAAAAGTGTATCCCGGTGCCCGAAAAACGCCGGGACGGCAACGGGCAACTGCTGGAAGTGAAAGGCGCGCTGGGCAATAATTTGCGGGGGGTAACGGCGCAATTTCCGCTGGGAAAATTTATCTGCGTTACCGGTGTTTCGGGTTCAGGAAAGAGTACCCTGGTCAATGAAACCCTGTATGCGGCGCTGGCCCGTTATTTTCACGGTTCGAAAAAAATTCCGCTGCCCTATCTGGAATTGACCGGGCTGGAACATGTCGACAAAGTAATCAATATCGACCAGTCGCCCATCGGGCGCACACCCCGTTCCAATCCGGCTACCTACACCGGTCTGTTCACGCCGATCCGAGATCTGTTTACTTACTTGCCGGAGTCCAAACTGCGCGGATACAAACCGGGACGGTTCAGTTTTAACGTCAAGGGCGGACGCTGCGATCACTGCGACGGTGACGGTATCAAAAAAATAGAAATGCACTTCCTGCCGGATGTTTACATTCAGTGCGAAGTATGCAAGGGCAAGCGTTATAACCGTGAGACGCTCGAAATCACTTACAAAGGCAAAACCATCGCCGATGTGCTGGACATGACGGTGAACGAAGCGCTGGATTTTTTCAAAAACCATCCCCAGATCAAGCGGCGGTTGCAGACGCTTTCCGAGGTGGGCCTCGGATACATTCATCTCGGCCAGCAGGCGACGACCCTTTCCGGCGGCGAGGCGCAGCGCATTAAACTGGCCACGGAACTTTCGAAGATCGGAACCGGCAAAACAATTTATATTCTCGATGAACCGACTACCGGTCTCCACTTTGAGGATATCAACATGTTGTTGAAAGTACTCAACAAGCTGGTGGACCGCGGCAATACCGTGATCGTAATCGAACACAACATGGATGTAATCAAAACCGCGGACTGGATCATCGATCTCGGACCGGAAGGCGGCGATAACGGCGGGAAAATAGTTGCCACCGGCCCGCCGGAGAAAATCGTGAAGTACAAGAGATCACATACGGGGCGATTCCTGAAAAAAGAACTGTTACCGATTTAACAGGCGGACTTCCGATTCTTTTCTTGCTTCAAACCTGTTCGCCCGGTTATATTCACCCGAGCGTATGCATCATGGGAGGTAAATATGATCCGCGTGTTTAACAAAGAGACCGGAATCAGTGAAGAGTATCAGGAATCGAGTCTTAATTTTATCCGTCGCAGCTACGAGGAATATGCGGATAAAGATATGACGGACCAGGATTACCGCGATCTGGCATTAAAACTGACCAAAGCAAAATACGGCGGTTCCCGCTACGAAAACCTGGAATGGGAAATTGAAGTGACCGAAGAGTAGATGGAACACAATTTTATTTATTATATACTGCTGCTGCTGACCGCTTATTTGTTCGGTTCCTTTCCATCCGCCTATCTGCTGATGAAACTGACCCGAAAACAGGACATTCGTGAAGTAGGATCGGGGAATGTCGGAACGCTGAACGTTTTACGCTCCAGCAAATCAAAATCATTGACCATTGTCGTGCTTTTTCTCGATTTGTTCAAGGGGTGGCTGCCGGCCTGGTGGGTGCAGCAAAACTTCGGCGCGGATTTCCTGATGATCGCCGCGGTGGTGATCGGCGTGCTGTTCGGGCATATACTGCCGGTGTGGCTGAAATTTCAGGGCGGACGCGGCCTGGCGGTTACCGCCGGCGCCCTGCTGGTGATTGAACCGGCGCTGGTGGCAATCTGGCTGGTAGTGTTCGGAATATTTTTTCTTCTGCTACGCAGGCATATCATCGCCAACATGATCGCCACCTTTCTGCTGCCGATGATCATTTACCTGGCTGTTAATATTTATTTTGAAACGCAGATACTGTTTTTAATCCTGCCGGTATGTTTCATAATTTTTCTGAAACATCTGGAACGATTACCCGG
>JAJRVZ010000002.1 GCA_024277055.1 Calditrichota bacterium
ATAGACCCTCTGAAGCCGCTCGTCTGAGCGGCTTTCTTTTTTTGCGGCCTGCACTGCGCCATTCCGGCAAAGCATGTCATATTTGAATTTCCGCCTGTCTCCAAATATAAATTCAACCGATTTTTCTGCCAAACTTGCCGAAAATACTGTTGGCATTCATTTTGTACACTACCTGCCGAATTGAATATGAAGGAGGATTTAATAAAATGACATTTGATAAATTAACACTGAAAGCACAGGATGCCGTTGCAATTGCCCTAGAGATTGCATCCGAACACGGGAATCAGCTCATCGAACCGGAGCACATATTTATGGCGCTGCTGAGGGATTCGGAGGGCACCATCCCCGCCATTCTTAAAAAAGCAGGCGTGGATTTGAAAGTAGCCGAAACCAGTTTCGAACATGAAATAAATAAATTCCCCAAAGTGCAGGGTGCAAATCTGCAAATCCGGCTTTCACAGAACGGCCAGAAACTACTGGGCGATGCGATGAAAGAGGCGCAGGCATTGAAAGACGAATATGTCAGTACCGAGCACCTGATTCTTGCACTGAGCAAGGATGACTCCGGAAACGGCGGTAAATTGCTGCGCGAATTCGGACTGACCCACGACATTATTCTTAAAATTCTGCAGGAGATTCGCGGAAGCCAGCGGGTTACCGACCAGAATCCGGAGGGCAAATACCAGGCCTTGAAACGATACGGGCGCGATCTTAATGAGCTGGCCCGTCTCGGAAAACTGGACCCGGTGATCGGAAGGGATGATGAGATCCGCCGGGTATTGCAGGTTCTTTCGCGTCGTACGAAAAACAACCCCGTACTGATCGGCGAACCCGGGGTCGGTAAAACGGCCATTGCCGAAGGCCTGGCACAGCGCATCGTATCCGGAGATGTTCCGGAAAACCTGAAAACAAAACGGATCGTTTCACTGGATATGGGCGCATTAATTGCAGGCGCAAAATTCCGCGGTGAATTTGAAGAAAGACTGAAAGCCGTTTTGAAAGAGGTTGTCGATGCCCACGGTGAAGTTATCATGTTCATCGACGAATTGCACACACTGGTCGGTGCCGGTGCCGCCGAAGGCGCCGTTGATGCTTCGAACATGCTGAAACCGGCGCTGGCCCGGGGCGAACTGCGTGCCATCGGCGCCACAACCCTGGATGAATATCGAAAACACATCGAAAAGGACGCCGCGCTGGAACGGCGCTTCCAGCCGGTAATGATTTCGGAACCAGGCGTGGAAGACACCGTTTCCATCCTGCGCGGATTGAAAGAGAAATATGAAGTACATCACGGGGTGCGCATACAGGACAGTGCGCTTGTCTCGGCGGCGACGCTGTCGCATCGTTACATTTCCGATCGTTTCCTGCCGGACAAGGCAATTGATCTGATTGATGAGGCAGCATCCCGATTGCGTATCGAGATCGATTCAATGCCGCAGGAATTGGATGAAGTCGAGCGAAAGATGCGGCAGCTGGAAATTGAGCAGGTGGCGCTTAAAAAGGAAAAAGATGACGCCAGTAAAGAACGACTGAAAGGCATCGCCGAAGAACTCGCCAACCTGAAAGAAAAACGCGATGAACTGAGAGCCCACTGGCAGTCGGAAAAGCAACACATTTCACGCATCCGTGAAATAAAAGCACAGATCGACCAGTACCGTGCAGATATTGAAAAAAGCGAACGCGAGGGCGATTTGAATCGTGTGGCGGAGTTACGTTACGGAAAAATTCCGGAACTGGAAAACCGGTTGAAAACGGAGAATAAGCTTTTGCAGGAGTTACAGGAAAGCCGGCAAATGCTGAAAGAAGAAGTGGATGAAGAGGATATCGCCCAGGTGGTTTCACGCTGGACCGGTATTCCTGTTTCACGCATGATGGAAAGCGAAAAGGAAAAATTACTGCACATGGAAGACCGCCTGGCACAGCGCGTCGTCGGGCAGGAGGCGGCCCTGCATGCGGTTGCCGATGCCATCCGTCGTGCGCGAACGGGATTAAGCGATGAAATCCGTCCCGTCGGTTCTTTCATTTTCCTCGGTTCCACCGGTGTCGGAAAAACCGAACTGGCAAGGGCTTTGGCGGAATTTCTGTTCGACGATGAACATGCCATGATTCGCATTGACATGTCCGAATACATGGAGCGTCATGCCGTCTCGCGACTGATCGGTTCACCACCGGGATACGTGGGTTACGAGGAAGGCGGACAATTGACGGAAGCGGTGCGCCGCCGACCTTATTCGGTGGTTCTGCTGGATGAGATTGAAAAGGCACATCCGGAAGTGTTTAATGTATTGCTGCAGTTGCTGGATGACGGCCGCTTAACGGATAATCGTGGCAGAACGGTTGATTTTAAAAATACCATTATTATTATGACCTCCAACCTGGGCGGATCGGTGATTTATGAAAAATCGCAGAATATAACCGACGAGAACCGGGTAAAAATCGAAATGGAAATTCAGGAGCAGGTGCTGCAAATTCTCAAACAGGCGCTGCGTCCGGAATTTCTTAACCGGATCGATGACATTATTGTGTTCCACTCGCTCACCACGGAAGATATCAACAGAATTGTACGTCTGCAGTTCGATCGCATCCGCAAAAATGTCGCTCGTCAGAACATTGAATTGGATATTACTGATGCCGCTGTGACCTATCTTGGAAAGCAAGGTTATGATCCGGCCTACGGCGCGCGGCCGCTGAAGCGATTGATGCAGAAAGAACTGGTTAATTCGCTCGCCGAGAAACTGCTGGACGGCAGTATCACCGCCGGTTCCAAAGTGACAGTCGACGCAGCCGCAGACGGGCTGGTGTTCAGATAACAGCTCGTTACCGGGCCAATGGTTTTTGGGACAAGGACTGGTTATGTAATAGGTATCCTGGTTTTTTTGGTAAATTAGAAAGCCCCCCGGTGTTTGCGGGGGCTTTCCCGGCTGGATTATTTCACCAGCATCATCTTGCGCACCTGCCGGAAATTGCCTGCAATAAATTCGCAGAAATAGACGCCGGAGGAAAAAGTTGACCCGTCGAATTCAACCGTATAGCTTCCGGCCGCATATTTTCCCCTGACCGGTTCAGCGACTAATTTTCCGTGGATGTCAAATACCTGCAAAGTGACTTCACCGGACTTTGGCAGATCAAAGACGATTTTCGTTACCGGGTTGAAAGGATTCGGATAATTACTGTGCAGCGCAAACCGGGATGGCATTACACCGCCGCCCGCAACACCGCCGGGCTTTTCGTGCGCCGTTTTACCTTCAGCGGAGGATTCAAGAATCGATGTATAAACCGGTAGCGACAAAAAAGAGCCCTGAACCGGGAAACGTGCTTTGATGCGTACTTTCTCATTCATAAATGATGAAAGATTTACCACGGGGCTATCCGTTTCCCCATACCAGGCTTCACCGGAAGAAGGCAGATCACCCGCGACGGTCGATTTCAGAACCGTTTCCGCGCCTGTAATAACATTTTCAAGAACGATTTCCATCACTATTTGCGCGGGAGCGTTGTTCTCCACAAGGGCATTAAAATTATGTGAAATGACCGTTGTGTTCAATGACAGTGAAATCATATTATCTTTGACCATGAAAGGAGTTGTCGAAAGAAACGGCATCGAACTGTCTCCGAAAGCAAGCGTGAAAACCTAATCAGCGGTCACGATTTGCGGTTGTTCAATCGTGAGTGAAAAATAGCCCTGTGCGCCGC
>JAJRVZ010000230.1 GCA_024277055.1 Calditrichota bacterium
CACGGGGCATTCCGCCGACGCCCAGGGCGGCGTCCAGTGAAACCGACCCGGTGGGGATCACGTCTACATCCACTTTTGTGCGATCGCCCAGACGCATGATCGACCCTTTACCGAACTGGCGGTCAATCTGGGTAATTGCCACATCAACGGCTTTTTGTTTTTCCGGATTAGTTTCCATTTCTTCTCCTGATCAAAAGTCTGTACCCGCATCGGGTAATGTTATTTATGTTGGTTTAAAGTCGGCAAGCATATTGCTCTGTAACGCTGGAATATAAAACAAATTTCAACAAAATGCGATAAATTATATTCCGTAAATCTTGTTGCCGGACATCGTTTTTAATGTAATCATTGCAGGAACCGAAAAAGGTTACGATTCCCTCAGAAAAACTTTTTCGCCATATTTGAGTAAAAGAAAATCGCAACAGTTCAAAACTTATCAATACCGGCTGATCCGGTTCCGGGGCCCGTTTTCTGCGGAGAATGTATCAACGCCCGGGATTTGAAGCAGGACGTATCAAAATGAAATTTAAGACTTTCCTGTTTGCTCTGTTTTTCGTAACCCTGATCAATGGACAGAACAATACGGCCACGATCCGCGGTATCATCCGCAATGCGGAAACGGGCAAAGGACTGGCCGGATGCAATGTTTACGTTCCGGGACGTTTGCTGGGCGACGCCGCTGACTCGGAAGGCCGTTATGAATTGCATTTGCCGGCGGGTACTTATTCCCTGCGGTTTGAAATGATCGGCTACAAAACCGTACAGATGGAGAACCTTATCCTGCACGCCGGGCAGGAAATAGTCCGCAATGTTTACCTGATCCAGGAGGCGATGGAATACGAAGGCCGAATTGAGGTGGTGGCGGAAAGGGAATTGTCCCGCGAGCCGGTCGGCTCGGCACAAAATATTCCGGCACGAATGAGCAGCGGCAGGGCCGGGGCTTTTGAAGATGTAACCCGAACGCTGCAAACCATGCCGGGCGTTGTTTCGCAGGGCGACTTCAGCGGTAAAATGTATGTGCGCGGCGGGCGCTTTGATGAGAACACGGTGCTGCTGGACCGTATCTATATTTACGAGCCCTATCATCTGGGTGGGCTTGCATCCATTTTCAATCCCGATCTGACAAAAAACGTGGAGTTTTATGCCGGCGGTTTTCCGGCCAAATACGGGCAGGCCATGTCGGCGGTAATAGAAGTCACCAACCGCTACGGCGTTCGGGGGCCGGTACAGGGTTCGCTCAATTCCAGTTTTATTTCCACCCGCGGCACGGTGGAGGGCAGTCTGCCGGGAGAACGCGGTTCCTTTCTGCTCTCCGCTCGTATCAACTATTACGATAAAATCCTCGACCTGCTCGATTTCCCGGACACCTATTTCAGGCCCCATTTTCATGATTACCAGGCAAAGATTTTTTATCCGCTTAACAGCAATCATCTTTTCGAAATAAACGGCCTGATTTCCGGTGATGGCTATTCACTGAAAGTGGACCCCGACAATGATTTTCTTGACGTCCCGGCAAATACTGAAAGTATTGATCAGACCCAGACGCTGGATGTGATAAGCATAGACTGGAAATGGATTATGGGTAAACGAGCCTATGCGCATTCAAACCTGGCCTGGCTGCACAATTATTTCAAATCTGAATTGCAATCGCCGGCCGGCGACCGGCTGAACTTCGATGTTCACAATTTTGATCTGCGCCATGAAATGACGCTGCTGTTCTATGATCATCATAAAATTGAAACCGGGCTTTACATACATATGCCGCTGGTAAATTACACCGTTTCATTTCCCGCGGCATTCTGGAATTTCTTTTATACACGCAATTACAACAGCAATGTGCGGCTTACCGATGATTCAACACGCGTGGAAACCCGTTACGAGAATATTTACACCTACGGCGGGTATTATTTACAGGACGAATGGGAAATAATACCGGAGAAACTTACGACCAATACCGGTATTAGGGTCGAATATCTGGATGCAACCAACGAATGGGTGTTCAACCCGCGCAGCAGCCTGGCCTGGTATGTTTATCCCGGCACGACGGTAAAACTGGCGGCCGGCATGTTCAGCCAGTTTTCGCGAGACCCGCTGGTTTACGATCCGAAGGTCGGCAATCTGAATACCAGAGCAGCATATTCCCGGCACTATATTGCCGGAATCGAAAAACGCTTCACGACCGGCTGGCTGATACGGGTGGAGAGTTACTATAAAGATTTCCGCCGACTGGTGATTTCCGATCCGTTTCGTGCCTACCGTAACAGCGGATCGGGCTTTTCTTACGGTGCCGACTTTTTTCTGCAGAAACGGGAAGGGGACGGCTGGGATGGGTGGCTGACCTGGTCGTGGGGAATTTCAAAGCGGAAAGATGTACCGCAGGAACCGTATTATTTTCCGGCACAGGATCAGCGGCACACAATTTCACTGGTGGCGAACAAGCATCTGGGAAAAAACTGGCGTTTAGGGCTGAAATGGCAGTTTTCCACGGGAAAAGCTTTTACACCGATTATCGGGGTTGTTCCCTCCGGAATTC
>JAJRVZ010000231.1 GCA_024277055.1 Calditrichota bacterium
ATAATCGTCGAGCGGAATGGGGGAAAAGGTTCCGCCCTCTTCAATGGTTTGTCCGGGAATATCGCTGACTACCGGCGGATCGTTGACCGGAGTTACGGTAAAAGTAGCCGAATCACTGTCGGATAACAATGACGGATCCGTGGCTGTAAAAGTAATCGTTTCGCTTCCGTTCCAGTTTTCATCCGGCGCAGTTATGGTTACGACATGTGTAATGGTATCGATGGAAACGGTTAATTCTGTGTTACCGCTGGCAGTCCAGTTGATTTCGTCATCCGTGTTATCTTCATCGGTCACATAATCATCCAGATCGAACTGAGCGAATGGCGAACCCTCCTGAACGGTCTGATCAGGGATGTCGCTGACTACCGGCGGGTGAAGAGGTTTCAGATAGGTAATATTAAGGCTCCAGTTGTCGATGCTTCCGCCGTTGTTGTAATAGGTGTCGTCAAAAACGCGCAAGGTCCAGGTACCGGCTGCGTCTTTTCCGTCAAAAACGAACAGACCGTTGTCGGGTTGAAATGTTCCGGAATAGGGACTCGTGCCATCGGTGATGCGCGTACTTGCTTCGTCGTCTAACGTGGTGTTGGAATAAGAATCGCCCACATCGCCGTTATGGCTGACAATTCCGGAAGCGGTATTATTGTCCGGGGCTTCCAGAGCCACCGCCAGGTCTTCGATGTATCCCGAAATACTGATAGTGGCATTTAAATCGACAATTTGTTGGTTATCGGCGATATTTAAAGTGGAGGTGTAAAAAACATTATCATCGGGAATTGAAACCGGAACATCCGAACTGGTGTAAGTTTGGGATGTAAAATCTCCGACGTAGTATCTCAGAACTTCGGGCGGCAGGGTTAAATCGTCGCCTTTGAACGGAAACGTGTTGTTGCGCTGATCAGCGGAGTTATCCCACGCCGAAACATAATATTCGACTTCCGTTCCCCAGCTTTGAGCCGGAATAGTAAAGTCGTATTGATTTCCCGTGGGTCCGTCGGGATCATTTACCTGAAACCACGAACTGGTATCGTCCTGAAAAATCGTTCTGTAAAAGAGGGTCGGTTGATTTTCGGCGGTGGGAATACCGTCGTTGTCGGAAATTACAGCGCTTACGATTCGGGGGTCAACGCTCGATGTAGGCTGCAGCATTGTATGAGAAATCATAGGGACATCGCCGTTTTCGTTGTAAGCCAAAAGTACAGCACGATACGCATTAACCCTGCCGTACCCCACATGGCGGTTCCAGCCGTTTTCGTCGAACGCATAGCGGTCAATTTTATCGGCTGAACGCTGTAAGATATCCTGCACCTGATCTGAAGTAAGATTACTGTCCGCGGCTAAAACCAAGGCGGCTACACCGGATACCTGAGGACATGAGGCGGAGGTTCCGCCGAAATGATCAAAATAGTCGCCGTCAACATAGCCGCCGGATCCGGCAATGTCGGTAGAATAAACAATGGAAGGGGCGACCAGGTCTAAAGCGGCGCCGTAATTTCCGCCCCAGTCGCGTTGAAAATCCTTGCTGCCCGGATTCTTCTTTTAGTCGAACATGTTAGACGCACCCACGGCGATCACATCTTCCAAATTGGCGGGATAGCTGACATCTCCGCTGCCGCCGTTCCCGCTGGAAAAAACGACAACGCTACCCTTTCCGCCTCTTCCCTGAGTTTTTGCGCGACGGATCGCGTCATCCAAAGCCGAATTGGGAGATGTCCCGCTCCAACTGTTGCTGATAACATCAGATCCCTGCTGCCAGGCGTAATCCATAGCTTCGGCAAATCCAGCGTCATCGGCGCTGCCGTAAAGGGTGAAAATTTTTATCGGCAAAATCTTGGAACGAAACGCAATCCCGGCGACGCCGATCCCGTTGTCTCCTTCCGCGGCTACTATTCCGGCGGTGCTTGTGCCATGCCCCTGAACGTCATTGGCGTCTGAACCGTTGTCCGGAGTATAATCGATCCCCGTGCTGAACAGATTGTTCTCCAAATCCGGATGATCCAGATCCACTCCGCTGTCCAGCATGCCAATTAATATGTCCGCGCTTCCTCCAGCCTGCGATCCGTGGTTAATCAAGGCGTCCCACGCTAAATCAACGTCCATGTCTGCGTCGGGATAACCGTTTACGTACTGCGGAAAATCGCTATCCGCGGCGGTTACTACGGATTGCCCGGTGTTTTTGTGCGCCCATTGTTTTTGCCAGTATTGATCGTTAACCGAATAATTGAGCAGTTCCCAATTCATATAATAGAAATTCGGCTGTCCCCAAATAACGCCTTCTTCCGTTTCGTAAAGATTGGCGGCTTGCAGACCGTTCATTCTTTTTTCCGGCTTAACCTGCAGTAAAAAAGTGTTTTCCGGAAAGCGCTTCAGAATTTCCGCGTCGTAGCGCTTGTTAAGCGAAACGATTTCTTGTTCGCTTACTCCAGATTCAAAACGTGCTAAAAATGTGCGATTTACGGTTTGCCGCACTCGGCTGCCGCTTCTCGTAAACACCGGAGCAGCCATGTTTATTTCGGGGTCGGTTTGCAGGCGATCGATTAAATCCAGAAGATCGGTTTGAGCCAACTTCCGGTTAAGACGGATCAGCGGCATAAAAGAACCGCCGACAGGCTGATCGATTTTAAAAGAGTAATTTAAGTAAGCACTTAAAACACGCCGTATTTCGGCTTTGGAAACGCCTTTTTTGAATTCAACCGTCAACTGATCTTTTAAAGGACGGAGTTTGATGAATC
>JAJRVZ010000232.1 GCA_024277055.1 Calditrichota bacterium
GGTCGAAGCTACTTCCACCAGCCCGCGTTTATTGCGTACTGCGCCGGTGAATGATCCTTTTTCATGACCGAACATCTCACTTTCCAGCAATGTATCCTGAATCGCGTTGCAATTAATAACCAGGAAGGGATGATCCTTACGTTCACTCATGTAGTGAATTGCTCTTGCCACCAGTTCTTTCCCGGTACCTGTTTCGCCGGTTATCAGCACGGTCGATTGTGTCGGCGCGACCTTGCGGATCAGCTCCATGGTTTGCTTATAATGTCCGCTCTGACCCACAAACTGATCAAATTGCAGTTTCCGGTTTTTTTCCAGATTCAAGACTTCGGAATCCCGTCTCAACCGGACGAGCTCTCCGGCCCGTTCGACCAGAATAATCAGTTCGTCAAAATCGAACGGTTTAATCAAATAATCATATGCGCCCAGTTTCATTGATGCTACGGCATTTTCAACAGTGGCATTTGCCGTAATCATGATAATCTGTATTTCCGGTTGCCACTCTTTTAATTTTTTCAGTATCTGAATGCCATCCATATCCGGAAGCACTATGTCCAGCAGCACGAGATTGACCGATTGACACTGAACTATATCCAGTGCGTTTTTTCCGTCCGCGGCCTCTTCAACCTGGTGCCCTTCCCGTTTTAACAGGTTACGCAGATGCTGGCGAAAAGAATTTTCATCATCCACTATTAATATCTTCATAGTTCATTATCCTCCCCGGATACACCATTTACAGGTAAAAACACCTCAACAGTTGTTCCCTTTTGCGGAATGCTGTCCACTTTTATATGGCCACGGTGCGCCTGCACACTGCGCAAACTGATGGTCAGCCCCAGACCAGTGCCTTCACCTGCTGGTTTGGTGGTAAAGAACGGATTGAAAATTTTCGGCATATGGGCCGGCGAAATACCCACGCCCTGATCTTTCACCCGCATGCATATATGATCGTCATCTTCTTTCAGCGTAAAAATATCGATGGCTTTTCCCGGAGCAGTAAATTCAAGTGCGTTTAATACAAGATTAAGAAAAACCTGTGCCAGTTCATCCCCTTCTCCGATGATAAACGGCAGGTTTTCCGAAAGGCGCAGCCTTATCTGTTTGTTTTCTTTCTGCGCTTTAAACCGCACCAGCAAAACCACATTCCGGATGGTCTGATTCACATCCACTGCGTTTACCTGCCTGCTTTGCCTGCGGGCAATATCCAGTAAACCACGAGTTATTTTTTTACAACGGTTGATTTCCTCATTAATACTTTTCAGACATTCATTGATTTCCACATAATCGGTCTTTATAATTTCACCGCTATTCAGAGCTGTGGTTATTTCTCGCACGCAGACCGAAATAGAACCGAGGGGATTATTGATTTCATGCGCCACACCGGATGCCAGTTCACCCACTGCGGCAAGTTTTCCGGTATGGACCATATTCATTTGCCATTCTTTTTCTTCCGTGATATCCTGGATCAGTTCCAGTATCTGTTCAACTTTTCCGGTCTCGTCCGGAAGCGGCGCTGCAGTAATCCGGTAATAGAGAGTTTCCTGGTTAAGTTTTTCGTATTTAATTTCACTGCGAACGATCTTGTTTCTGTCAAGACAACGGATTGCGGCGCAATTATGGCATGCATCACGATTCTGCCAAAGGGCAGCTTCACAACGCTGACCGAGTAGTTTTTCCTGAGCACCAAACCAGTTCTCAATCACTTTATTCACCCATCTGATTCGCAGATCCGGACTCAACAAAACCAGGCCGGCATCAATTCCCATAAGTATATTAGAAAGTTTATCCCTTTCCATTTCCAGTTCCGATTGCCTTCTTTGCAATTCCGCGTTCAATTCATTAATACGTCTCTTATCCTTCTCCTCCTTGGCCGCCAGCAACCCCATCGAGATGCCGGCAAGATAGAAAAAACCTATACGCAGGATTATTTGAATAAAACCGGAGGTTGCGGACGACATGCCTGCCGCCAGATACAAAACCGTTGAAAGCGTCGCTACGATCAGTCCGAAGCGTAATCCGAAATAAAAGGAGTGCAATGCAACCAGAAGAAAAAATGCCAGATAAAAATCGCTGAAAAAACCTCCTGTAAGTTTTATCAGCAGGTAAATGAATACCAGGTCAAGGAATAAAGCGACAATATAAATATTTCGAATTTTGAACGATGTTGAAAAATATACCACATATAAAATAATACTGTAAATAACAAAGAATGCGATGTTAATATAGAGCAGATTTTTCTGCAGGTCCTGTAATGGCGACAGGATCGTCCATGAAATACCGCCGATTATAGCCATCATTCGCAACAGTGCAAACAACTGGTCGACTGCATCCAGTTTTTTTAGAGTTCCAACCATTTCCCGCGCCAAGGTTATTAAAACCATCCCGGCAATTCGATTGGATTGCGGTTCCTTCTCAGGCCGATAATCTCATTTCCGCTTCAAGACAAACTTCGGCCGTGTCACGCCTGCAGGTAAAATATGAATTTTATCGGGCGATTAAAAGAAGTTTTTCACTTTATTGGATTTAATGCCGTATTTCAGATATTTCGTTTTCTCGAATTGATGATTTCACCTTTTAAATTTCTGATATTCAATTCGATCGGCATCTGACCCGGGAGAGTGTGTGTTGCGCAACCGAAACAGGGGTCATATGCCCGAAATGCCATTTCCACTTTGTTCAGCAGTCCGTCGGTAATTTCCACTCCTTTTTTTATCAACCCCTGTGCCGCCTTTTTTATGGACATCGAAATTGCCGCATGATTGTTCGTGGTACCGACGATCAGGTTTGCTTGCCGTACGATGCCGTTTTCATCCGTTATATAGTGATGGGTCAGTGTTCCGCGCGGAGCCTCTACTATACCGATGCCTTCGGAAGGAGTTTTCTCCGGGATGACCCTGATATTATCTGAGGTGATTTCTTCATCGTTGAGCAGTTCATTCATCCGTTCGGCGCTGTACATTAATTCGATAACCCTTGCCCAGTGGGTAGCCAACGTATGATGTACAGGTATGCTGCCACTTCTGTCGCCGGTGAGCGTATCGTAGAATTTTTCGTATGCCTCCTGCGCCAATGGTGTGTTCATTCCATCGGAAGCGTTTAACCGCGACAATGGAGTTGCACGGTAAATGCCGCTGTCTTTTCCATCCACAAAGCCTTTCCAGCCAATTTTCTTCAGAAACGGGTATTTCAGGTAATTCCACGGTTCAATATGTTCACTGATGTGTTCAGTGTATTCACCGGGTGAATATTTACAAAATTCATATCCTTCCGGATCCACAACACGCACTTTCCCTTCGTAAAAATTCACTTTATTATTATCATCTACCATTCCCATGTAATAGGTTTTATGCGTATAGGTATCTGAAAGAATCAGATCGACATAGGTCGAATTTTTCAGAACGATATCTTCGAAGATCTGCAGGGTAAAAAGGCCGAATTCGATAAAATATTTTCCGTATTCTGCGAATTTCTTCCGTTCCTCTTCCTTAAGTCCCTTGGATACTCCGCCGGGCAGTGAAGTAACCTGGTGGATTTTTTTTCCGCCCAAAGTTTGGATCATTTCCTGTGCCAGAGCACGGAGTTTTATAACTTTTTTCCCTGCTTCCAATCCGACTGTTTTTACCACACCAATCAGATTGCGCATTTCCTTCGGAGCGTCCGGTCCGACTACAAAATCGGGGCCGCCCAGGGCATAAAAATGGACAGTGTGATCGGCGGTAAAAAAGATTGAATACAGCAATTCGCGCAGTTTTTTCGCCGTGGAAGGAATCTGAACATCATAAACCTCATCGCATGCTTTGGCAGCGGCCATATGATGCGCTTCAGGACATACACCGCAAATCCGTGTAGTAATGCGCGGCATTTCTTCCACGGGCCTGCCCTGGGCAAATTTTTCAAAGCCCCGCAATTCAGGAACCAAGAAATAGCAATTAGCAACATTGCCCTCATCATCGACGAATATGTCAATTTTACCGTGACCTTCAAGCCGTGTAACCGGATCGATTTTGATTCTTTGCATTTTTATACCTGCCGTTTTTTTCTAAAGTTATTCATTCCTGCCGTTTCCGGAGAGTTGCACACGGCAAAATGTTGATGCAGCCAGTGAAAAACGGTAAAAAGAACCAAGCGGATCGCTGATCTTTGAAATGATCTGCCGTGTCTCTTCCGGTGTTTCAGCCTCCAGTACCGAGGCCAGCGCTGAAATCATTTTAGCACCCTGATCACGGACATGCACCGGCGCTCCGTAACAACCGCGGCACGGAACATTCGCCTGCACGCAGAGTGCCCCGCATCCGCTGCGTGTTGCCGGCCCCATACATAAGATTCCCTGATCCAACAAACATTCATCTTCACGGGGAATGATTTCATGCGGACGGAAAAATTCTTTTATCTTTTTTTCCTTGCGTTCGCGCGGGCATTCATCGCAACAGGTCTTTTCACCCGCACCGAGTATCGTACCCCTTGGCGGCAGTTCTTTTCCTTCACTGATGATCGCCATCACTGTTTGCAGCACAATCAGTATCTGGTTTGATTGCGGTGGACATCCGGGAACATAATAGTCCACATCAACTACTTTATCCAGCGGCTGTAACGTCTCCCGGAATTCAGGAATATCAATCTCGCCTTCGGGCATTTCCGTGCATGTAACCGGGAAAGTGTATTTGCTTTGTTCTTCAACGCTTGGCGATGTGCCATATACAAATTCATAAATGCCTTTTTTATCGTAAGCATTGGCCAGACCCGGAATGCATCCTTCCTGTGCACAGGATCCGAATGCAACCAGTACTTTCGATTTTGCACGCAGCAGTTTTGCCAGATGTTCGTTTTCAGATGTCCTGATTCCGCCGTTGAACAGGGTTATATCAATACTCGTGTCTTCCATGGCCTCAATATCCGCGTATTTGAAATCCATCACACATGGCCAGAAAACAATGTCAAAAAATTCCGCTACTTCGAGCAGATGTTCTTCTATATCCACCACTGCTATTTCACAGCCGCCACAGCTGGCTGCCCAGTATAATGCCAGTTTTGGTTTTGCCATGTTACCTCTCCATAACTTAATTAAAGCGCAGATTCAGTGGACCCAGTTCGCGGACCTGTTCGGTGAATTCAAATGAAACCTGCGCATATTTTTCCGCTTCCGAAGCTGATATCCATTCCAGCCGCAACCGGCGCTTGTCAATTCCGAACTGCTGCAACATTAACTTCATCAATTCTACCCGGCGCATTGTTTTAAAATTTCCTTCGATATAATGACAGTCACCATAATGGCAACCGGCGATCATTACGCCATCCGCACCCAGTTCAAATGCACGTAAAACGAACGACGGATCCACACGCCCCGAACACATGGCTCGAATAATCCGAATATTTGGTGATGATTTCATCCGTGAGACCCCTGCAAGGTCTGCGCCGGAATAGGAACACCAGTTGCACATAAATGCCACAATCCTGGGTTCGAATGTTTTTGTTTCTGCCTGCTTTTCCTTCTGCATTATTTCATTCATATACTGTTTACCTCTTTCAAATTGCCAATATGCCCTCCAGCTCGGCATAAATCTGTTCGTCCGAAAATCCGGTTCCGGTGATAGCACCAGCAGGACAGGCGGCTACACATGTACCGCATCCTTTGCACAAAGCTTCATTCACAACCGAAATCTTTTTCTCTTCATCGTAATCAATGGCGCCATAGGGACAAAGTCCATTGCAGATTCGGCAACCTGCGCAATATTCTTCCTGCACTTCGGCGCGAATCGGATCCAATTCTACTACACCCTGCGAAATTACCGATAACGCCCGGCCCGCAGCTGCACCGGCCTGTGCAACCGTATCAGGAATATCCTTTGGGCCCTGTGCGCATCCGGCAACATATATTCCGTCATTGGCGGTCGAATAGGGATCCAATTTCGGATGCCGTTCCAGAAAAAATCCGTCGGGGCTGTTGGAAAGTCCGAACAACCTGCCGATCTTCGCTGCATCATTCGCAGGCTGAATCGCATTGCACAAAATCACCATATCCACCGGAATTTCCCGAAATTTACCGACCAGCGTGTCTTCGCAGCGCACTGCAAGAAAACGGTCGTCACCGTCATAATTTTTTTCCACCACTTCAGCCACCTTACCACGGATCACATTTACGCCTTCCTCGAGTATGCGGCTGTAAAACTCTTCATATCCCTTTCCATAGGCACGCATATCGATGTAGAAACTATAGACCTCCGCGCTGGTCCGATCTTTAACCATGTGCGCAAATTTCATGGCATACATGCAACATACACGCGAACAATAGCGGTGGTAATTGGCATCGCGCGAACCCACACAATGTACAATCGCCACAGCACGCGGTTCTTTTCCGTTTTCCAGCAGGATGCGCCCGCTGGTAGGTCCGGTAGCATTCAGCATTCGCTCAAACTCCAGGGAACTGATCACGTTTTTCAGGCGGCCGTACCCCAGCTGCATCATTTGTGAAGCATCAAACAGATCGTATCCTGTTGCCACAATTATCTGTCCGACATCCACCTCTACAAGTTCATCCTGCATAGCATAATCGATAGCCTTTGGTTCGCAAACGCGCTGACACTCATGGCATTCCACACACACACCGCAGTTCAGGCAACGGTCAGCTTCCATCATCGCCTGTTCTTCGCTCA
>JAJRVZ010000233.1 GCA_024277055.1 Calditrichota bacterium
CCTTTAATATAACCAGAGACCTGCTGGCGGGTGTCAGTGTTCCCTTTGTATCCAAATCGGTTTCGGGGTTGTCGTCCGTCTCGGGTATCGGCGATGCCGCGCTATTTGTAAAATTTCTGATTTACCAGCAGGACGCCCGCGCCAGAACTTTTCGCATGGCTCTTAAAGTAAAGGAAAATTTTCCCACCGGCAATCGAAAATCTCTGCCGCCCCTGGGAACAGGCTCCCGACAAACGCAACTGGCGCTGATCGCTGCACAAGTGACGACTGCCATCGGTCTGTACTCCGAACTCGGTTATACTGTCACATCGAATGAATTTGCGGATAATTTTTTCTTCAACTTCGCCGCAGGTCTTCCCCTGCTGCCGGTTACTTACCCGCCGTACCAGGTAAATGTCTTTCTGGAACTGAACGGAAAAGTGAACAGCCGTACCGGAAAAAAGATTATGTTTCTTTCACCCGGGCTGCAATTTATTCCGTGGAAAAAAATGTTGTTCGAAATGAGTCTGCAGCTGCCGGTTGTCGAGCAGGTGCCCGCGGCTGCGGAAACCCATTTGACCCTGTCGCTGGGAACCCGGGTTCTGCTTTTTTAACGAAATCTGATAGTGTCAATTTCAAATTTGTTGAGCGGTTTGTAAAGTAAACCGTAGTTTGATTGAGATGGGAATTGGCCGGTGATGTCCATTATCTCAGTAAACAACCCGATGGGGATTATGATTTTTTGATTTTATGATTGATCAGTCCGACTTCTGGGCACCGGTTACATTCGAACTGCAGCGTAATATGGCGGATATTAAACTTCTCCCTTAACAGGTGTTCAAGTCTTGAGAGAAGTGAATTGCTTTCGCTGATCAGCATATCCTCGATATTGACATGTCCTTCCAAATGCACGTCGTTCTCACCCACCGTCCAGATATGAATGTGATGAATATTCTGAACCTGCGGCTCTGCTTCGACGGCCTTTTGAATATCCCGAATTGAAATATCCGTCGGTGCACCTTCCATCAGCACATGAACAGCCTGCTGCAGAATCTCATAACTTTCCTTTAAAATATACAGTCCGATCAGAAAAGTCAGCAAGGGATCTACCCAGTAAACATTCCAGAAAACAATCGCCAAACCACCCAGAATAACACCGAATGAAGAAATCGCATCGGAAAGCAAATGCAGGTAGGCGGATTTTATGTTCAGACTGGTTTTTGCATCTCTTGCCAGCAACAACGTACCGACAATATTTGCAACCAACCCGATTGCAGCCACGCCGGTCATCAACCCGCCGGAAATTACCTGCGGTTCATAAAAACGCAAAACCGCTTCATAAAACAGGTACAGGGTGATCACCAGCAGAACGGAGGAGTTAATTACTGCGGCAAGAATTTCCGCCCGTTTCAGTCCGAAAGTATGCCGGTACGATTTATCCTTTTCTTTGAGGCGAATAGCAATCCATGAAATGATAACCGAGACTCCGTCACTGAAATTGTGCAGGGCATCGGAGATCAGCGACAGACTGCCGGACAAAAGACCACCGATAACTTCCACGATAGTGATCACGAAATTAAGAATCATTGTTAGCAGTAGTCGGGCGCCAGTATTGGAATGATGGTGGTGATTATGACTCATTAATTTCTCTTCAGTTTCAGGGAATATAGACCGATTTAGGAATTCACACAAATTCTATATTAAGGACAAACATCCGGGGCCGTCAGCGCACCTTTTTCGACATTTTTAAAATATTTTTTCTGAAACCACAGGGCGACATTTACCAGTCCGATCAACACCGGCACCTCTACCAGCGGACCGATAACGGTTGCAAATGCCACCGCAGAATTTATTCCATAGACAGCCACTGCCACCGCAATGGCCAGTTCAAAATCGTTGCTGCCGGCGGTGAATGAAACGGTGGCGGCTTTTTCATAGGGTGTTTCCATTTTCCTGGCGATAAAAAACGTTGCAAAGAACATGAACGCAAAGTATAAAGAATAGGGGATTGCCACTCTCAATACATCAAGCGGCAGCACGATGATGTTTTCGCCTTTCAGTGAAAACATGACAAAAACAGTAAACAGCAGGGCGACGGGAGTCAATATGGAAATTTTCGGGATAAAGCTTTTGAAATACCATTCATCGCTTTTTAATTTTCGTAAAACACTACCGCTTAACAGGCCGCCTGAAAAGGGGATACCGAGATAGATTAAAACCGTGATGGCGATCTCTGAAATTGAAACATTTACTGTGGCGCCGCTCAGACCGAACAATGGCGGTAAAACCGTGATGAAAAAATAGGCGTATACTGAATACAGCAGCACCTGGAATACGGCATTAAAAGCCACCAGCCCGGCCGCCAGTTCAGAATCCCCGCCGGCGAGATCGTTCCAAACCAGAACCATGGCAATGCATCGTGCCAATCCGACGAGTATTACACCAATCATCATTTCCGGCATATCCGCCAGTAAACCGATAGCGAGAAGAAACATCACCAGCGGACCGACAATCCAGTTTTGCACTAACGATAAAAAAAGTAATCGCAGATTTCCGAATATTTGCGGCAGTTTTTCATAACGTACTTTTGCTAAAGGTGGGTACATCATCAGGATCAGACCAATGGCAATCGGTATATTCGTCGTTCCCGATTTGAATTGATCCCAGAATCCGGCGATATCCGGAAATGTAAAACCCAGCAACACGCCAACCGCCATGGTCAGGAATATCCACAAGGTCAAATATCTGTCAAAAAAAGATAGTTTATTAGAAACCGTACTCATTACGCCTTTCTGCCTAATTTTCTCTTCTCAAACATGTTCATATGCCTCTGTAATCCAACGTTCCAGCGTCCACTTCGCGGGAATCTTCCCGCTGCTGACCAACCGGTTGTTAATGATCAGCCCCGGTGTTATCATGACTCCGAAATCGGCAAACTTGTTAAAATCTGTGATCTTTTCAATTTCCGCTTCCAGATTTTTTGCGGAAATCACTTCATGACACAATTGCTCCAGTTTTTGGCAATTCGGACAACCACTGCCCACGACTTTAATATTCAACATCTTTTGTCCTCCTTTTTGTTTTACAGATTCACGGGATGTAACAGAATAAATTTCGTGAGTTAATCCGGAATATTATTCAAAAATTAAAATAGAACAATCTTTCTTCCATATTCTTTTTATCATGTGATCTTGTCATTCCTGTAATCCCGACTACCTGTGAATCATCTCCTGAATCATAGTTTTTATGGCATACACAAGTTCATTTTTCATTGATTATTGATTTTGCTCTCGCTTTTCCTGATAGAATTTGTAAAAGTCCTGTTTAATCGCGTCACGCACTCTGCGAAACACAGCAAGTATTTCTTCTTCCGGTCCTTTTGCCTCCGCCGGGTCTTCGAATCCGATGTGCAGTTGCTCGCCTACATTGCCGATAAATACCGGACAGGTATCTTTTGCATTGTCACATACAGTAATAACATAATCAAACGACTGCGAGACAAACTCACCGACATCCCGTGGTTGCCCTGCTGAAATATCAATGCCGATCTCATTCATTACCTGCACTGCTTTCGGGTGAACCTGCCCCGAAGGTTTTGTACCGGCGGAAAAAACCTCCAGATTCGGGTCGAATGATTTCAGAAAACCCTCCGCCATCTGGCTGCGGCAGGAATTACCGGTACACAGAATTAAAATTCTCACTTTCCCCTCCTTATTTACACGAAGCTCACGAAGATAGCCTTGTTCATTCTTCCTTCGTGACTTAGTGAATTCTCCATATCATTCCGACTTCTTTTGCAAGAAATACAAAAAACTTCAAGTATGTAGCGCATTACTTCGTTAAATCTGTCCTTCATAAAACTTTTTTGCTCACATGAAATACACTAAAATAGTCCGCCAAACAGCAATCCACTCAGGGTGGCCATTATTGTAACCAACACGACATACACCAGCGTCTTTTGCGTACCCATAACACTGCGAATGACCAGCATATTCGGCAATGAAAGCGCAGGTCCGGCCAGCAATAACGCCAGTGCAGGTCCCTTCCCCATCCCGGCATTGATCAATCCCTGCAGAATCGGCACTTCAGTCAGCGTAGCAAAATACATGAATGCCCCAACGACTGACGCAAACAAATTGGCGCCTAGCGAATTTCCGCCAACTAATCCGGAAATCCACGTATCAGGAATAATACCTTTACCTCCTTCAGGACTGCCGAGAAAAAATCCAGCCGCCAAAACCCCAACCGCCAGCAACGGCAGAATCTGTTTGGCAAAACTCCAGCTTTCCGCCATCCACGCCTGACTCTCCTCATCGCCGAAGGAAATTAAAATACTAAGTACCACGATACCGGTAACGAATGGAATTAACGGTTTGGAAGGAACCAGCAGGGTGCTCACGGCGACCACAGATGCTCCGGCAACAACCCGCATTAATTTTATTTTCAAAATACCAATCAAAGAGAAAGCCAATCCACCCGCAAATATTGCCACAAGCCACCATTTGAATTTCCGGATCATGGCCCACAGTCCCGAACTTCCTTCGGGAGCCCCCCATGTCGCGAAAATTAGTATTGCCACCAAAATGAAAAAATGAGTGGCCGTCTGCCATAAAGGCCGGCCTTCCTCTTCCATCGGTAAGGTCATTTGGTGTGTCGCCTTCACCGCTTCTTCCCTGCGATAAATTACATGCATTAGTAAACCGATGATAACGGCAAACAGTACGGCACCGACCACCCGGGCAATGCCAAGTTCCAAACCCAGTATCCTCGCAGTCAAAATAATTGCCAGAATATTGATCGCCGGACCAATTCCGGCGCCCCGCTTATAAATACCCGCAAACAAAGGCAGGATGGTACAGGAACAGACCGCAAGAATTGTTCCCGAAAAGGATGCCACCAGAAATGATAACCATTTTTTAGCCGCCGCCCCGAAATATTTGATTACCGCATTTTGACTGACAAACACCGCGATTACACCGGCGATAAAAAAAGCGGGTAAAAGACACAGCAAAATATGCTCGCGGGCATACCAGCGGGTTAGTTCAAAAGCTGAATAAAGCGCCTCATTAAAAACAACATTTCCCACCGGCATAAAATAGGTAAAAAGAAAAATGCCGGTAAGCCACAACAGATATTTGTATTCCGATTTCCAGTCCATTAGGTATTTTTTCCGGTATTTTGGAAAATATCGAACTATTATTTAAGAATTTTCAGGTACGGCAGATACTGTTACGGTCGACGCTCTGCGCTTTCCGCCGATCACTCTGAATCGTCCTGTCATCCGGCAGCCACGCTTCCAGCAACGGCAACAATTCACGCACAAAACTTTCTTGTCCGCTCTTCTGTAGATGATAATCCACCCAGCGACCGTCTTTTCTATCTTCGATAAATCCGGCGTCTCTCAGAATGGAGAGGTGATTCGATACTGCGGATGTAGCCAGTTGCAGAATATCGGTTATTTCACATACGCACAAAGGATGCACCTCCAGCATTTTTATGATGCGGATGCGGTTGCTGTCCGCCAGTGCCTTGAATACTTTTACCAGATTTTTCACCAGATTCTCATTTCGTTGTTTTTCGAAACATAATAGATATACTCATATCGGTCAATGTCGCAGTGTACTTTTTTATCGGAAACCGGTATCCGCTTTTATTATTGTTCTGCATGAAGTGTGAAAAATTATGCGGCTTTCCCCTCCTGTATTTGCAATAAAAACAAATGAAATATCTACGTGCTGCTAAAACAGGTAAACCTGCAATAACAGAATCAAAACGATCGAAAGCATTTTTACGCCTCCTCCTTTAATTGTTTTTTGCCAACCGGAATTCTCGATTGATGCTGTATTGGATCATTGTTAGAACGGATAGAACATATTGCTCTATAATGATGTGATGACGCAGTTTTGATAATATTTCCGGCCATTTGAAGATTACGGTATAGCCTGATCGTACCCAGAATCAGATTTTAATCAACGAAATTAGTTTAATTGGCATTTCACCGTTCCGGGTATAGAATAGTGTCCGTGCAAAGAAGGTATTATCTTAAAGAGCAGTGTTGAATATAAATGTATATCTTTACTTATTAATTGTTCGAACAAACAGGTAGTGTCAGCGACGACCCCAGTTACGTGTAATAACGATTAGCATGCGGCACATAGATTTGCTGTGCTGATCATCCAGTAAGTTCCTCTCCAGTTCCTCTGCTGCCCTTATTTATTTTCGTGATTTGCTAATACCTCTTACGTATGAAGACCTCGTTAGTCGTGCCTTTCAAAAACAATGCCGGTGAATAACTTCAATAAAAACAGCAAAAGCCCCTTCAATCTGATAAAACATAGTGTTTCAAGCATTTTGAATATTCCGTTTAACTGCCTGTAAAACAATCAAAAAAAATAAACCGGGATATTGAAATACTTCATTTCGATTGAAACCGGTGAAACACGTTTGAATTTTCATTGTTTCTCTGTACATTTTATTCAATTCAAACAAGTCGAAGAGGAGGACCTATGTTAGTCACAACCACTCCAACCATTGAAGGCAAAAAAATCGTTCAGTATCATGGCCTGGTTTCCGGCGAAGCCATCCTGGGCGCCAATCTGTTCAAGGATTTATTTGCCGGTATCACAGACATCATCGGCGGACGCTCGGGTTCTTATGAACGGGAATTACGCAAGGCCAAAGATATCGCCCTGCAGGAAATGATTGAAGAAGCAGGTATGCTGGGCGCCAATGCGGTCATTGCAGTAGACCTGGATTACGAAACCATATCCGGCGGTTCCGGCAATATGCTCATGGTCAGCGCCAGCGGTACGGCAGTAAAGATTGAAGAATAGAAGTATTTTATGGCCTTTTTTATTGTACCGATTTCCGTTTTCGTTTCAGGAATAATTATTGCGCTGGTTTTATACAGAAGAGGACGCCGTTTTAAACCGGCTGCCACTCCCCTGGCTATCGCTTCACTATTCCTGATTGTCGCCGTTGTTTTTATTTTCGAACCGCTTTCGGAAATCCGGGAATCGCTGCAACGCAGATCGTGGCCGCTGGTGCAGGCTGAGGTCATCGGTTCGAAGGTTGCCGGAAAAAGAGCTTTTCATCCGGAGATAACTTATCGATATAGCGCCGCCAGACGGGAATTCATAAAAACGACGGATCTGAATACACCGGGGTTCGGTGCCAGAAATTCCCGCCGGGATACGGCAACCCGTATCGTCGCCCAGTATCCGCCCGGAACCAGGGTTACCGTCTATTATAATCCGGAACACCCGGATGAATCCTATATTCGTACCGGCGCATCCTTCGCCGCTTACCTGCAGGTTTTCACTTTACTGATTATGATTTTCGGCGCCGGGCTTACCCTGGGCTTGCAATTGTATACTGCTTTCAGCATTCAATTATCATGGAATTAACGATGAAACTGGCTACCTTATGCTATATCCGCAGGAATGGCAAGACACTGATGCTGCACAGGATAAAAAAGGAAAATGACATTCATGAAAACAAATGGAATGGTCTGGGCGGAAAATTCATCCCCGGCGAATCACCCGAACAATGTGTAATCCGTGAAATCAAGGAAGAGTGCGGTCTGAATATTATCAATCCGCAGCTGAAGGGAATTTTAACTTTTCCCGAATTCAGTCAGGGTGAAACATGGTACGTATTTGTATTTATCGCCACTCAATTCAGCGGCGATCTTATTGAATCGGACGAAGGACACCTTGAATGGATAGAGGACCGGCTGCTCACCGATCTGAATCTCTGGGAAGGAGATCGTTATTTTCTGCCGCTTTTGGAAAATGACGGATTTTTTTCCGGACAGTTTTTCTACCGCGACGGAAGCCTTATTTCCCATTCCCTGCAGGTATACCCGGTTAACAATCCTGTTGTGCCGGAAAGCAATCCCCGAAGAACGGATTGAAATATTCCTGGTTATGCGGTTCTTTTTCGATTTGTTTTCCTTCTTTACCCGATATTCAAAACACCGCGGAATATATTGAAACATTTTTTCAGGCAAAAAAGAACGCTGCCCGTGAGGCGGACAGCGTTCTTTAACCGGAAATGAAATCGTTTTATTTAGCCAGAATCATTTTACGGCTTGATGCGAAACCTTCTGTTTTCAAAGAGAGAATATACACGCCGGATCCAACCCGCGTTCCCTCATCATTGCGTCCATCCCACTGCGATTTGAAGGAACCTGCCGGCTGGTAAGTGTTTACCAAGGTACGCACTTTTTTACCGAGCAGATCATAAACAATCAGCTGAACATTACCCGGTTTCGGCAAATCATAGGTAATATTCGTCGTCGGATTAAACGGATTCGGATAATTCTGATGCAGATTGAATTTTTGAGGGATCAGGTCTGAGAAAATCGTTTCTTTTGCAAAAACAAATTTTCCGTTTTCATCCCGTTCATATTCTTCCGCTCCCTTAGCCAGCGCTCCGGGACTGAGAAACGGCGCAATCGGCGCCCCGCCCGCGGCTCCGGTTGCCGCCAGTTTCATAAACTTATCCCTGGCGACACCCCGTTTGTAGCTAACCTTCAAATGGTCCCCTTTGTGACCTTTGGAAATAAATATCTGAGGACGATCAAAAGGAGCGCTTTCTGTGCGAACCCGTTCGTCGGTCAGTGTTTTCAGAAAGGCTACAACCGCATCAATATCGACCGGGGTCATGCCGAGGGCTACAATCTCCGGAGCTAAATCCTGAATATTGGTTTCATGAAAATCCGCGCCGCGGTTGTAAAATTCGACCACTTCGTGCAGCGTTCGCTGACCGCCGTTATGAAAATACGGAGCCGTCAGTTCAACATTGCGCAGAGTCGGTACCTTGAAAGCACCGTCGACTACCGTGCGCTCTCCGGGTATAAATGGCGGTGCCGGCAAAAAACCGCCGCCCGGAATACCTATAACCACTTCGGCAGTCGGAATACCCGCTTCCAGCTGACGCACGAATGCCAGCGGTCTTCCATCGGGAAGCACGCCGGGAGCACCCAGCACCAGATCATCCAGTGTCGGACGCACGCCGATATTATAAAAACCGACGTCATAAATAATATTCTGAATGATTTCGATGGTACCGAGCAGAAAGCCGTCAACCATGACATCATAGAAACCCAACGGAAGATTCAGAGTAGCAATTGAAAAACCCACTTCACCTGCTGCGTTCACCGTGAGAGCCGCATCTACCAGCGGATCGGCCGCGGTTACCGGTTCCGGATTCAGAAAAATCGCTACCAATCCCGGGGTTCCCAGTGAAGTTCCCGCCGGAAAACTGCCACTGAAGGTTGCGGTGCCTGCCGGAGCCATTACAGCAGAAGGAACAACTTCAATTAAGCCGAGCAGACTGCCGAGACTGAATCCTGCCGGAAAAAAAGCTTGATCGGGCAAGGGATCCGTACTCATGTTGATTGTACCTACCTGAGCAGCTAACGCAAAAGGCATACGCTCTACGAGCCCTTCCGGAGCACCAAGTGGCTCGCCGGGTACCGGCGGTTCCACGCGCCCCAGCTGGCTGACCGTAGCTGCGGTAAACTCCGAGCCGGTGTGGCAAGCGCCGCAGAATCCCGCCGGCAGATTCGGATCGGGATTCAGACCGATATTCATGAATATGTCCAGCCCCCGCTGTTCCTGTGGAGTTAAAGTGGTTTCACCCCTGGCAAACTGGTCGAATTTTGAATTGTCTGAAATCAATGTGGCTTCGTACAACTGAACGGCCAGGCCGAAAAACAAAGAGAAATTCTGTTCTATCAAACTGTATTCGTTGCGATAACTCAGTTCATTCAGTTTACCTCTGTGTGTTGGCCAGGGTACAATTGTCGGGACACCGTTTATATGTCTTATGATATAGGTTGAATCGGCCCAGAATTTCGGCTGAAATGCCTGCTGGATCATGGTTATATAGCTAACCTGCAATCCCGGTGCAAGCGGATCAAGATTCGTATTTGCCAGGGGACCCAGCACGCTGTCCGTGGGGTCAACCAGCTGCTGGCTGAGCGGACGCAGCGCGAGCATTTTTTTGCCCACCTGTGGCCAGATACGATTGGCGAAAGACATCTCGAAATCGGAAAGCGGCGGGCCAACGGCCTGCGAAGCCAGACTGGAGAGCGGAAGCATGATCGGAGTAGCCTCCACCACTCCTGCCGCACCGACCTGATATATAACGGCGGATGGATCATGCAAACCAAAAGGACTTACACCATTGAAATTATGATTGGCTCTCCCGTCCCAGAAATTCCTCAGATTAAATACGGCATTGATCACGGTCGGTGTGTTTCTCGGCTCAACCCTTCGGGTATTGCGCATCTTCCCTTTGCGGTCTATGACGCTGAATATCGGATCGGTTACAATCCTGCCCCGGTCAAATTCATCTCCTTCCACAATTCGTTTGAAATTCTTGAAAGCCACACCCGCCGACGATACAACTTCATTGTAATCCTGTATTATCGGTGAAAAACGATTGACAGGATCGGTGAACTGAGTCAAAGGAAAGTGGGCGATTTCCAGTTGAAAATTGGGACCGCCTAATTGAAAAGTCTCATCCCCGCTTTTCAAACCGGGACTCAGGGCGTTTTTTGAACGCATATCGGCCCCCGCATTGAAATGACAACTGGCGCAGGCCTGATCGCCGTCACTTCCAAGCGCCATATCCCAGAACAATGCTTTTCCCAGTTCAACGGCCTTTTGCTTATCGGTGATAAAATCGAACAGGTTGGGCGGTTCGGGAACGGGAACGGTATTTAAGGCGGGTGGTACCGGTAATTGTGCGATTACACCGGCAGGCAGTACAAAAAGTAAACATAGTAAAAAAGATAGTAGCGTAAATTTGCGCTTCATTATTTCTCCCCCAAATTAATTCATGAGTACATACACTGTCGTCTCTACGGTCATCCTGTACCTGAGTACTACATTATTTGCATGTCTTGATAATCACCTCCCCTGTCGCTTAAAATACATCTGTAACGAAAATAGAGAAGGCCTCCCGAGCCAGTGTGATACTAGTCACACTATTACTATTCATTTTATCGTTATTACACAATTTTCAATTTTAATATACCTTTTTGTTAAGCAGGTGAATTAACTTGTCAATTTAAGACAAATAAATCCGCTTTCTTAATCAATCCTGAAATCGTAGATTTTCCTGGCGGGCGGTATTTGAATAATGTTTGAATGTTTGTATTTTACGCCACTTGTATCAGGAGCAATTTCGGCAAAAAAATGAAGTTTGAGTTTGAATGTATCAGCTGTGAAAAAAAATTTGATGCGGAGCAGAATCTTTATACCTGCCCCGATTGCGGCCCGCTGGCGGGAACACTGGATATCCGGTATAATCTTTCAGGTATCCGTTTTCACCCCGAATCCGTGCCCTTCGGACCTGCGGAGAACCTGCTGAAACATTATCTGCCCCTGCTGCCGATCGAATCCGTTCCGGAACCGTTGAATGCTGCGGTCGGATTTACACCGCTGAGCGCCCACCGAAAAGCCGCTGCCGCCTTTGAATTGCAGCACTTCTTCACCAAGGATGATACGCGCCTGCCCAGTCTTTCGGCAAAAGACCGCGCCAGCCTGGTTTCAATTGCACGGGCGCTTGAAACAAACCAGCGGACGATTGCCACCGCATCGACCGGGAATGCGGCTGCTTCTCTGGCCTGCCTGACCGCTCCGCTGGAAATACAAACGGTGATTTTCGTTCCGGCAAGCATTCCGAAGGCCAAGTTGAGCCAGCTTATCGTTTTCGGCACCAGGGTTGTTCTGGTAAACGGCAACTATGATCTCGCCTTCGATTTGTGCGGTGAAGCCTGCGAGGAATTCGGCTGGTACAACCGCTCTACGGCCATCAATCCGTTTAACCTTGAAGGAAAAAAAACAGCCGCACTGGAGATATGCGAACAGCTGGAATTTAAAGTCCCGGATCTTATTTTTATACCTGTGGGAGACGGCTGCATCATCAGCGGGTTGTGGAAGGGATTTAAGGACTTTCACGCACTCGGCCTGATCGACAAACTGCCGCGGTTAATCGCCTGCCAGGCAGAGGGCTCCGATGCCGTTGCACGGGCTTTCCGGAACGGAATGACCGTTCCGCAGCCGGTTCAGGCAAATACGATTGCCGACAGCATATCAGTCGATTTGCC
>JAJRVZ010000013.1 GCA_024277055.1 Calditrichota bacterium
GCTGTTGGTGCTACAAATATTTAATCCCTCCGGGATTTCCGTTAGCGGCTAATTCGAATATTGGAAATTGAATATTGAATATTGGATATTTGACGTTGGAAATTGAACATTGAATATTGGACATTGGATATTGACTACCGGTTTTCCTTGCCTGATATTCGTCACTTATCACGCGCCACGCTTCACACCTTACTGCTTCACAGCTCCCGCCGGAAAAGGTCGGAGCGGATGGAGCGGATACGGTCGAGGATCAGAATTCCGTTCAAATGGTCGATTTAGTGCTGCAGGCAAATTGCTTCAAATCCCCTTGTTTGCAGCACGAACGGCTCACCGTTGATATCGGTTGCCTGTACCATCACCTTTTCGTTGTGCGGCACGCGCACAATCAGATCGGGAATGGACAGACAGCCTTCGCGGCCCACCTTTTTGCCGGAGGCTTCGATTATTTTCGGATTGAACAATTGCAGCAGACCGCTGCTGTATTTTCCGAATTTCGGATGACGGCGGGTATCGACCACGATCATCTGCCAGAGCAGTCCGATCTGCGGTGCGGCCAATCCCACTCCGGGATGCGCATAAAATGAATCGGTCAGATCCTGCATCATCTGCCGGCTGGCCGGATGATCGGTACTTTCGACCTGCTGGCTTTTCTGTTTCAAAACAGGGTCCGGAAAAAGACGAATCGGTAGAACGGCCATTAAAATTCCGTGGGTTCGGCGGGATTCATGGTTATTTCCACTTTGAGCTGTTTTTTAAGTTTTTCCAGCTCGTCGGGAAGAAACTCCAGCTGACTCTCATCGGCCAGTTCGATCTCAACCATCAGCACATAAACCGGCGTTTCGCCGCTTTCCAGCACTCGCGTATTCAAATCGGTGATATTGATCTGCAAATCGGCCAGTCGCTGGGTCACATGGTAAACAATGCCCGGCTTGTCGGCGCCGTAAACCGATAACACATATAATAACTCGCCGTGAATCTTCGGTGATTCTATTTCTTCCGCAGACAATACGCGCACCGATGTAGTCAGCTGCATGTCTTTACTCAGAACCTGCAGGGCGCGGTCGAGCACCTGCGGCTGCATCCCTTCCGGCAGACTAACCAGCAGCAGAATAGCGAATTCACCTCGTAGCCGCAGCATACTGGATTCTTCAAGATTGCAGCCCAGTTCGTAGAGTACACGTGAAAAATTAGCGACAATACCCGGACGGTCCTTGCCCATGGATGAAATGCTGATATATTTCTTCATTATTCCCCTCGCCGGTTTTGAGTTTTCGATGGAAAAAGTATTCGGAATATATGGAGGAATCGTAAATTATCTATGACAAATGTCATATATCGATCGTCTGTTAATTGTACGGTAACAATTGTTAAGGTATCGATTGCAGTCAAATCAACTGACTGTTATATTCAGCCTTTCAAAATCTGCCGGAGAATTTCATGAAAAAAACTATTTTACTGTTGAGTATTTCCATTCTGTTACTGGCCGCTGAAAAGAAGAAATGGGATGTAACTGCGGAACACGGCCCGGGTTTAAAAACACCAATTGAAACGGATGAAGGTACCTGGATGAACCTGGACGTCAGCCCGGACGGCAGGCAGATCGTGTTCGATTTGCTGGGTGATATTTTCATCATGCCGGTAACCGGCGGCGAGGCGAAACTGCTGCGCGACGGACCTGCCTTTGAAGTACA
The DNA here is from genome assembly GCA_024277055.1 of Calditrichota bacterium. Classification (GTDB taxonomy): domain Bacteria; phylum Calditrichota; class Calditrichia; order JAJRVZ01; family JAJRVZ01; genus JAJRVZ01. Next base: position 1,692 of record JAJRVZ010000013.1, read on the forward strand.
ACCGCGTTTCAGCCCAGACGGAAAGCGGATCAGTTTTACCAGTGATCACGCCGGCGGCGACAATATCTGGGTTATGAATGCGGACGGCAGCGATGCCCATGCGGTAACCGCAGAATCCTTTCGCCTGCTGAATAATGCGGTCTGGACACCGGACGGACAGTATCTGGTCGCCCGCAAACATTTTACCAGCCGCCGTTCGCTGGGTGCGGGGGAAATGTGGATGTACCACATCAGCGGGGGAAGCGGGCTGCAGCTGACCAAAAGACCGAACGATCAAAAAGACGCCGGCGAACCGTGTTTTTCACCGGACGGACGTTACCTGTTCTTCAGCCAGGATATGAGTCCCGGAAATCGTTTCGAATACAATAAAGATCCGAACGGGCAAATCTATGTAATTCGCCGCCTGGATCGCGTAACGGGTAAGATAAAAAATATCATTACCGGTGAGGGGGGAGCGGTTCGGCCGCAGGTTTCACCGAACGGCAAATATATCGCCTTTGTGCGCCGCATCCGGGCAAAATCGGTATTGTTTCTTTATGAACGCAGCAGCGGTGAAATGTGGCCGCTTTTTGACGGACTGAGCAAAGACCAGCAGGAGACCTGGGCTATATTCGGCGTATATCCCAATTTTCAATGGCTGCCCGATAACCGGCATATTATTTTTTATGCACAGGGAAAAATACGCAAAATCGATATCGAAAGCCGTAAAGTGGAAACCGTTCCGTTCCATATAAAAACGGAATTTACAATTACCCGGGCCGTACGTTTCAAACAGGAGATTTCGTCTGAAACATTTCCTGTGAAAATGATCCGGCAGGCGGTAACATCGCCCGATGGCCAATGGCTGGTTTTTCACGGCGCCGGTTATTTGTGGAAAAAGGAACTTCCCGACGGCAAACCGGAAAGAGTGACGGACGATACCGCTTTTGAATACGCCCCGGCCTTCAGTCCGGATGGTACATGGATTGTCTACACCACCTGGAACGATCAGGAAACCGGAGCCGTGAGAAAAATCCGTTTAACCGGCGGTGGTGCGAAAAAACTCACCACACGAAAAGGATTCTATTTCGAACCGTCTTTTTCAAATGACGGCAAGAAAATCGTTTTCCGGCGCGGAGGCGGAAATTTTGTAATCGGGAACAGCAATGCCACCGACCGTGGTCTGTACTGGATTGCCGCCGACGGCGGTAAGATGCACCTGATCTGCGAGGAAGGTCGTCAACCCCTTTTCAGCAATGACGGAACCAGAATTTTTTATTTGAGCGGAGGAGGAGACAAAAAGGCTTTTAAAAGCCGGCGACTGGACGGTGGTGACGAACGAACGCACTTCACCTCCAAATATGCCGTGCAAATCGTTCCGAGTCCCGACGAAAAATGGGTGGCGTTCACCGAATTGTTTAACGCATACGTTGCCCCGTTTCCGGTGACCGGCAAACCGGTGGATCTTTCAGCCGCTTCCAAAGCATACCCGGTAAAAAAAGTGACCCGCGACGCCGGCAGCTATCTGCACTGGTCCGGGGACAGCCGGACGCTGCACTGGACGATCGGTCCGCAGTATTTTTCGCGTGATTTAACGGAATGTTTCACCTTTGTTCCCGGTGCGACCGACTCCCTGCCTCCGGTCGACACGACCGGTCTGAAAATCGGTCTGGAATTGAAAGAAGATATCCCCGAGGGAATAATTGCCTTCACCAACGCCAGAATCATTACCATGAAAGGCGACGAAATAATCGAATCCGGAACGATTGTTATCGAACGCAACCGGATCAAAGCGGTCGGCAGATCGGATTCGATTTCAGTGCCGGAAGATGCAAAGGTAATTGATGCAGGCGGCAAAACCATCATGCCGGGCCTGATCGATGTGCATGCCCATGAATGGAACAGCAGCAACGGCATGGCGCCGCAGGAA
>JAJRVZ010000234.1 GCA_024277055.1 Calditrichota bacterium
CGATTACACTATCTTTTGTCTCTACGTTTGCCATGTCCTTTCCTTTCTTTTTTGTTTACCAAACTTAAAGTTAGGAAGGATATGGCAAATTTTAAACTTTTGCCTTTTTACACAAAATTATGGACGTAATCAATCCCGATAAAATATTAATTTCAAATTAGTAATTCTGGAATTTTATATCAATATAATTTTGCCTAATTCGCCTAAATAGTGCAGGAATCTCCCGTCTTCCATGAAAACCGGGACAATTCCATCAAAAAAAATGGAATGAATAAATATTGCCAATCGAAAACGATTGAAAATGCAGGTCAAATATGGACAGAGTGACGGGAATCACAGACTTGATTTTTGTGCCTTTGATATATTTTTACCATCAATTTCCGAAGCGCAGGAAATAACATAAAAAGGGGAGGAAGCGTGGCGGAATATAATTCTCACGGGTCATTTTTCAGAGACAAATCCATCGACAAATATCTTGGCGAAATCAGCAATGTACCCTTGCTGAAACCGGAGGAAGAGGTCAACCTGGCTATCCGTATCAAACAAGGGGACCGGCGTGCTTTTTCCAAACTGATTCAGGCCAACCTTCGTTTTGTTGTCAGCGTGGCCAAGGATTACCAGAACCAGGGACTCCCGTTCGGCGACCTGATTAATGAAGGCAACGTAGGTTTGATCAAGGCCGCCCAGCGGTTTGACGAAACCAAAGGTTTCAAATTCATCTCCTATGCGGTCTGGTGGATACGGCAGAGTATTTTACAGGCGCTTGCCGAACATGCCCGTGTTGTACGTCTGCCGTTGAACAAAGTCGGCTCATTGAACAGAATGGGCAAAGCCTGCAATCTTCTGGAACAGGAATTTGAACGCGAGCCGACCATTCAGGAAATTGCAAATGCAATGGATATATCTCCTTCCGAGGTGGCCATGACCTACCAGCTGTCCGGTAAGCAGATTTCCCTGGATGCACCGTTGCGTGAAGGGGAGGCCAATTCCCTGATCGAAATTTTGGAAAACTACAACCAGAACCGGCCGGATGAGAAGGTACTGGAAGATTCATTGAAACTGGAAATAAAAAAAGTAATGAATTCTCTGGCGCCCAAAGAGGCCGAAGTGCTGCGCATGTATTTCGGGCTGGACATGGACAGACCTTTGACGCTGGATGAAATCGGAAAACAATTCAGGTTAACCCGTGAAAGGGTTCGGCAAATTAAAGAACGCGCCATTGCTCGTTTGCGTCATAAGACACGAAGTAAAACACTGCGCCAATACCTTGGATAGCTTAATTTAACTTTTTCCATGTTTTCTCCAAACCGCATTCTTATTAAATGCGGTTTTTTATTTTCATTTATATTTCAGGCGATTGGTGTAACTTGTTTTGAATTAAACATTTGAGTAGATTACTCGTCCATTTTACGTCATACTTCACATTATTCTTCACGAAGGGAACCGAATATGGGATATCGCTCGATCGTGCTGGTTAAACAGGTACCGGATACGGCCAATATTTCCGGGCAGGTGATGCGTCCGGATGGTACCGTAAACAGGGCCAAACTGCCGGCTGTTTTTAATCCCGAAGATAAAGTGGCGCTCGAACTTGCGCTGCAAACAAAGGATCAATATGGCGGGACGGTTACTGCCGTGACCATGGGCCCCCCGAAAGCCTCCGATCTTCTGCGCGAGTGCCTTTATATGGGCGCCGATGAAGTTTTGCTGATCAGTGATCGTAAATTTGCAGGGGCGGATACGCTGGCTACTTCATATGTGCTGGCGGAGGCGATAAATAAATTGGGAAAATACGATATCATATTCGCCGGGCGGCAGGCAATTGATGGGGATACGGCACAGGTCGGTCCGCAAACGGCAGAAAAACTGGGTGTGCCGCAAATAACCTATGCGGAAAAAATTGTCGAAATCAAAAAAAATAAAATAACCGTTCGGCGCAGGATTGACGGTGGATTCGAAGAACTGCGCAGTCCGCTTCCCGTGCTGATCACCGTGATCAAAGACGCCGCTTTTCCCCGTACTTTCAGAGCCAAACGTGTAATGGCATATAAAAATGCACGTACACTTATGGAATTGGAAAAAATGACCGAAGCCAATTCACTGCTTTACATCGACGACCTGCTGCAGGAATATAAATCCAAAAATCTGTACATGCCCACATTTACGGTGGATGATCTGGATGTCGATTTGACCCGAATTGGACTGCGCGGTTCACCGACAAAGGTTCATAAAGTGGAATCGGTGGTTCTGGCCGGCAGCGAGCATGAACAATTTGAGCCGACGAAGGAAGGATTGAACGAATTGATCGAAAAATTAATGCAGGATCACATTTTCGGATAATGGGGAATACCGGCACAGCAAACGGAAGGTAATCATGAGTAAAATATCGAATGAAGTCTGGGTTTTTATTGAACAGCGCGAAGGGAAAATTGCAGACGTCAGTTTTGAACTGCTTTCAAAAGGTCGCAAACTGGCCGAGCAGCTGAAAGGACCCTTGAAAGCAATTATGATCGGACATGAAATGAAAGCTAACTGCGGTTCGATCTTCCAATACGGTACAAATGAAATTTTACTGATTGAACATAAAAAACTGCAGCACTACAGAACGATGCCCTACAGTCGCATTGTCAGCGAACTGGTCGCCGAAAGAAAACCGCGGATCGTGCTGTTCGGTGCAACTTTTATCGGCCGCGACCTCGCACCGCGTGTGGCTTCCTTTACAAAAAGCGGGTTGACGGCGGATTGCACCGATCTGCAAATTGAAGATGTCACTTATTTGAAACAAGATTATCCTCAGCTGTTACTGCAAATTCGACCGGCTTTTGGTGGAAATATTATTGCCACCATTATTACGCCGGATGTGCCCATTCAGATGGCGACCGTGCGCGAAGGCGTAATGGAAAATCATCCGCTTGATAAAGCGGTAAACGGAAAAATCACCGAACTGCCCTATACGTCCGAACCGGTGGACGACCTAATCGAAATTCTGGACCGGCACCATGAGGAAAGCAAAATCAATTTGAAAAGTGCGCCGATAATTGTTGCCGGCGGCTATGGAATGCAATCCAAAGAAAACTTTGATATGCTTTACGAACTGGCGCATTTGCTCGGCGGCGAAGTGGCCGGTTCGCGCGCGGCGGTCGATGCCGGATTTATCCCGCACGAACGGCAGGTGGGCCAGACCGGTGTAACGGTGCGGCCGAAACTGTATATCGCCTGCGGAATTTCCGGGGCTATTCAGCATCGTGCCGGAATGCAGGAAGCCAATAAAATTATCGCCATCAATACCGATCCGGAGGCGCCTATTTTTGAAGTCTGTCATTATGGAATCGTCGGCGATGCAATGGACGTGATTCCCAAATTCATTGATGTTTACAAGCACAAATTGAAATAGAGGTTGGCATGCCGAATTTTTTTACTGATAATAAGGATCTGCTTTTCCAGTTCGAAAATCTGCCGTTGCAGGATGTCGTTGATATGATGGAAAAAAACTATACCCAATGCAAAGAATACAACTATGCTCCTGCGGATTATACGGATGCAAAAGACAATTATTTTAAAGTGCTGGAAATAATCGGTGACCTGACCGGAAATTTTATTGCACCGCGGGCGGCTGAAGTTGATGAGCAGGGTAACCGGATGGAAAACGGAAAGGTGGTTTACGCACAGGGAACCGCCGAATCGTTAAAGCAACTGGCCGAAGCCGACCTGATGGGGATGGAGCTGCCCTATAAATACGGCGGTTTGAATTTCCCGAAGAGTATTTACATGATGGCCGTAGAAATGGTTTCCCGCGCGGATGCTTCATTGATGAATATTTTCGGCTTGCAGGATATTGCAGAAACGATTTATAAATTCGGCACGGAGGATCAACGCAAAGAATTCATTCCGCATTTTGCAGATGGAAAGTATACCGGCGCCATGGCCCTGACCGAACCGGATGCGGGTTCCGATCTGCAGGCGGTAAAACTGCAGGCCTACCAGGATGAGGACGGGAACTGGCGTTTGCGCGGCGTCAAGCGATTTATTACCAATGGTGGTGCACCGGTGCTGCTGGTGCTGGCACGGTCGGAAGCAGGAACAAAAGACGGTCGTGGTCTGAGTATGTTTGCCTGTTACGGTGACGATACGGTTAAAGTCCGGCGCATCGAAAACAAACTCGGGATTCATGGTTCGCCTACCTGCGAGTTGCAGTTTAACGATACACCCGCCCAGTTAATCGGTAAACGTAAATTCGGGTTGATCAAATATGTAATGGATTTGATGAACAGTGCCCGTCTGGGTGTTTCGGCACAGGCGCTGGGTATTTCTCAGGCTGCTTATGAAGAAGCGGTCAAATATGCCCGGGAGCGTGAACAATTCGGCAAACCGATTTATAACATTCCCGTGGTCAGTAATATGCTGATCGATATGCGTGTCATGCTGGAAGCCAACCGCTCTTTGTTTTATGCCACTTCCCGCTGGGTTGACATCCGTAACCGCCTCGAGGAAACTATTGAATGGTTGAAAGAACAGGGCAAACCCTATTCTGAAGAGCAGGAGCGTTACAAAGAAGCAAACAAGATAGCTGCATTGCTGACGCCGATAACCAAATACACGTTAACAGAGGGCGCCAATAAAATCAGTTACGATGCGCTGCAGATTCACGGTGGTGCCGGATACATGAAAGAATTTCCCATTGAACGCCTGGTGCGCGATGCAAGAATTACCAATATTTACGAAGGTACTTCGCAGATGCAGATTGTTGCCGCAACCGGCGGCACCATGAACGATATTCTCGCGGAGCATTTCACGGAAAAGGAGAAGAAAAAACGCAAGGGTAGCCTGGAAAGGCTTGCCGGATATTTGAAGGAAATCCGTGAAATATTTGATGAAAGCCGTAAATATGTGCTGGATAAAGAGGATACCGATTTTCAGGAAGTGGCTGCGCGGGAATTGGTCGAAATGTATACGTCTTTATTCGTGGGATACCTGTTGCTCGATGAATCCGAAATCAACCCGCGAAAAGTGTTTGTTGCCAACAGATATATCGTTGGCGGTCTCGCACAGGCGAGACGAAATGCGGAAGAAATAAAAAACGAACAGTTTTCCGATCTTTTGCATGCAGATGAAATATTGATCTGACACAAAAGGGGCCGGGAATAGGTGGCCCTCTGTTTTAAGTTACAGTGTAAACCTTCTGCAAGAAATTGATTCACTTGCGATTGTTGATTAATATCCCAATTACATATTAGTTTGTAAACGAGGAGGATACAGTGACTTATATAAAACCTGATCCTGAAAAAGATTATGCTATAATTCTCGGGGCGTCCAGCGGCTTCGGGGAAGCCGTTGCTATGGAACTGGCTGCAAGCGGCTTTAACATCGTAGGCATTCATCTGGATCGCGGTTCGGCGCTGACAAAAGTTGAACAGATCAAGCGGCAAATTCAGGACAAAGGGGTGGAGGCGTTATTTTTTAATATCAACGCCGCTTCGGAACAGAAACGAAATGAAGTGTTAACCCGGTTAAAAGAACATTTCGCTGAAAAGGGCAACCAGGGACGGGTGAAAGTTATGTTGCATTCACTTGCATTCGGTTCGCTTGCCCCATTCATCCATAACGATCCCAAAGAGCGTTTGTCGCAAAAACAGATGGAAATGACACTGAATGTGATGGCGCACAGCCTGGTGTACTGGACCCGCGATATCATGCTGGCCGACCTTTTTGGTCGCGGTGCCAAGATTTATGCAATGACCAGCTCCGGTTCCACAAGAGTAACGCCTTTTTACGGGGCCGTTTCAGCCGCCAAGGCAGCGCTCGAATCGCATGTGAGACAGCTGGCTCTTGAACTGGCGCCCTACCAGATCACCTGCAACGCAATCCGCGCCGGGGTGACATTCACTCCTGCGCTCAGAAAAATTCCGGGGCATGAAACGATGATTGATATTGCCCTCAGCCAGATTCCCTTCAAAAGGCTTACACAACCGGCCGATATCGCTAAATTTATTTGCGCCCAGGCAACTTCGGATGAAATCTGGGCAACCGGAAATATTTTCAACGTCGACGGCGGAGAAATATGTGTGGCCTTTCATACGCCTTTAAGAAAGTGATTGCAAAAATTTAATGAAAAATGGCGGTTGGTACCGGTAAGGGTATAGCCGCCTTTTTTATTTGGATTCAATTTGAAAACGCCGGTGCTCGATTTTTATACAGCGATCCATCACAACCTGCAGGCCGGCCTCCAGCGCTTTCAGGGCCGCTTTCTCATCCACTACACCCAGTTGCAGCCAGATCGCCTTTACACCGATTTCTATGGCCGTGTCGACGATTCCGGCAATATGCTCTCTTCGCCGAAAAACATCGACGATGTCAATTTTCCCTGGAATGGATTTCAGGTCGGGATAGGATTTTCGTTCTAATATTGTTTCGTGGCCGGGATTTACGGGGATGATATCATAGCCCATATCAATTAAGTACCGTGCGACCTGATTGCTTGGCCGGAAAGGTGAATCGGAAAGTCCGACAACGGCAATCCTTTTGGATTTTTTCAGTATCGATTCAATTCCCTGATTAATTTGCTTACTCATTTAAAACCTCAACGTTTTCAATCGATTTCAATAAAATGTTTTTTACGTTCGCGAAAGGCGACAATCCGATTGAAGTTGTATTTTTTCAACATTTTATAAACGGAATCAAAATTTAATGCCACCTGCAGCGGTGCATGGCTGTCGGAGCCTGTGGTTAAATCGATTTCATACTGTTTCAAAAGAGAAAACCATTCGGTACCCGGAAAAGATTCCCGGTGTATTTTTCGAAATCCGGAGCTGTTTATTTCAACACACATTTTCTGTTTTTTTATGGAATCAATTATTGCGGAAACACGATCGGGAACGGTTTTAATCAATGATTGTCCCGGTTGCTTTATCAGATCCATATGCCCGACGATGTCAAACAGGCCGGTTTCAATTCCCCGTTGCATGGCATCGAAATAGTCCTCCAGAATTTGTCGGTGCGAACGGTCCGGAAAATCATAACCGAATACCCAGTTTCCTTCCGGCCAGTGGCGAATAAAATGTACCGACATAATTACCAGGTCAAAATTAAACCGGTTCAGAAAATCTTCGATATACCGCTCAGAACCGTCGATGAAATCGGCCTCTATTCCGAACAGAATCGTAATCTGCGGAAATCTCTCCCGGGCCGCCTGAATCCAGTTGAGATAGGTTTCCATTTGATGCATATCCATACGATGAGCCGAATCGTATCCGTCGGGAAGCGGCATATGGTCGGTAAAGGCGATTTCGGATAATCCTGCCTCAACAGCCTGTTCCACATATTCAATTACATCGCCGGATGCATGTTTGCATAGCCGGGTATGATTGTGATAATCAATCCTCATCCAGTATTTCCAGAATGTGTTGCCGGCTTTTGGTTTTCCCGGTCGTCAATACATCGATAAGGTAGCGTGTCATTTGCTTATAGACCGGCAGCAGCCGTGGCGTCTGGGTCTCCATCACGGCAAGATGCCTTTTAATGATATCGGCATCGCCGCGTCGGGCCGGGCCGGTCAGGGCGTCTGTTGTGCCCTTTTCAAAAAAATTGCTTATTGCGGCATTAAGCATCGGTTGCATAACCGGCGGTATTTTATCTTCTTCAATTCCCGCCTTTCGGAATGCCGTGGCGGCCATGTCGAGCAGGGCGATCAGAAAATTTGAAGTAATGGTTGCTCCAAGATGATAAACAGGCCGGTTAGCGGTTTCCATCTTCATAAAAAGGCCGTCAACGGATTTCACAATTTTACGGCAAAACCGTAAAGCGGCGTCCTCCCCTTCCGCTGAAAAGAACACCTTGCGGAAAACCGATGGAGCGGCGAAAGTACTGCTGAATGTCTGCATCGGGTGCAGTGAGGCACATCGGGCCCCCCGGGCGGACAGCGGAGTCAATTCCTCTGAACTCAGGGCTCCGCTGCAATGAAGAACGATTTTTCCTGCTAACGGTACTTTCATTGTTGCCAGTTGTTTTGCCACCTGCGCGATGCGTTCATCCTGCACGGTGATAAACACAACATCGCTTTTCCGTACCAGCTCTTCCGTGGGAACCGGGGAAACAACGCCAACAGACAGTTTTTGCCTGATACGAATTTGCTGTTGAGGCGAAGCAGTACAATATCCTGACAACTCGAATTCAGAATCTGCCTGTAAAGCGAGCGCTAAGGTAGTACCGAGGCGGCCGGCGCCTATAAAACAAATTTTATCGGGCATAGCTTTATTGATCCTTCAAGCTAATTCTTGAAAAATGTAATAAAAAATGCCGACGCGTTAACCGTCGCGTCGGCACAATAGATATCGTCTCCGAAAAATCGGCGGAGTTAATCGAATTTCTCGTCAGGACTGCGTTCACCAACATATTTATCCTTCGGAAAGAAGCGGGTATAAACCAGGTATGAAAAAGCAATCGCTTCTTTGGAATAGGGATTGATTCCTCTTTCATAAAAAGCGTCGTCCATGGCTACAGAGGCCGTTTTCCAGGACCCATGGTTATTCAATTCGTTCACGAAAGATACAAAATCATTTTCATTCTTTTTAAACAGTTTTTTTATGATTTTACGACGCAACCGTCCGGCAATCATTTCATTCAGATCAGCAAGCGGAGCATCGGAACTGATTTGCCCGGCGACAAAGTCCGCCAGTTCGTTGGCGACTTTTCCGGGAGCGGGAGCTTCTTCGGTTACTTCCGCGGCCGGGGCTTCGGCAACTTCAGCTTCTTCGATCTCCTCTTCCTCTTCAAGTTCTTCCTCTTCTTCAACTTCTTCTTCCGGCTTTTCAAAGATCATATCACCGACATCGATTTCATCAACCTCAACGCTTGGTTTGCTTTCCTCGATCGTATCGATACTGGCGATAATGGTTTCTTCCACGGCGGTTTCCGCAGTGGCGGGAGCAATATCGATTTTTTCTTCTTTTAAAATGGTTTCCAG
>JAJRVZ010000235.1 GCA_024277055.1 Calditrichota bacterium
AAGGCGCTCGCATGCTAAGCGAGTATAGGGGCAAAACCTCTATCCATGGTTCTCACGGAGTGACTCCTCCGGAGGAATCACTGCCTCTCCGCGAACACAGCCCTGCTGATTAAAGCAGGGCTTTTTTTATTTCCCGACTATATTTATCAGCGGTCTTGCCACGGAGTGGTCCCTCCGGGAAAAACCGCCGCCATCCGGGCTTGTGCCGACGGCATTCCTCCGGAAGGGGTTCTCACGGGGTGATTCCTGCGGAGGGTTCCCTGCCTCAGCGGAACAGTACATTTTATTTTTCAGATTTCTCGATGAAATAATCAAACAATCTCCGACTGAACCATGATGCTTTCGAAATAACAGCATGTTTATCGACGGAGTTTCCCGCCCGATCGGAAATTATTTTTATGGACCGCACCGGCAACTTCCATCGCATGGCAACAGATGTTACTTCGTAAAGTTCACGGTCCACAACATCGCCAAGTTTTGACAGACGTAATGCATAATCGTCACTATCCGCCTGCTTCTGAGCACTGACACACGTCAGTCCTTTGCCTGCAGATTGTAAATCCAGCATCCTTCCGGACACCTCATCCACGACCCGTTTTATTTCAAATACCGCGCCTGTCGGCAAATCGTCATGCAGGCTGCCGGCAACACCTGCATTTAAAATCCCTTCAATTTCCGCTGCATATTGTTGAAGCGTCTTTTCCATTCGCTTGCGCATTTTGAAACCGCCTTCACCACCGATCAGGAAGAAGTAATTTTCAGATCGATAAAGAAATTCATCCGGTTGTGTATTGGAGAAATGGTTAAGAAAAGCCTGCGCCTCTCCTCTGTGGGCAAACACGATCAGTTTCATCGGAGCTCTTTAATTTCCGTTCTGCACCTGATAACATCGACTCTGTTTATAAAAAGTTCATTTCCCCGCGGAAATTCATACCTGTAAGGCAGGCTGACCATGCCGCGCTACCGGTAAAATAAACAAGTTCGGAATTACCCGCTCCCCGACATACCCACCGGGAATGGTCGGGAAATTTCCGTCTCCCGCCGTTCCCGAAAGAATCCACCGGGTTTCCGACACGTGCAGCATGCGGGAAAATGGTGTTTTTACTTACCATATACGGCGGTATTTGCCCGCCGTTAAAGCTTTGTTTATCATGAATATAACAAATTTCCGGAAAATTATCGATTTATTTATAACCGGAAAGATATATTTTTATGCAACCTGCACAAAATGCGTCCGTATCTGCAATATAAGATTCAGTGATTAGTCAACAACACCATCAGGAGGTGCCAAATGAAGCGTATTTCTATTTCCCTTATCGTGCTGACCATGCTGGTATTTGCGGGCAGCGTTTTTGCCGGGAATCAGCCCGACAAATGGCAGACTTTCAGCGAAAATATCGTCACCGCACTCAAATCCGATAACGACGGGCTGAAACAGTCTGCTTTGCAGATGATCATTCGTTACCCGGATAAACTGTGGGTGCATGACGCAACATTCGATATTTATAACATATATCGATATCATGAAAATGAAAAGATGCGTCAACTTGCCCTGATTGCACTTTCCAAAATGAATAACCAGTGGTTTCAGCAAGAGTTGAGGAGAGAACTTGACCAGGAAAAATCACCCGCACTTCGCAAGCAGATTCGTGCCATCCTCGCTGAAAAGGATGCCGCAATCTGAGCCCGAACAATATTTCCTCCACATACATCCAGGCCCGTGCTTCTAAAGTGCGGGTTTTTTTTTAACTGAAAATCAATTTTAAATAAAACAAAGGATTCGCCAATTGCTTTCGTGGCACCTCATTCGCCAACATTCCGGCGATGATCTCGCTGACGTGCCTACTGCGGGCCGCCTTGTGAATCACCAGGTTCAGCAGAAAACGAATTCGGCCGATACGTTGCAGCTTTGTACTCACGTGCAATTCATTTCCGATGGCACTCCAAAGCCTGCGGTCATACTCGGCCAGTACAGCCGCACTTACATCATTTTTGTCGATTGCCAGTCTGGCCACCTCCGCGGCAAACCGCCCGGAATACATGGCGTTTCCGATTCCCTCACCGGTAAACGGATCGATCAGCCCGGCGGCATCGCCCAGCAGCATGAAACCGTTGCCGTGATTGGGACGATGTTTACTGCCGACGGGAAGATTCCAGCCGGCGGGTTCTTCCATTGCCTCCGCCTCGGCAAAGCGTTGTTTGAATGCCGGACTTTCAATGGCTTTTCGTAATGCCAGTTTCAAATCGACCTTCTGTTCTTTCATGGATTTATGAAGCATGCCGATTCCGACATTGGCATACCCGTCTTCCAGCGGGAATATCCAGAAATAGCCCGGTATAACCTCGTCAACATAATGCAGTTCGATCTGATTCGTCAGATCTTTCACATTCCTGTAATAACAGCGTAACGCTACTATCCAGTGTTCAGGGTCATGGTCGTACATTCCCAGTTTGCGCGCCACAACGGAATTATAGCCGTCGGCGCCCAGGACAATCCTGCCTCTGAATTCCTGCCGCGTTCCGTCGCGTGCTTCGGTGATGACGCCACGAACGGTTCCGTTTTCCGAAATCAGATCCGAAACTTTCGTTTCTTCCAGACAGGTAGTCGCCTGCCGTTTTGCTTTTTCAAATAAAAAAGCATCCAGTATTTTGCGACGGATGACAAATCCCTTCGGCGGTTCATTTCGCAAGGCACTTTTCATATCAATATGCACGGCAATATTTTTCGGGCTGCCGAAAACGACTTTCTGAATGAATGCGCCCGGTAGTTTTTCCACCTCTTCCAGAAACCCCAGGTCGCGCAGTACCGCCACCGATTTACCGGACAATGCATCACCGCAAATCTTATCGCGCGGAAATTTCGCCTTATCGAGCAGCAGAACACTGAGCCCCAGTTTTTGCGCATACAGGGTCGCCGTGGCTCCCGCCGGACCGCCGCCGACAACAATCAAATCATACTCTTTATTCATAATCCCGTCTTTTTTCAATCTCAGAAGCGCAGAAAATACGGTTTAGCCATATTTTTAGCAAATATGAATTTCAACAGCTTTCCAGCAATTCGGATTGAGATTAATGCCTGCCGAATGTATATTATGCTGTTTGTTCAGCTATCTGACCAACCTGTACTGGAGTTTTAATGCAAATCGGAACTTTTTCAAACGGGGATTTCGACGCCGTTCTGACCCTGTTGCAACAGACCCATTCCCTGGACAATTGGAACCATGACCTGTTAGAGGAAAAACTGTTTGGTGACGCCGATTTTTCAGAAGATATGACCCTGATCGCCGAAGAGAACGGCGAAATTGCCGGATTCATGCAGGGGGTTATTCGCTACATTCACGATGAGCGTATCGGCTATATTCATGAACGCAATGCGTATATCAAATTGATGGCGGTAAACAATGACCGGTGCAGACAGGGAATCGCCACTCAGCTCTACCAGGCACTGGAACAAAAATTCAGGACCGCCGGGGCTAAGAAAGTAAAAATTTATGATGTGCCATTTAATTACTTTATGCCGGGAATCGATCCGCGGTACACACCGGCACTGTGCTGGGCATGGCGCAACGGTTTCGAACGAATCGGTGATACCAGCAATCTGCTGGTTGACGTGCAAAATCAGGACTGGTCCACGGACGGAGCGGAACGAAAACTGGCGGAGGAAGGGATAATGATTTCACGGGCTTCCGCCTCTGAACGCGAACCTTTAATGCAGTTTATCGATGAAAACTTCCCCCTGTGGAAAACAGAAATCGGCAATGCCTTCAAGTCGGATCCCGTCGCCGTGCATATCGCCACGGTAAACGGAGCAATAAAAGCCTTCTCCGGTCATAATGGTAACAACTTCGGCACTGGCTGGTTCGGCCCGATGGGTACCCATCCGGATCTACGCGGTAAAGGCATCGGCGGCTTATTATTACGCCGCTGTTTACAGGACATGAAAGATTGGGGACTGCCCCATTCCATTATTCCATGGGTCGGCCCGATCGCTTTTTATTCGCACTATGCCAATGCCGTCGTCGACCGTGTTTTCTGGCGTTTTGAAAAGATACTTTAATCTATACATCCGGGAGAAAGAAACGTGAAAATTTTTGTAACAATACTGTTGTTGAGTCAGCTGGTATTCGCACAATCCGATTCCCTGTTCTTCAATTATGTTATCCCGCATGACGGGGATTCCCTGCAAACTGATCGTGTCAGGCTGGGTGCCGGTATTTCCGATACGGCGGCCGCTGTCAGCATTAATGATTCGCTGGTAACCGTTTATCCCAGCGGCGGGTTCGTGGATTTGCTTTACCTTCAGCCCGGCTGGAACCGGTTTGTACTGAAAGCCGTTACGGATTCTGCGACTATTACGGACACATTGAGTATTTATCGAATCCCGCCGATCGAGGAATTGCCGGAAATTCCAACCACTTTCGGTAAGGAAAAATTACTGCCGGAAACGGATATAATCTATTAT
>JAJRVZ010000236.1 GCA_024277055.1 Calditrichota bacterium
AAGATTATCGGAATTATCGCCATAGCACTGTTTGCAGTTGCATTAATGTTCAGCTTCAACAACAATTTGTCGGCCCTGAAAAGCCAGACCAGCGGTACTTCATACTCGACCGTAGTTCCTATTCCGCCGCCTGATTATCCGAAACCCAAGGGATGTTAGAATTTTCTTGTAATTTTAAATAAATTTATTAATATTATACCCCAGCGCTGTATTTGCGCCGGGGTATTTTTGTTTGTTCCCATCGGAAATAAACAAATTATGAATTCTGTGTTTTCAGATATATTTAATTCTTATTTGTTATGTTTTATTAAAATCTTATGAGTAACCCGTTATAAGCTGACGGGAAAGGAGGAGAAAATGTCTCGTGGTACATTAAACAAAGCTATCATCATTGGGCGTCTGGGAAAGGATCCTGAAATGAAATATACGCCCAGCGGTACTGCCGTTGCGACTTTTAGTGTTGCATCGAACCATTCGATGCGTGATGCGCAGGGAGGCTACGAAGACAAAACCGAATGGCACAGAATCGTCGTATTCGGTCGCCAGGCCGAATTCGCAGGAGAATATCTGGTAAAGGGTAAACTGGTTTATGTTGAAGGCCGGATTCAGACCCGTGCATGGGAAGATAAGGAGGGAACCAAACGATATACAACCGAGATTGTTGCCAACGATATTCAATTGCTGGGCAGCCGGGGCGACGGTGAAACAGCGCAGGAGAATGCCGCACCACCGGTGTCAAAGGAAACCAACACAGCCTCATCAGTACCGGAGAACCCACCGGAGCAACCGTCACAGACACCGGGAGATCAGGAAGAAGACGATCTGCCGTTTTAATTTTGTTTTACAACCCTCGTAACCGCGAGGGTTGTTTTCTTTACAGACTGTTGGAGGTTTAAAAGGACCTCGTCAGGACAAGTCACTTCTGATTTACCCCGACTACCGATCTTCTGAACTTTAATATTGTCCGTTCTTTTACCAAACGACTTCATGGGGGAATCCAAACCAGCAATGTGATCCGGTTTATCTGTGATTTGATATCACCAAAACAGTGATGTCTCGGCTAAATTTTGAAGCCCCTGGCCGTCGTACGGTCTCCGGCCGATAAAATGACCATAATTATACTATTTCGAATTCGTTACCTGAGTAACGCCCGATTTCATCGTAGAAACGCCGTCATCCCGGCAGTTTATCACGAGATTTATCTGTCAGGTAAAAAAATGCTAAACATTAGAATTATATTCAGTAAACATACTTCGTTTTTAAAAGTACTTTGTAATATGAATGGAGCAAAAAATAACACGACAAGAAGCCAAACAGAATACTCTTTTAATCCGCAACATAATTGAAAAAGCACGCGCAGAAAACCGCCCGCTCGG
Source organism: Calditrichota bacterium (assembly GCA_024277055.1). Taxonomy (GTDB): domain Bacteria; phylum Calditrichota; class Calditrichia; order JAJRVZ01; family JAJRVZ01; genus JAJRVZ01. The sequence goes on from JAJRVZ010000236.1 coordinate 1,377, forward strand.
AAATGCTTAGTGTTCTTCCCGGCTTCTTCGTTGTTGCCATGCCCATCTCACTAAAGGCGCTCGCGGGGTTCAATGCCGTTGAATTCACACAAATCGTACAACCGAACGGAACAGCATTAATCTTCATTGTATCGGCTTATATCCGTATAAAAACCAAAGGGTAAATCTTACATCAATACTATTATCGGATATGTTTGGATTGCCGTCGGTACCGGCTCATTGTTAAGCGGCGTACTGTTTCCGCTGCTTGGATTGTTTTCCTGGCATCTTGTTTCACCGATAACTTTCGTAATTATTAGCATCGGTTTTTTTGTCAGCGGCGGACTATTTGTATTTTGTCCCATGATACCGTCCGACATTTTGTGGTGGACTGGTGCGGTTCTGTTGGCCTTCTCTCCCGGTTCCTGGTCCTGGCTGATAATGATTGCCGTATTCCTGTTCGGGTATATATTCCCTAGTGTCCTTCTTAACAAACAATACAAAGCACAACGGGCCGGCAATGAAAACTGAGCAGATACGGGACCTGAGCCGGCTGATTCATGCCCCAATCCGGATGGCCATTCTTTCACTGCTGGTCTCGGTAGAAAGTGCATCATTTACTTTCCTTCGGGAATCTCTGGGAATAACCGACGGGAATCTGAATACGCATTCGGGCAAACTGAAAGCAGCAGGACTGATCAGAATAAAAAGTTCTTCAAGGGAAAAAACCGCTTACCGAATGATCCCTGACGGAAACCGGTAGAAAGAACTTTTTCGAATACCTTAATCAGATGGAACAGACATCTTACCACAAATTTAAAACCTGTCTTTAAACAAAATATTTTTTTTGGTATACTTACGCTTCCGACCTGAAAAAGAAAAAACCGGAGGCTTAATGGATTCTTCACCTCAATCAAAAATGACCTGGATTTTCCCGCGCGAGTTCTGGATGGCCAATGTTATGGAACTGTGCGAACGTGCCGCTTATTATGGTTTCTTTATTGTATTAACGCTTTTCCTGACGGATATTGTCGGTTTTTCCGACAAAGAGACCGGTGTTGTCGCCGGTATCTTTTTTGCCGGGTTGTATTTTCTGCCGCCGTTTGTCGGTGCCATTGCCGATAAGATCGGATTCAAAAACGGGCTGATACTGGCTTTCGGGCTGCTGACCATCGGCTATTTTTTCCTGGGTGTCTTTACCAGTAAACTGGCGGTGATCTTTTTCCTGACCGTTGTGCTGATCGGTGGCTCCTTTATTAAACCGCTGATCACCGGAACGGTAGCTAAAACCACTGATGAAGCTAACCGGGCCCGCGGCTATTCACTGTTTTACTGGGTGGTCAATATCGGCGCCTTCAGCGGAAAAACCTTTGTGCCATATATCCGCCAGGGACTGGGACTGGCTTATGTCAATTTCTTTTCCGCGGGAATGGCTTTTCTGGCCCTGCTGTTCGCTGTCTTCTTTTTCAAACAGATTGATCGCCGTGAAGAAGGTAAAAGCATCAGCGATGTCTGGCGGGCGATGATCAATATTTTTACAACTCCGCGGCTGATTATTCTCACCGTTATTGTTTCCGGATTCTGGATTATTCAACACCAATTGTACGCGTCGATGCCGAAATATGTCATCCGCATGCTGGGTGAAGCGGCCAAACCGGAATGGCTGGCCAATGTTAATCCTCTGGTCGTGGTTATATTTGTGGTCGGAATTACTCAAATCATGAAGAAGCATCGTGCCGTGAATTCCATGCTGGTCGGTATGGTACTGATGCCTTTCTCGGCACTGGCGATGTCGGCCGGACCGCTGCTGGAGTCATTCGCCGGTTCAGATATCTCCATTCTGGGCGCATTCATCATGCACCCGCTTACGATCATGATGATTATCGGAATTGCGATTCAGGGCCTGGCCGAGTGTTTTATCTCACCGCGTTTTCTTGAATATTTTTCGTTGCAGGCGCCGAAAGGTGAAGAGGGACTATACCTGGGATTCAGCCATCTGCATTCCTTTCTTTCCGCATTGGTAGGCTTTATCATGTCCGGCTTCCTGCTCGACTACTATGTTCCGGACCCGAAGACATTACCGGCGGGAATATCTGCGGCACAAAAAGCCGCCTATTACGAACATGCGCATTATATTTGGTACTATTTCGTTGTCATCGGTCTCGTTGCGGCGGTGGCTTTGTTCATTTTCAAAATTGTCATCGACCGGCAGGCTGAAAGAAGTGCCTGAGGCATTTGTTCCTGTTTTATTTGGCCGGTTCGTCTTGATCGTTAAATAGTTTTCCGAGAAGTTCGATCAACACAACCCTGTAAGCCGGTTTGTATTGTCGTCGGTATTCCTCACTGTGATGAACGGCGGGAAAGTGCCGATCGGTCAGTCTCCTGAATGCCGAGTCGAGCGCTGCGGGCCGCCAGGGTACCGACCCGTCGCCGGCCATTTTTTGAACGGTCGAAAGCGCAAGGCTCAGCTGCCATTCATCCGGCTTTGCACGATTTGCCGTTTCAAGGAAGACTTCTACAAGTTTACCGGGGTCGTATCCCTGAAGTAAGTAGGGCCGCAAATGAATCCGGGCAAAACGTCCGTTTTCGCCGAGTGTATCAACCAGGGTTTCTTTTGCTCCGGGCGAAAGATTCGCGATTTCGCGTTGCATCCAGTCAAAGGCCGATTGCCTGTTTTTTACGGCATGTTCACTGCCCATCGTCGCCTGATGCAGTAATTTGTAAACATCTTCTATCTGCATTTTGGGATAACGCTGTACATGCGCCAGCACAAGATTCTGCCAATGAATTGATCCGGCGCTTACCGGTTGCTTTAATTCCGGCACGGATTTTCCTTTTTCCCCGTTACCCCCTGCCATCAGAAACATTGCGCTTAAATACAAAAACCATGAATATTTTACACTGTTAATTTTTTTCAACAAAAAATTTATCCCGTATTGAATTTAACGATCCTGAACAGCACAGGCTGCTTATGATTAATAGTTCTGGATGTACAGATGTACAGCTTTTTATTAAAAAAACCCTGAAGTAACCTCCAGGGTTTTTAACCATCACTGCGGATAGATCATCGTTACCGGATCGGGCAACGGTATCATTTTAATTTCCGCCCCACCCGCCAGTTTTTTAAACGAGTATTCCGGCTTATCGGGATTACCGGCCAGTATGTCGTTAACATTGCCGACCGCAAGAATAACCAGCCGGTCCGGGTGTAAATATTTTTGCGCGACACGCTGAATGTCTTGCAGAGTTACTTTGCGCAGGTTCTCGCGATAGGTATCCCAGTACTCCATGGGTCGACCGGTATATTCGTCCGAAAGAAACTGGTTTACAATCGCCCGGGCATTTTCAAAATAGCGCGGCAGCACTTCAATCGCATAATTCTTGCTGGTTTCCAGCTCTTCTTCACTCACCGGTTCCTTTTGAATGCGCTTGATTTCCTCGATGATAATATCCGCCGCCTGAGCACAGGACGGACTTTTCGACTGGAAGCCGGCTGAGAAAACTCCTTCATAATAAACGGAAAAGGCAAATCGCGACCAGGCACTGTAGGCAAGTCCTTCATCGCTGCGCACCCGGGATACAATACGTGAAGTAAAGCCGCTGCCACCCAGAATATCATTCATCAGGTTAATGGCAAATTCATCCGGGTGTCCCCGTTTTAACCCGAGATGCCCGAGACGCACACGTCCCTGGTTTACATCTTCCTTGTTCACCATGTAAACGCCCGGCTGAGGAACGAAATCCGGTTTCGGAACTTCGGGTACTTTTTCACCGTTATCCGGCCAGTCGCTCAGATATTTTTCCAGTAGTTTCATCATTTTTTCAGAGTCGAAATCGCCGGAAATTGCAAACATGAAATTGGACGGACGGTAATATTTCTCGTGTTGTGCAATCAGATTTTCCCGTGTAATCGATTCAATAGACGCCCTGGTGACCTGTTTGGTAGTCCAGAAACCATCCCCGCGCATGAGGCGGTCCCACTCCCGGCTCATTATACTGCTGGTCCGATCGTTTCGCCGTTCAAGATTTTGCAGAACCTGACTTTTAAAAAGGTCGATTCGTTCCTGTTCGAAACGGGGGAAGCGCAGCATTTCGAAAAACAGCTCCATCACCTTTTCCGTGTCCTTTGCCAGGAAATTTGCCGAGGCTGTTCCGGTGGATGAAAAATTACCGATGCTGCTGCTGATATTGGCGGCGAGAAAAGCCAGTTCTTCATCAAATTCTTCGGCTGACATGCCTTTAATCCCACCGGCGCGCATCTGGTTGGCCATCATATTCAAAAGACCCCGTTTTCCTTCCGGGTCCAGATAACTGCCCGTACGGATGCGCATTTCAACATTTACCAACGGCAGGGAATGATCCTCCGCCAGGTAAACAATGACACCATTTTTAAGTTCGTGCCTGTATTCGGTTCTTTTCGGCGGCTGGTAATCCAGTTTCCTGAACTGTAATTCATCCGGGTGTGCGGGAATATTCTGCTGTGCAGGAAGCAGGGAAACCAGCAATAGCACGATTGACAGGCCTGTTATTCTCCTCATTGTTTGCCTCCTTCCAGCGCTTTCAGGCGATCTTCCACCATTTTCTTCATTACCTTTATCATATCCTTTTTCTCTTCGGGTGCATTGCTTGCCCGCTGTTCAAAACCGGCAAGCATTTTCTTCAGCTGCTCTGCCCTGGCCTGGGATAACATACCTTTAAACTGGCGTACCTGTTGTTTCTCTTCTTCATCCAGTCCGGCCAGCATGGGGTCTTCCTGTGTTCCTTCTTTGGTATAATAAACAGCAACAGCGCGGTTTTCCTTTTTAAAATACTTTTTGGCAACTCTTTGAATATCTTCCGCCGTAACCGCCTGGATTTTCTTCGGGCTTTCGTTTATTTGTTCCCAACCGTTGTAGGCTTCATTAATCAACAACTGGAACATCAGGTAGAATGAGGATTCCAGGCGACGGAAGTTTCCTGCCGCCCACTGATTTTTAACTTTCTGCAGTTCCCTTTCGCCGACAAATTCATCTTTGAATTTATTTATCTCGGCATACAATGCCTTTTCAACTTCTTCCGGCGTATGCCCGGGTTTGGCCGTACCGCTAAGGGTAAAATAACCGGCATATTTCAGGCCGTATTGTCCGGCGGAAGCGGAATTGGCTACTTCCTGCTCCAGTATCAGCGATTTGTATAAACGTCCCGTACGACCGTTCATTAACGAACCGAGTAATAACAGCGCCGGTTCATCCCTGTGTCCGTCGGCAACCGAATGATAGCGTATAACCACCTTGGGATTCGTTTCGGCCCAGGCGATCATTCGCTTTTCCGCCAGCTGCTCAACCTCACGGGTGCGCACCGGTTCGGCTTCAACCGGATTTCTTTTCAAACGGCTGAAATAACGATTTATTATTTCTTTTGCTTCGTTTATTTTAAAATCACCCACCAGGCAGGCGACGATATTGTTCGGCGCGTAATTGATTCCGAAATACTCTTTGGCTTCACGGCGGGTTATTGCCTCCAGATCGCTTGGCCAGCCGATTACCTGCCAATTATAGGGAGAGGCCGTCCAGAACATGGCGTTGAACTCTTCTTCGAAACGGCCGGTCGGCGTGCTGTCCACCCGTAAGCGGCGTTCTTCATGTACGACATCCCGTTCCGAATAAAATTCCCGGAAAACAGGATTCATCAGCCGATCCGATTCCAGCCAGGCCCATAATTCCAGTTTGTTCGACGGTACATTAATAAAATAAATCGTCCAGTCTTCGGAGGTTCCCGCATTTAATCCGGAAGCGCCGGCCCTGGTATAAATTCGATCCATTTCATCTTTCACGATCAGTTCTTTTTGCTTTTTAAGCAGTTCATCAAATTCCGCAAGTAATTCATTGTGTCGTTTGCTGCGGTATTTCGGATCCTTCAGATCGTCAACTTCACCCAGCCGGAATCTTCTCTGCAATTCACGCTCCTCGGCGAATATACGATCTTTCAGCTCATCCAGCCGGGCAATGATTTCCTGATCCTTTTTATAATCCTTTGTCCCGATTACATGGGTACCCTTGAACATCATATGTTCAAATAAGTGAGACAGGCCGGTTATACCCGGACGTTCATTTACCGAGCCGACCCTGGCTACCCAGCCGCAGGCAATGTTCGGGCTGCCCTCGCGCGGATACAAAAGAAATTTCATTCCGTTGTCGAGAACATATTCTTCCACTTTTACCTCCTGTGCCGAAAGCAGCAGCGGTATCAGCAAAAGAATAATGAGAAAATTTTTCATCACTCCTCCACAGGTTAGATTGTTAAGTAAGATTTTATACAATTTGATCAATCCAGAATTGCTTTCATTATATAATCATGAACCCGGGGTCGTACCCGATAAATCTTTTTGTTTTCCCGCGACGGGTATACACGATTGGTCAGCAGAAGCACGAACAGCCTGTTTTCAGGGTCCAGCCACAGCGATGTGCCGGTAAAACCGGTATGGCCGAAAGCACGCGCGGACATCAGGTGGCCGGATGAACTTCCTTCGGCTGATCGTGTGTCCCAGCCCAGGGCACGATCACTGCCCTGCGGCAGGTGTTGCCGGGAAGTGAACAGCGCTACCGTTTCAGGCCGTAGTAATCTTTTATTAACATAAAACCCTCCGTTTAGCAGCATCTGGCAAAACCGGGAAAGATCTTCAACGGTACTGAACAATCCTGCATGCCCGCTTACACCGCCCATAGCCCACGTGTTTTCGTCATGAACAAAACCACGAACCAATCCTTTATGAAATTCACTAATTTCCGTTGGAATTATATCGGCCAGGCGCTGTGGTGGCGGATTGTACATCGTGTTTGACATTTCAAGCGGTATGAAAATATTTTCCTGCACAAAAAAATCGAACGGTTTTTGAGTGAGGGATTCGATAATGTGCATCATCAGGATCATACCCAGATCGCTGTATACGTATTTTGTACCCGGAGGTTGCTCCAGTTCCGTTTTACATATTTCAGCAATGATCCGTTCTTTGCCGGTCATCTCCAGGTAAAAACGCCGCCAGGCCGGCAGGCCGGAACTGTGGGTTAACAGATGACGAATTGTAACGTTTTCTTTACCGGGTCCCGCGAATTCGGGAACAATTTGCACCACCTTCCAGTCAAGATCCAACCGGCCCTGTTCATACAATTTCATGGCTGCAGTAGCGGTGGCAACAACTTTCGTCAGCGAGGCCAGGTCGAACATGGAATTGGTGGTTACTCTTTTGGATTTGTCGTCGTACACATATCGACCAAAGGCTTCTTTCATGATCAGATAGCCGTCATAACCGACAGCAATGGCGCATCCCGGAAAAGCGCTGTCAGCAATACTTCGCTGCAGGTATAATCGCAGCGAATCCAGGTATTGGGCGTGCGGTACCAGTTGCGGGGCATTTACCTGCACCGGCTCCATTGAGCGTTGCTGAACGACATCCCCTTCTCCGCGCCCGGCAATCGGGGGAACACTTACAGGCAATTTACCGGCGGTTGCCACCGCACCGGTCAGCGCTTTCAGGGCTGCATTTTGTGCCAGCAAATTATCCGAATAGGTCAAAATAATGTTTTTCATTTGTGAAAAGCGTCGCAGCGCATAGGGGGGGCCCTGAATAATGTTTATTTTTTTGGCCCGGCTCGACAAGCTGTACTTCAGTAATCTTTCCTGCCGTGCATTAAATAAGCTGTCAGCACCGTTGTCCCTTAAGCCGAGATGCAGACTGTTCACAATCACCTCAACCGAGTCTGCCTGTTGCATGATGGCTTGCAGCTCTGCTTCCGACAATCGTTCGTCTGCCACGGTTCGTATTATTCCAGGAAAATATTGTTCCCATAAATCATTTTTTTTCCACTGCGGCTTCTTTCGATATTTTTTGCCCACATAGCGAATCAGCAAAATACTTTCCACCCGCTCGGCAAGCAACGGCAGGCCGGTATTTCTCAGAATAGTCACCGCTTTCTGCTGAATATCTTCCGCCAGTTGTTCGTTTTTTTGCCTGCCGAGGTTATTCTGCATCCAGTCGGAAGATACCAGCTTCGATTTATTAAGGCCAACCTTCGCTTTACAGGCTAAAATACGCCGCACCGATTCGTCAATTCGGGCCATTGAAATGCGCTTGCCCTGTACGGCCCTGCGGATACTGAAGAATACGGCGCCGACATTGCGCGGCATCAGCAGAATGTCGGCACCGGCTATTATCGCCTGTACCGCGGCTTTCCCTTCAAAATAGTTTTTGCGCAGACCGCCCATACCCAGCGCATCGGTAAGAATCAGGCCTTCGAAGTGCATTTTATTGCGCAGTATTTCTTTCAGAAAATACGGGGAAAGGGTGGCCGGAAGATTCGGACCGCTTTTAGTATTCGGAAATGCAATGTGTGCCGTCATGATACCGGCAATATCCGTTTTAACCGCCTGCCGGAAGGGAATTAATTCCTGGAGTTCAAGTTCGCGCAGGCCGGCAGTGTTTTCCGGCATATCCAGATGGCTGTCTACGCTTACCCTGCCGTGTCCGGGAAAATGTTTGGCAACGGCCAGGGCACCGTTATCCTGAATTCCGCGAATGAAAGCGCTACCCATTTCCGCAACCGTTGTCGCATCATCCGAAAAGGAACGATATCCGATGATCGGGTTGTCGGGGTTCGTGTTTATGTCCAGAACCGGCGCGAATATCAGATGAACACCGACCGAACGGGCTTCACGCGCGGTAATTCGTCCCACTGCATATGCAAGCTTTGAATCGCCGGTGGCGCCGAGTGCCATAGGAGCTGGAAAAAGCGTGCCGCTTTCCAAAACCCATCCGGCGCCGGTTTCCATATCAGCCGCAATCAATAATGGGATTTTTGACAGTTCCTGCAAGCGGTTGAACTGCAACGCCCGGGTGGCGGCCTCTCCACCCGAAAAAATGAATCCGCCTGCATTATATCGCTGAACCATAGTTTTCATTTTTCTGAATTCCGGACTGTTCTCATCATAAACTGCTTTTCCCACGTAAGGCATAATCAACTGCCCGATTTTCTGGTCTATGGTCATCATGCTCAGGGTTGTTTCCACCCACTCCTGATCCGGTTCCTGCAAGGTTACCGGCATACCTGCCTGCTTCTTCATTAAAAAACAACTGTGCAGGAAAATAACTGTCGCCAAAAGAGGTATTATAATTTTCTTCATTAAATTTCTCCGTTATTTTCAGTTTTAAAAAGAAGAGTAGGTGTATTTAAGAACAAAGCCACAAAATGTATTCCCGCAAACCGGAAGCAACCTCACGATAGTAATTAATATTACTGGCTTTATAAACCGAATCGCAGAAGGTGGGTATCCAGGATTGAATATGTTCTTCGAATACCGAGTCAAGCAATTCCTCGTCGACTTGCTGTTCGCACAAAAAAGCAAAAACATCCAGCAGGTTTACGATGTTATCCATCGGTTCGTCGCTGTCGGAAAGAAATCCGTGCTCATAGCAAATATCTTCCAGCCCGGAAAAATCGTAGCGTCTGGCAAACTGCGCAAGGAAATCCCCGGCATAAATGGGGCATAAAACCCTTCCGCTGGATGTATCCGTAAACATGAATACGAAATCATCGCGCAGCTCTTTCGTTTCCTCACCCTGCAGTTGATTGACTACGTTCAACATTTGCTCGACGTGTACCGCTTCCTCAGAGTCAATTTCGCTGCGTTCCGCCATACGAAACATATATTGCAACTCATAATTCATTTCATCGTAAGGGAAAACCAGACATCTGGCATAAAAGCGCAGAATCAACGGCGTAAGGGGAGTAATGTTTTCATGAAACAGCATATCAGAATTTATAGCGTTTTCAAAAAGCAATCAACTTTTCAATTTAACTGGAAACAAATAATAAATAGTGCTATGTTACCGGCATTCGAATCAATCGCAGGAGTTAAAGCCTATGAGCAGTACTAACAAACAGGGTGGATATGGTTGGGGGCTCGCCCTGATCATAATCGGAGCTTTGTTTCTGCTGCAAAATTTCGACATGATGGATGTTGGAGATTTTATTTCCACTTTCTGGCCGCTTATCCTGGTCATCATCGGAGTTAAAATCCTGTATAACCACCGGCAGGGAGCAAATACATCGGTGGAAGTCATTGAAGTTCAACCCGCCGGAACCGCCACGGATCAAACAGGTGCATATTTCTCCACTTCCGAGGGAAGATTGAACATCAGCAATATTTTCGGTGATATCGACCGCGTGATCGTCAGTGACGATTTCAGCGGCGGGTCCGTTAACAACGTGTTCGGAGATATTCGTCTCGATCTTACAGGAATAAAGATGCGGCAAAATATTGCCAAAATTTATGTAAGCGGTGTTTTCGGAGATATTCTGATAAATACTCCAAAAGATATTGCCATCAGTGTAAAGTCAAATGTTACCGCCGGCGACATCACGGTTCGCTCACAAAAACGCGACGGTTTGTTTGTTGATGTAATATTCAAGGATCCCCGGTTCGATGAAGCTGAATTTAAAATCTATATAAACTGTTCGATGGTTTTCGGGTCGATCAATGTCTTTTGATATTCCTAAAGATTACAACCGGATTTTCCGGTTTTCCATGGCCTGTTCCAGACTGAGCGCCAGTTCGAAATCTTTCAGTTGAAATCCTTTTCCCGTGGCAAAATAATTTTCCTTGTTTTCCCGTAGCTCGTCCAGTGCAAGCCAGCGCCAGGCATCATGCTCGAGGGATAATATCACTTTATCACTGTCACAGGTGCACAGATAATCAACAGAAAACAGCTGTTGTCCGTTGAATTCACCGAACCATGTAGTAACCGGGAGTTTCACATGAGCATGTAATCCGGTTTCCTCGAAGATTTCACGCACAAGCCCTTCCACGGGATTTTCATTTTTTCGCAGGCGCCCGCCCGGCCGACCCCAGATCTGCGGTTCATTCAACCGGCGTAATAAAAGAAACCGGTTTTTGTACAACAGATATGCATTAACCGCGACCCGGTGTGTAAAATAACTCATTATTTCACCCAGTTAAAAAATAATAATGAAAAAACGATCAAAAACGGCATAATCAGCATCAGTGCAGCCAGCATTACATCGGACGGCGACTGTACAGGAAAAGGCAGTACCTGTCGCCAGCCGATTTTCGGGGTTTTCCGGCCCCCCTCCTCTTTTCCGTCAATCATTCGGGCAAAGCGGTTTAAATAGACCAGTCCCAGCAGGACAAGCAGTAGTAATACAAACATGATTGTGAAACCGGCAGAATGCGTAACCGGTTCGGATTTGCGCTGAATGGTAATTATGAACAGCATCAACATCATAATTGAAAGACCTGTTTTCAGCCAGTGCACTTTCCAGATATTCAATCGCATAATCAGCAATTGCTGTTTATTACTCACCGGCATTTCACGAAACCTGAAATAAGCCAGTACCGGTATCTGCAGGTAAAGCAGCAACCAAATAAGGTGAATTTTCATTAACTCGAATACTCCCGGGGCTGCGCTTTGTGAATTTGCCCTTGGATGACCCATTAAAAAGTAAAGGCTGCCAAGCCACAGAAGCAACGAAACAATTTCAACCCAGTTCTTAAAAAATGCTTTAAATTTTGTAACCGACATTTGCTTTATTTATTTGATTTACTTGAAAGTTAATGTAATTGATAATCGATTGCCAGATATTTCTGCCTGCTTGTTCGTCACTTTTCATTTACGTATTTTAAGGGCATGCTTTCACGCTTTAATCGTATCCGTAAATCCGAGAAAGAATTGGTCGCCTTCACTTCGATTCTGGCAGCAATTTTTCTCACCGTTGCCAAACTTTTCGTCGGGTTGCACAGCGGCAGTTTGGGAATTCTTGCCGAAGCCGCGCACTCCGCCATGGACCTTGCTGCCGCGCTTATTACTTTTCTCGCTGTGCGCGCTGCGGCACGTCCACCGGACAGCCGTCACCAGTTCGGACATGAAAAGTTTGAAAATCTTTCGGCGCTTTTTGAAACCCTGCTGCTGATCGGCACCTGTTTCTGGATAGGTTATGAGGCCATCAACAAATTGATTTCCGGGGAAATCCACATATCTCATTCGCCGTTTACTTACGGTATTATGCTACTCTCCATAATCATTGATCAGGGGCGGTCGCGCGCGCTGATGCGCGTGGCACGTAAATACAACTCTCAGGCCCTGGAAGCAGACGCCCTGCATTTTCGTACGGATATTCTCAGTTCCTCCGTTGTTATTATAGGACTGCTGGGGGCCAATTTCGGTTTTGCCTATGCTGATCCCGTCGCCGCCCTCGGGGTATCGGTTTTTGTTCTTGTCACCAGTATCCGCCTGGGTAAAGCCTGTGTTGATGCCCTGATGGATACGGCGCCACACGGCAGTGAAACGCGGATCAGACATGTTTTGGAACAGTTCGATGAAAACTTGAAGTTCAGAAACCTCCGTGTCAGAACCGCCGGTGCGAAATCTTTTATCAATCTGGATCTTGATGTCGATCGCAGGCTCAGTTTCGAGGAAGCACATACGGTTGTACATCGGGTTCAGGATGCTATTGAAGAAGAGATACCGTTTTCGGATGTCGTAATTCATGCGGACCCCTATCAGAGCGAACGCGAAAAAATTATCGATACCCTGCGGTTACAATCCAAACATTTGCAGCTGAACATCCACCATGTTTCCCTGATTCGTATCGAAAAAGGATATGTTGTTGAATTTCATCTGGAATGCGATGAGCATATGTCTCTGGAAGAAGCCTATCATCTCACCAACAAGTTAAAAACGCTTATTTACCGGGATCTGGAAAATGTTAAAGACATTAACATTCATCTCGAAGATTTGAATCATGACTTTCGTGAGGGGGTGGATGTTTCCGGAAAAATGGAAAAACAGGTTGCAGCCGTCAAGACGCTTGCTCAAAAAGTTGACGGTGTGATTAATTGTCATGATATTGTATTTCTTGAACTGGACGACGGCAGCAGGAATCTGTCTCTCGATTGCGTCTTTGACGGAAGATTGAGTATCTTTGACGTGCATCAGCTGACGAATCGTGTGGAAAATGAAATACGGTCGGCGGAGCCCGGGTTGGATAAAGTTATTGTTCATGCAGAACCATTGGAATTGATTGAAAAGGAATCCGATACAGCCTAATGGCCAGTAATATTCTGATAACCGGTCGCCCTGGAATTGGGAAAACAAGACTGGTAAAAAGACTCATTCATGACTTGCCCATGCTGATTATCCGTGGATTTTTTACCGAGGCGATAATCGAAAACAATGTACATCGCGGTTTTATAATCCACACACCGGACTTTCAGGAACAGATTATGGCCCATGTTTTTATTGAAGGGCCCCATCGGGTCGGTGAGTTCGGAGTTAATCTCGAGGGGTTCGAAAGTTTAATTTTACCGCAGCTTTCAGCCCGGCCGGCCGCTGACTTGTATATAATTGACGAGATCAGCCATATGAATTGTCTTTCGTTAAAATTCTGCCGGCGCATCTACGAATTGTTTGACGGCCCGGAACCGGTTATCGCCACCATGTCGGCCCTGAGCAGCCCGGCAATGCAGGATTTGAAAAAGCGGAGTGATGTGAAGGTATTGCAGATTACCGAAGCAAACCGGGATTCAATCTGGAAAAATGTATTGCTCAACCTGAGTTGATTCTTTTTTTACGGTAGTTTATCAGGGAAAAATCATGCTGAAGCAGGAACAAATAAATGATGTTCTTCAATTGTTGGAGATGGAATACGGCTCGACCACAACCGCCCTGAATTTTTCGACCCCGTTTCAATTACTGGTATCGACTATGCTTGCCGCACAGAGTACCGATAAACGTGTAAATATAATTACATCCGAATTGTACAAAACATATCCGGACGCCCGGTCTTTCCTGAAAATGAGCACGGAGGAACTGGAACATGAAATTCGCAGCATCGGTTTGTACAAATCAAAGGCCAGAAATATTCTGGCAACCTGTCACATTCTAGTTGATAAATATAACGGCGAAGTGCCGGAGACCCGCGAAGAATTGATGCAGTTACCCGGCGTCGGGCGCAAGACCGCAAATGTTGTGCTCAGCATCGCTCACAATTTCGACGCCATCGCCGTAGACACGCATGTATTCCGTGTTGCGAACCGTATAGGTCTGGCCGGAGCAGACGATGTTCGAAAAACCGAAGAGCAGCTGATGAAAAATATTCCACAAAAGGACTGGTCTGATGCACACCACTGGTTAATTTGGCACGGCCGCAGGGTCTGCCGGGCTCGCAACCCCTTGTGTGATCAGTGCATGCTGGTCGATTACTGTCTGTTTTATGAGAAGGTAACCGCCTAGAATGGATGCATTCCCCCCCCTGCAAACGGATCGCTTGATGTTACGCCTGTTCGAAGAATCGGACATACCCGAACTGGTACAGCTGGCCGGTGACAGGGATATCGCAGCGACAACATTGCGTTTACCCCACCCCTACTCAGAGGCCCACGCCCGTAACTGGGTGGAAGAAACAAATCGACGTTTTCGTGAAAACGAGTCATTGGAACTTGCAGTTACCCGCAAATCCGACGGCCTGTTGCTTGGCGCCGCCGGCCTGGTCTTTAATCACGAATTCGACAATGCCGAACTGGGGTACTGTATCGGTAAACCCTTCTGGGGCAACGGTTATGCCGGCGAAGCGGCGCAGGCATTGGTTCTCCATGGTTTTGATCAATTGAATTTGTACCGGATTCATGCCCATCATTTTGCCGGAAACAAGGCTTCGGGGAAAGTACTCGAAAATTGCGGAATGGTTCGTGAAGGTGTACTTATCCAGCATATTAAAAAATGGGGACGCTATCATGATATCATTCTGTATGGCATGTTAAATCCTCAAACCGCATCCTGATTCCTGTTTTTCTCTTTCTTTTTTATTTATCGTTCCCGCTTGTATCGTTACACGAATCCTTTTAAATTCGGTGTGCATAAATCGTGCTTCGTTTATACGATGAAACTATGAGGAACTGAAATGCCATCATTATCGCGACGTGCAACAACCATGCCCCCGTCTCCGATCCGGAAACTCGTGCCCTTCGCCGATGCGGCGAAAGCGAAGGGGCGGCATGTCTACCATCTGAATATCGGGCAACCGGATATAAAAACCCCCGAAGTGTTCTGGAATGCGATTATGAATCACGGCCGGGAGGTGCTTGAATACGGCCCTTCGGCAGGATTTACCTCTTATCGCAAGAAACTGGTAGAGTACTATAAATCGTATGATATCAATGTTGATTACGAAAACATTCTGATTACGACCGGGGGCAGTGAAGCTATTATTTTCACCCTTATGACCATCGCCAATCATGGAGACGAAATTATCGTTCCGGAACCGTTTTATACCAATTACAACGGTTTCGCCGTGGAAGCCGGCGTAAAAATTGTTCCGATAACTTCCAGTATTGAAGAAGAGTTTCAGTTGCCGCCGCTGGAATCGATCCGGGAAAAGATCACCGACCGAACAAGAGCCGTTATGATTTGCAACCCAAACAACCCGACCGGCTATGTTTATTCCCGCGAGGAAATGCTGGCCCTGAGGGAAATCGCGATAGAAAACGACCTGTTTCTGCTTTCAGACGAGGTTTACCGTGAATTCACCTATGACGGACTGAAACATACCAGCGTGCTGCACATGCACGGCCTGGATAAGCAGGCGGTTATGCTCGATTCCGTTTCCAAACGTTATTCAGCCTGCGGGGCCCGCGTCGGATGTATTGTTACGCGCAATCAGGAGATTATTGATACGGCCCTGAAATTCGGCATGGCGCGCCTTTGCCCTCCCACTCTGGAGCAGCTCGGTGCCGAGGCCGGCGTGGATACCGATGCCGAATATTTTCGTGAGGTGCTGGAGGAGTACCGGGAGCGCCGCGATATTATGGTCCACCTGTTACATGAAATGCCCGGAGTCGTCGCGCCGAACCCCAAAGGCGCTTTTTACCTGATCGCCCGCCTGCCCGTCGATGATGCGGATAAATTCGCTCAATGGCTGCTCAGCGATTTCCAGGTTGATGACGAAACCGTCATGGTGGCACCGGCCAATGGTTTTTATTCGACGCCCGGCCTCGGACAGGATGAGGTTCGTATTGCCTATGTGCTGAATGTTGAGGATCTTAAAAGAGCCATGCATATTTTAGCCGAAGGGTTGAAAGTTTACCCGGGTAAAACCATTTAGACGGGCAACGTTTTTTCTGTGAACTGCAGGCAGAGAAACCCGGCGGGAAATACGGATGTAATCAATCAACAACCGATTCTGCCATGATTATTTACCTGGCTTTTTTACTGTTTTTGTTTTTGCAAACAGAGGAAGGAGGAAATATGTATCTCTTTTCTTCTTCTTTTAAAGAGGGGCAGACGATCCCCCGTAAACATACCTGTGACGGTATCGATATCTCTCCCCGGCTCAGCTGGGACAATGTACCTGATAACTGCAAATCACTGGCGCTGATCTGTGAAGATCCTGATGCCCCGGCCGGAACATGGACACACTGGATTATTTTCAATATTTCACCCGACACCGACGGACTGCCGGAAGCGGTTCCCAAAACCCGTGTCGTACTCGGCGGCGCCAAACAGGGCATTAATGATTTCGGTGATCTGGGTTACGGCGGTCCCTGTCCTCCGGGCAAAACTCCCCATCGTTATACTTTTAAACTGTATGCTCTGAATTCGATCCTGAAACTTGATTCAGGAATTGACCGCAGGTCGTTTCTGACCGTGATTAATGACCGGATATTGAGTGAAGCCCGCTTAACCGGCAAATACGGGAGGTAGTTTCGTTTCAATTCGCTGCCGACATTACACTCGTCTTTCATTTTTTGTTTATCCTCTTCGTTCTTTTCGGCGGATTAGTGACCTTGTTCAACAAAAAGTGGATATGGATACATCTTCCGGCGGTCGGCTGGGCCGTTTTGCTGGAACTCTTCGGTTGGATCTGCCCGTTAACGCCACTGGAAAACTGGTTTCGCGAACAAGCAGGTGCGTCATCTTATGAGCAGAATTTTATCGAGCATTATTTACTGCAAGTCATTTATCCCGGCAACCTGACCCATAATGTTCAAATTCTTCTGGCTTTTATCGTTATCCTGCTGAACATTTGTATCTATTATCTGGTT
This sequence comes from Calditrichota bacterium, assembly GCA_024277055.1. Taxonomy (GTDB): domain Bacteria; phylum Calditrichota; class Calditrichia; order JAJRVZ01; family JAJRVZ01; genus JAJRVZ01. The sequence continues at coordinate 18,447 of JAJRVZ010000236.1, forward strand.
TTCAGAAAACCGCGAAAATAGTTTTTTAGATATTAATTCGTTTAGCCATTGCAGATATGGCTGTAAAATTTCATAAATTGGAAAAGATATTGTGCCTGAACCGATGATATGAATTCCGTGTAAATTCATGTCGTGATCGGATATGGATAATTGTAAAAAGGAACCAAACAGTTCAAATGCGTTCAAGCCAGGCTTCACGCCAGAAATGAAAACAGGAACGGTCGCAGTTGTAATGACGCGAACCATCACAAATAACATCTTTTAGCAAAACGGTGTTTTTCATTTTTCGATATTCACCCGTAGCCTCAAGCACGATCTGATCGACTCTTTTGTAAACTTCATATTCCCCGTCACAGAAATCCCACATCTCCGGCGTGAATGCCAACCCCTTGAACTCTCCGGATTTATTCAGGGTTTGCAGTATCTCTTCCCGTTTGCGCACCCGAACCACTTCACCGGCTTTCAATTTCAATTTTTCCTCAAACGGAACCTGCTGTCCACGCCTGCGCCGGCCTTCGTCAATTCTGATGCTATTCACCAGACCGAAGTTTTCAAGAATTTTTCGAAAAACTGTTTTCAAACCCCGGTTCTTCAGATACCAGCGGGCCTGCCGGATCTTAAGAGGCTCCCATACCGTTCGCGAACAATTACTCAAATTTCCATACACAAACTGACAATCGCTTTTCATTGTACTGCCTCTATGAATTAAATTCGGCTGCCATACGGGTTCTTACCGGTCTGATGATCGATTTCAACGGCCGATTGAATTTGAGCCCATGGATTAATCTGGCTTTTCTTGTTTTATTGAAGATCATTATCTCCACCTGCTGGCGGCAAAATGAGGTCCATTTGCTTTTAAATTCATCGAATTTGCCAAGCATATCGTATTCGGTATAGTTCATTTCGATGAAATGTTTAATCATTTCAGCAAGTAATACTTTGGCCGGCGAATATCTGTTGTAATCTTTGTGAAATCCCCACCGCATGCCATAAACCTTGTTGTTATAAATAATCGATACGCTGAATGCAACCGGAATTCCGTTAAGTTTTAGCAGCCACAGATCGAGCCCCCGGTCTGAATATGTTTTCACAATATTCTCGTAGAACAGAGCATTTTTCGGGGAAGACAAACCGGTCCCGGATTCATATTGCCAGGTTTTTTTATCTACTTCCAGGATACCCTGCCACATTTCGGATATTGATTCCAAACTGTCTGAATGTACTATTTCCACTTTTCCGTCCCGCTTAAGCCGGTTCATTTTATTTTTAATGGACTGGCGCATATTTCTTGAAAGTGAACTGTAATAGCTTTGCCAGTCCGTACGAAGGGGCACATACCAGCTGCGCTGATTTTCAACCAGATGACCGGTTTCAATTCTAAAACCGTTTTCCCGGCAGTAGCCGATCAGGCGTTTAACACACGGCGCCCTGCTGCTCATATTTTGAATATAAAGATAATCCCAGGGAATCGGGTTTTCTGCAAGGAAGGACAATAATTTTCCCCCCAGTTTGTTTACAAGACCATGCCAGCGCGGGCAAATGATATCACCATGGGAGCTGAGCGATACGAATTCCATGCGCCGCGCTTTTATTTTTAAGCTTGAACTTTCAACTGTCATCAACGGGAAAAATGATTTTAATTCATTCTGATCAAATATCAGTATAATAGATAAATTTCCGTTTGCGGGGTAGCTGTCTATCCAGTTCTCGATCCATTGATATGAAGTGAACAGGGTGTTTGTCCAGGGGTGTTTTTCAAGTTCCAGGATTTTTTCACGGTATTTCACCAATTCGGCGGCGGAAGAGATCAGCTTCACTTCCATGTAAATCTCTCCGTTATTCCAATTTTACTTTAACCTACCTTCGGTGTTATTGTATTAATTCTTAATCAGCCGAAAATCCTGTTCAGTTTTTCAGCTTCAGGCAGCTCCTTTTCCGGGTTGTTTAAAGCCGTCCCGGAAATTTTTCTCCCCTCGGGAATGTTGTAGATTACAGATTTATCTTTCCAGGTACATCTGAGATTTTAACAAAAGAGAGTCACTGGTTTGAAAAAAAATATCATGTACGATCTGCTGATCATCGGTGCCGGTCCGGGTGGAATAGCACTCGGTGTTGAGGCCGAAGCCGCCGGTGTTCCTGCAGACCGCATTCTTCTGCTTGAAAAGAGCCCGCAGCATTCCTGGACCATTCGTTCTCTTTATCCTGAGGCAAAACCGGTTACCGCAAACTACAAAGGTATCGATGCCGTATGTGAAGGAATTATGTGTCTGAGCGATACCACCAGGGAAGAAACGATAACCTATCTCGACCGGGCAATACAGGAGGCCGGGCTACGGGTGGAATATGAGCGGGAGGTTCAGAAAATCGAACCGGTTGAGACCGGAGACGGTCCCTTATTCAAAGTTTACAGCGGAGCTGAAGTTTTTACCAGTAAATTGGTGGTTATCGCTATTGGTATTTTCGGCCGTCCGAATAAGCCTTCTTATAGTATTCCACGTGAATTGAAAAACCGCATTCATTTTGATATCAATTCAATCCATGGAAATGGGGAAAAAATTCTTGTTGTAGGAGGCGGTGATTCCGCGGGAGAATTTTTTCAGTTTCTTGTCCAGAGAGGCAATACCGTCAGCCTGTCCTATCGTCGGGCAAGCTTTTCCAAAATGAACCGGATTAATGAAGAAAGTGTGCTGGCATTGCATCAACGTGAAAAAGCGGAGATTCTTTGGTCCACCAATATTCGTGAAATTCAGGTTTCTGGCAATGGCAAGCCTCTGGTCATTTTTGAAGAATCCGAATACGGCCCTCGTGAATACGATCGAATCGTTTATGCACTGGGTGGCAGTACCCCACAAAATTTTTTGACGGCATCAGGAATCGAATTTGTCGGGGGGGCACCGCTTATTGATGAATCGGGAGAATCCAATATCCCCGGATTGTTTGTCACGGGAGATCTGGCTGCTGGAAAGCGCGGCGGTTCTATTGCCGCTGCCTTCAACGCTTCGCGCAGCACGATGGGAGCCATTTGTGAAAATTATTTGGAATGTCAACTGCAACCACTTGTTCCGCCTCCGGTTCCGGAAATCAACAATCCCGCACGGTTGCATGGTCCGGTTGAATTTACCAACGGCACTTATATCGGTAATCTTGTTTTACAAGTCAGCGGCAGGGGACGTTCCCGCCTGCGGCACCTGCAGGACAGTCGCTTTCTATTGCTTTATCTGTATCATGGAAACTGGTGCCGGGAATGCCGGAATTTTTTCACCGGGATTACTGAAATGCGCAGGGAATTTGATGAAGAATTACAAATAATCGCCGTCTCCACCAATAGCTACGGCGATGCCCGTGAATTGATAAAAGAACACCGGCTGTGGTTTCCGGTTGCCTACGATGCCGATGAAAACCTGGCGGAATATATTCCGTTTTTCATGAACCATGAGAGGGGTTGTTTTGAACCGGCTTTTTTTATCCTCGATGAAAACTCACATGTCCTGCACGTAACCTTGATTTCTTCCGCCGGTGCAAAACCGGACATGCTTTCACTGCTGAAAACCGCAAGGTCCTTGAAAAATCATTTGCTGAAAAAGTAAGTTGCCCATGGTAATCAGGGTTTGAAAGTTCGGAATTCCGTAAAAATATTAATGATAGCCCATGCCGAAAAACAGCGCCGGATTTTCCAGATATTTATGCGTACTCTGCAGAACTTCATAGTGTGATTTTTCTTCCTCCGCAAGGGCCTCATAAAATTCCTTGATTTTTCGGTCATCGGATTTCTTCGCAGCTTCCTCATAAAAAAAACGTCCGTGTGATTCCAGCTGCAGTGCAATGTCAATGATTTCCCGGTCATCCACGCCGACTTCCTGCAATTCTTCCACGGATTCTTTCATTTGTTCTTTCATTCGATCAAATATCTTCTCAAAAACCATAAGATGCGGTTCATCTACTTTTATTTCCATGCCGGATTCACCGGTAACCTTATTGTAGATATCTTTAATCCGTTCAATATGTGTCAATTCATCCTCAGCCAGCCTCTCCAGCATTCTTTTGCCTAACGAGTTTTTGATCTTTTTTGCATTTTCCGAATAAAATTTGTGACCCTCTTCTTCCATCCGTAATGATTTCTGTAATATCTCAATCAATTCTTTTTGACTATCCATATTTCATTCTCCGGTGATTGTGGTTTCACAAAAAATTTACAACGAAAGTTTTGTAAAGACAAAAGGAATTTATGCATTTAAAAAATCGGTTTTCGTTCTTCCTCGTTTCCGATTTTAGATTCCAGGGTTTGAATGCGCTTTTCAAAAATCTGCAGCAGTTTATGTAATAACCGTACATCCCGTTTTTCCGCCATAGAACGCCCCAGCAATCTTTTAAAACGGGTAACAAAATTGTCGATGTTATCACGGGGTACGAAACCAACCAGTTGCATACTTTGCTGCAGATGTTTATAAAGCTCTTCGAGTTCCCGCTGAGAGGCCAGATCGTAGGTATAGCTGGATTGCTGAATATTTAAAGCCTGAAAAAAAGTGTTCGCATAAATCATGACGGACTGTGCCAGGTTTAATGCTGGAATTTTCGTAGCAGTCAGAATAGTGGAGTGAAGATGGCAGCGAGTCAGTTCCTCGTTTGTAAGCCCTGAGCTTTCGCGGCCGAATACGATTGCAACGGGATGTTTAACGGCAACTTCACCAATTTTTTTTGCAACTTCCAACGGTGTGTAAAAGGGAAATTTAAAATGTCGTTTACGCTGCGTAGTGGCAATCACGAGTCGCTGATGACCGATAGCTTCATCCAGACTGGAAACAAGCCTGGCGTTGTCCAGAATATCTTCCGACTGGTGGGCCATCCAGCGTGCTTCATTTTCAAGGTGTCGGGCGGAATTTACGATAATCAGGTTTTTGAATCCGCTGGTTTTCAGCGCCCGGGCACAGGCACCGATATTTCCGGGCGTTTCCGGCTCAACCAGTACGAAAGACAAATTGTTGCTTATTTTTTTAAATTCCCCCCGCAGCGGCAGTCTCTTTTCCTTACGTTTTTCCATATCAGCACCGTCTTTAACCCTTGTTACGATCCTGCTTTAATATTTCCTCCCAGGCAGACATTAGTTTTTCAGTGGCCCCGGTATTGGTCATGGAAAAGGTTTCTGCTTTCTTTCCCATTTTCTTGCAATAATACTCATCTTCATATATTTTTTTCAGACATTGAATAATCTCTTGCTGATTTTTTACAACGAATCCTCCGTTACCCTCTGATAACCGGATGGCTTCATAGGAGTTCCGATGAACCGGACCATATAGAACCGGTACACCATATACGGCAGGTTCCATTACATTATGTACTCCCTGTTGAAAGCTTCCGCCCACATAGGCGGCGTTGGCATGATGATAAAGGGCGGCAAGGTAACCGATTGAATCCATTATGAAAATACGTTGCGTTGTCAATTGGTTATCCTGACTGAAACGCGCGATGTCCCGGCCTCCAAAAAACTCACGGATTTCCGTAATCGCTTTTTCAGAGGGTTGGTGGGGAACCAGTACCAGTTTAATCTTTTCATCTACTTCCATGAAGTCCCTCAAAGCCGGTAACAAATGGGTCTGATCCTCCGGCCAGATACTACCGGCCACAAAAATCCAGTTGCCGCGCGCCCAGTTTTCCAGAAATTTCGACTGCTGCAGTGCCTTATCCTTTCGTAACAAAACCTGGTCATATTTTGTATCTCCGGATACAATGACCTTGCTGCCCGGAAAATATTTATTAAACCGTTTCGCATCCTCATCGGAAATCGCAAAAATATTTTGAAACAGGGGGTAAACACTTTTCAACAGCCGGTGTGTCAGCCCCCTCGTGCGCGATGAGTTTTCGGCAAGGGAGGCGTTTATTAAAAATGCCGGAATGTTTTCATTCCTCGCCGTATTGATCATTTCCGGCCAGACATCATGTTTGGATACAATAAGCATTTCAGGCTTGATCCGATGATACACCTTGCACCAGTTCCGGCGTGAATCCAGCGGCATATAAAAATAGCCATCGAGACAGGGCGTGCCTTCGGCATGTTCGAATCCCGACGGCGAGAAAAAGGAAACGATATTCATTGCCCCGAACCGTTTTTTGAACTGCTCAAGAATGGGCCGGATATGTTCGAATTCGCCGAGCGATGCCGCATGAAACAGAATTTTGGGATTGGAATGCTTTTGGTTTTCCAAAATTTTTTCAATCCGTTTATGTGTTTTTAAGCGTGGAAAAAAACCTTTTCGAATTTTTTTTGAAAAAAGCGAGGTGATACCGGCTGCCAGAACGATAACCGGGATAATTATAAATCTGTAAAAATAATTCCGGAACATTATTATGACCGCTTGATTTTTTTATACAGTTGCTCGAACTTCCGGAAGACCCATTCCGGGGTCAGGTCCAACATACATCTGAAATGTTCTTTCGGGCAGCTTTTACGTCCGATATGAGAGCAGGGTCTGCAATCCAATTTTCTGTTCTCAACAATATACGAGCGTCCACCGTAGGGAGAAAAACCCAGTTCGCGCACGGAAGAACCGAAAATTGCCAGCACGGGCGTATTTACCGCGGAGGCCATATGCATCATTCCACTGTCGTTAGCGACCAGCATTTTGCATTTTGATAATACCGCCCCGGATTGCAAAAGCGTTAATTTTCCCGTCAAATCTACCACCCCGTTATTTATCCCGGCAAGCCGGCGGCCGGCTTCCTGATCCGTTATTCCACCGAGAATTACAATTTTGATATTGCCGTATTTTTTACTGATCAACTCGATCAGTTTTTCATAGTATTCCAGTGGCCAGCGTTTTGTAAAAAAACCCGCCCCCGGAGCAATGGCAAAATAATCCTGGCGGTCTACCCAGCCTGCTTTTTCAAGTATTTTCTTCGCCTCCCTTTCAACGGGATTGCGCCAATATAATTCAAGCCCCTTTTTATCCTTTTGTACTCCAACCGGGTAACCGACCCGAAAATATCGCTCAACGACAGATATTATATTTTTATAAGAATTTTTCTTTCCGTAAACCAGCTTGATTTGTTCTTTTTTATCTTTGACAATTTTGCCCTTATATCGGGCGGAAATCCCGAACAGCAGTAAGTTACTTCGGAAATTGTTATGCAGATCAAAAATAAATTTATAATTATTGGAAACAATTTGTTTGCGCAGTTTTAAAATGTCCGCAATTGTTGCATCGTTTTTTACAGTGTACAGATTGTCGAGATGAGGATTATCAGAAAGTAATTCGGAAAATTGTTTTTTGATTACAAAATCGATCCGCGCATTGGGAAAGGTTGTGCGAACACATCGGATAAACGGGCTGGTCAGTAAAATATCACCAATGGAACTGAGCCGAACAATCAAAATTTTCCTGCCGTTCTTGATCATGGGCTATTAATTTTTTCTATTCACGACGTATTCAACAAAGTCCAGCGCGGTTGTCTTGTATGGGCTTTCCGGCATCTCGAGGATGCTGTTTTTGGCTTTGTCCGCATATTTTCTTATGGCTTCCGTTGCTGCTTTTATTCCCCCGTTATTTTCACAAAACGCGATTATTCGCTGAACGTCTTTATCGCTTGCTCCTTTTTTCAGAAGGTTTCTGATGGTCCGTTTTTCGCCGCCGCTGGCCTTTTCAAGGGATAGAATTAAAGGCAGGGTTATTTTGTTTTCTTTCAAATCGGCACCGACCGGTTTGCCCACGATGGATTGCTTGCCTTTGTAATCCAGCAAATCATCCACTATTTGAAACGCTATTCCCAGGTTTTCTCCATAATTTTTTAATGCCTGCCGTTCCTTTTCATTTTCGCTGACCGTAATTACGCCAAGTTCACAACAGGCGGAAATCAGTGCCGCGGTTTTGTCGGAGATCATTTGAAAATATTCCCGTTCGGTAATATTCAACTTGCGGCTTTTTTCAATTTGCAGCAATTCTCCCTTGCTCATTCTTTTCGAAGTTTCTGCGAGAATATTCATTACTTCCAGCTGACCCGTATTCGTTGCGCCGATTAATGATTTCGCCAACAGATAATCACCAAGTAATACGCTCACTTTATTTTTCCAAATTGCATTAATGGAAGGAAAGCGGCGACGGACATCCGCATTATCCACCACATCATCATGCACCAACGTGGCTGTGTGCAAGAGTTCGATCGCTGCCGCAACTATATAGGTATTCTGGTTCGGTTTGCCGATCATCCGCGCTGAAAGCAGAACAATCAGGGGACGTAATCCCTTGCCTTTATGCTTTACTATATATTTGGCGATCCGGTCGACAAGCGTGACGTTGGAGGTAAGAATGGAAGTGAAGGTTTTATGATATTCATTCACATCGTCTTTTAAAAGGGATTTTAGTTTATTCAGTTCAGAAGCCATATAATATTTTTTCTTTGAATTTTGGGCCGGTCGACAAAGTCGGAAAATGTAGTAAATCGGGTCCTTTCAAGCAAATTATTCTGCCTGTTTCAACCGGACGCGAAGCTCTTTCGGCATAAACAGGTATGAAATGTAAATACTGAATTCATAAAGTAAAATCAACGGAATGGCCAGCATAACCTGTGTAGTCGGATCAGGAGGGGTGAGCAGAGCACCGAGAACGAATGCGGTAACAATGGAATGTTTCCTGAACCGGCGCATGAAAGTGGGGGTTAATATGCCGATACGCGTTAATATCATTGAAATAATCGGCAGCTCAAAGACCACCCCGAAAATGACCAGGATGCGTAAAATGAATCCTATATAGAAATCCAGAGCTATATGATTTTCCACCCCTTCCGGCGCCAGCCCAAGAAAAAACTCAAGGGCATAGGGAATGATTATATAATAAGCAAATGCCACACCGATCAGGAAACAACCGACCGTCGAAATAATCACCAGGGGCAAATACCGGCGTTCTTTTTCCAACAGGCCCGGTGCAATAAATTGCCATACCTGATATATAATTACCGGCAGACTGAAAATAACCCCGGCAACAAGTGCCATTTCCAGCTTTATCATAAAAACCGTTTGAACTTTAAGTACCTGAATTTGAATCGGTACTTCCAGCTGTTTTCCCGGATATAGAAGGAATTCCAACAGGCAATCGGAAAATGCAAGTGCAATCAGCATAAATACGAATACGGAAATGAGGGATTTCAAAAGCCGCCAGCGTAATTCCTCGAGGTGATCAAGGAAGGGCATTTCTTTTTCGCCGAGGTTTTCTCTTTTCATCCTGGTCAACGATTTCCTTTCAGTGCGTTAGAAATCGTAGAGAGGAAAATTGTCGCACAATTCGCGAATTTCTCCGAGCACGGTTTTATAAACCTGTTCGTTGCCGATGTTTCCTAATACGCGGTCGATCATTCCGGCCACCGTTTTCATCTCTTCTTCTTTCATTCCTCTTGTGGTCAGCGCCGGCGTACCAATCCTGATTCCACTGGTTACAAAAGGACTTTTGGTATCAAATGGTACCATATTTTTATTTACCGTAATTCCTGCGGCATGCAGGGCATTTTCCGCTTCCTTGCCGGAAATGCCCTTTTCCGTGAGATCAACCAGAAATACATGATTATCGGTACCCCCGGATACAATATGATAGCCCTTATCGATGAGGGTTTGACTGAGTATCCTGGCATTTGCAATAATCTGGGCTGCATAATCTCTGAACGAAGGTTGAAGCGCTTCACCAAACGCAACCGCTTTCGCTGCGATGACATGCATGAGGGGCCCGCCCTGAATGCCGGGCATTACATTGCTGTCAATTATTTCAGACATCATTTTCACCCGACCTGATTTCGGAGCAACGATTCCCATTTTGTTTTCTTTATCCTTACCCATCAGAATCATGCCTCCGCGCGGGCCACGCAGAGTTTTGTGCGTAGTTGTTGTTACCACATCACAATAGGGAATCGGACTGGGATGCAGACCGGCTGCAATCAGGCCTGCCGGATGGGCGATATCCGCAAACAGTATACTGCCGGTTTCGTCCGCAATTTCTCTAAACTTATCAAATTCGTAATGGCGTGAATAAGCACTGGCCCCCACAACTATCATTTTGGGTTTGTGCTCGCGGGCAAGGGAGGCGACCATATCCATATCAATCCGGCCATCCTCTTTTTTTACTCCGTAAGGGATGACCTTGTACATTTTACCGGAAAAATTTACCGGGGATCCGTGGGTCAGATGCCCACCGTGCGCAAGGTTCATACCCAGAATCGTATCGCCGGGTTCAAGGTAGGTAAAATACACGGCCATATTGGCCTGACTTCCTGCGTGTGGCTGCACATTGGCATATTCGCAGTTAAAAAGTTTTTTTGCCCGATCCCGCGCCAGATTTTCGGCAATATCTACAAATTCACACCCGCCATAATACCGCTTACCCGGATATCCCTCCGCGTATTTGTTGGTCATTACCGACCCGGCGGTTTGTAAAACGGCTTTGCTTACAAAATTTTCAGAGGCAATAAGTTCCAGCTTGTGGTTTTGCCGGTCAATTTCCCCCCTTATCGCCTGATAGATTTCAGGGTCCTGGTTTTTAATCTGTTCCAACATTTCAATCCCTTTTATAATCCGGTTAATTTTGTTATAAGTTGCGTACGGCGTTCATGGCGTCCGCCTTCAAAGGAAGTATTAAGCCAGGTGTTCACGATTTCAATCGCAAGGTCTGCTGGAGTGATCCGCGCTCCCAGACACAGTACATTCGCATCGTTATGCAACCGGGAAAGTTGTGCCGTTTCTTCGGAATGAACCAGTGCGGCGCGGATGCCTTTCACTTTGTTTGCGGTAATACTCATTCCGATTCCGGTTCCGCAAATCAAAATGCCGCGGTCGTAACTTTCCTGCATCACCGCTGTAGTGACCTTGTAAGCGAATTCGGGATAATCACAGGAATCTTCTTTAAAGGTACCGTAATCTGTAAACTCCAGGTTACTTTCCGAAAGGAATTCCTTGATTTTTTCTTTCAGTAAATACCCGGCATGATCCGAGCCGATCGCAATTTTCAATTTAGCTCTGCTAGTTAATCCAACTGTAACATTTCAATTTAATATTTTTCCGGCTCTGATTCATGAAAACTTCCTCTTTCGTCGGCAGGAAGGGTTTAACACTGCGGATTCTTTTTAATGCCATCGATTTATAGGACGGGTCTTTCGTTGCCTTGCGATATTCCTTCATGGCCAGTTCATAAACAAGACCGTCGTCATATTTTCTGGACCGGTTGCGCTGGCAAAAAAGAACGGCCGACTCATAAATTTCGCCCATTGTAATATAGGCCAGTCCAAATCCCGGTTTTGTCTGCAAAGCTTTTCTGACCCAGTATTTTGCTTTTGAAAACTGATTCAGATTCCGGTAATCATTTGCGAGAGCACACATTATATTTACATTCTTAGGTTCCAGCTCCAAAACTTTCTTGTAATCTGCAATTGCAGCCGAGTATTTTTCCAGACTCTCCAGGGTAAGGGCCCGTATATCATAGGCTTTGGCATTTTTACCGTCTTTCTTTATCACGGTATTCAGCGGTTTCAGCGCTGCAAGATATTCGCCTGCATCGTATGCGGCTTTACCATATTTAAATGCGAACTCCGGATTATCCGGGTCATTTTTCCAGGCATCCGCATAGGCTTGCAGTCCCCCGCCGGCACCATAAAAATGCTCACCGTACTGAGCAAGTGTATTTTGATAGGAACTGTTGTTCGGGTTCAGATCAACCAGTTTTTTCTGATATTCCAGGGCTTTCTCATCATCCTGTTTAAAATAAAGAAATGCCAGTTTTTCCAGATAGGTTTCGTTTGTCGGTTGATCTTTCACCAGGGCCTCATAATGCGGAATCGCACATTCGGATTTCCCTAATTTCTCCTGCAGGAAACCGGCATAATAGTGAAGACGTATTTGATCTGAAAATTTTTCAAGTCCGCGGTAACTGGCGATCAACGTGCTGTCCGCCATTTGCAGATTAAAATAACAGTCCGCAATTTTTCTTATGGCATTTCTGGCATATTTGGTGGAATCGTTTACGAAAACTTTCCACAAATACGGCAATGCCGATTTATAGTCTTTATTCTTAAAATATTCACTGCCGAAGCTGTACCATTGCCGAATATCATTCAGCTGAACTTCTGCGCTCTGGTATTTATCATAGGCTACGGTAAGGCTTTCCGGAACACAGGTACGTTCCTCGCCCAGCATTTCAAGTTCGTCGTCCTCCACTTGAGCAAATACAGGAACAGCCAGTAAAAGAATACCTAAGACTGTCAATCGAGTAATAGATGTTAAATTTATCAAAATACTGCCCTCCTTAAATTCATTAAGGCTTATTCTTCCTCCCGAACGAACCATAATTCGCTGGCCGAAATGGATACATGAAATCTCATATATTTCTCGCTGTAAAGATTGGAGGATTCATTTCCTCTCAAGCCCAGTTCCAGAGCCAGATCGAGCCGGTTGTTAATATTTAAAATCGGCATTCCCAGTCCAAAACTGATCCCGTATTCATATACCGGATTTCCGTTTGCGAGTCGGTTATATTTGCCGAAAAATAATCCTGTGCGATAGGTGAGTTTATCAGCAAATGGAATAAACCTTCGGTTAACCGGACTTTTTTCAAATCCTGCCGCCAACCGGAAACTATCGGTAAAACCGGCAACGGTGTTTCCATCAATTTTGTATCCCTTTTTCCAGTTTTGGAAATTGATATCAACCCCGCCATGCCAGCGTTCACTTATATTAAACCCCAGCCCTCCGGCAAGTTCCATCGGTGTATCCATTTTTCTATGCTGGTCCGCTTCAATTACGGTATTAATAGATTCAAATTTTGTTACCAGGGTGTGGCTCGAAGGAAATTTTACTTTCAGGCCGGCGCGATAGTTTTCATTGAACTGATAAAAAGCGTGCAGCGAAATGCCGGTTCCATACATTCGATAGTCCGTATTCAGTTTGATATCTCCAAAACCATCGCGGGTATATAAAATTTGCAGCTGATCCTCGAGACGGCCGAACCTGTAATCTACAATTCCGGATATTGCCAGATCATGGTTTATCGCATAAGAGAGAACGACACTGGCTTCACTGATCGTTCCCCGGGTTGTCAGTCTTTGTTCAGATGCATTTCCCGATCCCAGAGGCTTAATCAGAACCTTAACTTCATTTACATTCAATGGCGTTAATCCAAAACCGA
>JAJRVZ010000237.1 GCA_024277055.1 Calditrichota bacterium
CGATCCATGGCCAACGCCACACCCTTGACGAGGGACTGCGGGGCCGAAAGGTTGAACGGTATCAGGCATCAGAAAAAACATACCGGGCAACAAGCAACCGGAAGTAATACCAATCCCGATGCCCAATGCCCAATCCCGGAATTTCCATTTCCTGCTTCTTGTTCCTGTTTTCAAACGGAACATCTATCCTTAAAATGTATGTTGCTACATTTAATGAAATGTCGTATATTGGCCCATGGCAAAACTGGAAGATGAATTGCAGCAAAAGAATTTCACTGACGACAGCCAGCGACTGGCGGTAAATATCATGTACACGTTCAGCTGGCTGAACACAATGAATATCCAGCGGCTGAAACCGTTCGGGCTTTCGCCGCAGCAATACAATATTCTGCGCATCCTGCGCGGACAGCATCCGCAGCCGGTGACGGTCAACCTGCTGAAAGAACGCATGCTGGACAAGATGTCCAACGCATCACGACTGGTTGAAAAATTACGTACAAAAGGTCTGCTTGAAAGACGTACCTGTCCCGACGACCGTCGTGCGGTGGATGTGCTGATCACGGAAAAAGGACTGACCCTGTTGGCACAAATCGAACGTACCGAAGTGATCTGGGAGGCAAAATTCAAACAGCTGTCGGCGGAGGATATTAATATCCTGAACGAACTTTTGGATCGCCTGCGCGGGTGAAGGGAATTTTTTTAATTAAATATATGTATATACACATAAAAAATAAAAAGGGTAAGTCATGAAACACACCATTATAGAGCCGATTCGCAAACGGTACAGCACGGTAATATTTGATCATCGCCCGGTGGAAAACGAAAAATTGCAGCGTATCTTTGAAGCGGCGCGCTGGTCGGCGTCCTCCTTTAACGAGCAGCCCTGGCGCTTTGTGATCTTCGACCGGAACAATGAAGAGCGCTTTAATGCCGCGCTGTCAACCCTCGCGGAATTTAACCGCAGCTGGGCCAAAAACGCACCGTTGCTGGTAGTAGCCGTTGCAAAAGAAAACTTCAGTCACAACAATAAACCCAACCGTCATTCCTGGTACGATGTCGGGCAGGCAGTTTCTGCGCTCTCAATCCAGGCGGCGGCGGAGGATATCTACCTGCGGCAGATGGCCGGTTTTGATGCCGCTGCCGTGACGGACCTTCTCGGATTGCCTGAAGGATACCGGCCGGTGGCGGTGATGGCCCTGGGTTACAGGGGAGCGGTTGAAACCGCGGAAGATGAGCTGCAGAAGAGGGAACGGAGCGTGCGCAGTCGAATGGAAATTTCGGAATTCATATTTCAGAACGGATGGGAAAAGGCCGCTTCTTTTGCCGAAATGACCGGAGAGCTGGTAGTTTAATTAGAAAACAGAACAAGTAATTCAAAGGGGGAAATCATGGCTCAGAAAATATACCGGGCGCAGGACCGGGGACACGCCAACTTCGGCTGGCTGGATGCAAAATACAGTTTCAGTTTTAATCGCTGGTACGACCCGGAACGGGTCAATTTCGGATTGCTGCGGGTATTGAATGATGATACGATCGCCGGAGGTGCAGGATTCGGCAAACACCCGCACGAAAATATGGAAATCGTTACCATACCGCTGCAGGGGGCGTTGGAGCACGAGGACAACACCGGCCATTCGGAGGTGCTGCGTCCCGGTGATGTGCAGATCATGTCCGCCGGCAGGGGGATTATTCATTCGGAGTTTAACCATTTGGAAGATGAGGAAACGAAACTGTTTCAAATCTGGATATTTCCTGAAAAGACCGACATCGATCCCCGATACGATCAGAAAAAATTTGAAGAGACCGCACGCCGCAATAAATGGCAACTGCTGGTAAGTCCTGAAAAAGGCAACGGTGCGCTGTGGATTAATCAACAGGCGAGAATATGGCGGGGACGGTTTTCCGCCGGTCGTACGGTTGCCCTGCAACGGGCAGAAACGAAGGCGGGAGTTTTCCTGATGGTCATCGCTGGTAGCATTACCCTCGGCGATGAAACATTGGATAGAAGGGATGCCGTGGGTATTGATGAACAAATCCTGCCGGAATTACAAATCAATGAAACATCCGACCTGTTGCTGATCGAAGTACCGATGCGGTAGTCTGAAAAAATAATTTACCTTTTAATCGTTTCATGTATCAACCCCTGAAAGCCAAACAGGAGGTTGTCATGAAACGATTATTATTTTTTATGCTCATCATCAGTGGCCTGACTCATCTGCTCGCCGGCTCAAATATGATTCAGATTGTCGGTCAGCCCGCCCCGTTGAAAGTGTTTTTTCTTTCCGATTCGAGTAACTATGTTTCGGATGCGAACGGCACTTTTCACGTCGACAAAGCCCCCGGAGAATATGAAGTAAGAATTACGGATCACGCCGGAAATATCTATCGAAAAAAAATCAAAATTCCCGCTGCAAACGGAAATCTGAGTATAGTTCTGACCGACGCCGAACGCGAACCGCTGATGGAGGCGGAGGAGAAAAGTGACATCTACGGTGGTGCCAGCGGGGGGCAAAGAGTTCTCCGTAAAAAGCAGATCGGTGTTTTCGGCAGGTTGGGATACGGAACGGCCGGAAATGCAGCGCCGAACGGACAACCCTATCACGACACCTATTACAAACATTACGGCACCAATCCCTTTGAAGACACGGAGGATGATCGCTTCTCCACTTTCGGGCTGGACGTCGACAAAGCCTCTTTCACCAGAGCCCGCAATTACCTGCGCGATGGAAATCTGCCGCCGCAGGAAGCGATCAGGGTAGAGGAATTCATAAATTATTTTAAACTGAATTATGCTCCGCCGACCGATGCTGCCTTCGCCGTACATGTGGACGGCGCTACTTCACGATTCGGAAAAAATAAATATTTACTGAGAATCGGCATTCGCGGGAAAGACATATCCGTTTCGGAACGAAAAGATGCGATACTCACCTTTGTAATTGATGTTTCCGGCTCGATGGGTTGGGACAACCGCCTGGAACTGGTTAAGCGCGCGCTGCATGTACTGGTGGACAATCTTCGCGAAGGCGACCGCATCGCTATTGCCGTGTACGGCACTAACGGACGCGCTGTTTTGAATCACACTCCGGTTGAAAACAGAGAAAAAATTCGTGCCGCCATTAACGCTTTGCAAACCGAAGGAGCCACCAACGCAGAGGAAGGCATCCGCATCGGTTACCGGATGGCTGAACGGGCATTCAGAAAAGGGGCCGTTAACCGCATTATTCTCTGCTCGGATGGCGTGGCCAATATTGGAAATACCGGTCATGAACAAATACTGAAAACGATCGAAACCCATGTTGAAAAAGGGATCACGCTTTCCACCTTCGGTTTCGGGATGGATAACTACAACGACGTGCTGATGGAGCAGCTGGCAGATAAAGGAAACGGGAATTACGGTTATATTGACAGCTATTCTCAGGCGGTGCGAACCTTCAAAGAAGAACTGACCGGTGTGCTGCAGGTAATCGCTAAAGATGTGAAGGCACAGATTGAATTTAATCCCGAAGTCGTTGAACGGTATCGATTGCTGGGCTATGAAAACCGGGATATTGCCGACTCATTGTTCCGTGATGACAAAACCGACGGCGGCGAACTGGGCGCGGGACACAGTATGACGGCTCTCTATGAACTGAAACTGAAAAAAGGAGCTCACGGTAAACTCGGCACGTTGAACCTGCGCTTCAAGCAACCCGACGGTAAAACGGCGGAGGAAATCAGGCGTGAGCTGGCTTTTGAAAATATCAACAACAATTTTGAACACGCCGATGCCGACCTGCGCTTCATTGCCGCCGTTGCCGAATTCGCCGAAATCCTGCGCGGTTCGCACTGGGCAAAAGACGGAAATCTGAAAGCAGTTCGTGAGACCGTCGTGCAGGCATTCAAAGGCAGAGAGAAAACGCAGGACTATTTTGATTTGCTGGATATGATCAAACTTGCCCGGCAAATAAGGAGCCGTGATAATTCCTGAAAATACTTGAAAACCACCAGCTCCCTTGAGCATATGCACCGAACGCCCGCCGGTTACCCTCCCGGCGGGTGTTTTTTTTGAATTATAAATTTTTTTCTGATAATTTGCCCGCGGATACTTTATAAGGAGATTTAAAATGAGTGTGTCAATCGATAAAAAAGACCTGGAGTTGTGGGCCGATTATCTGCTGGACTATTCGATGGATGGTGTTCGGAAAGATGATGTCATTATGCTGAAGGGTGAACATATCACCTGGCCGTTGATGTCCGTTTTACAGGACAAAATATTTGCCGCCGGCGGCATTGCCGATGTGAATATCGTACCGCCGGACAATGACCGGGGCAAAGTGTGGGGCGCCTCGATGGCACGCCACGGTTCCGTCGCCCAGATCGAACGGGTGCCCGGGTGGCACCGGCAGCGCTATGAGGCCATGACCAAGTACATTGAAATTCTCGGTGCCGAAAATCCCGATCTGTATGCCGGCACGCCCGATGAAACGGCGCAGGCGATAATGCGGGTTGACGAACCCTTTAAAACAATCCGCCTGCTGAAACCGTGGGTACTTACGCTCTTCCCGACCCGGGGATTTGCGGATATGGAAGGTATGACGCTCGAAGAATACACCCGTGTCATCGTCAATGCTTCCATGGTAGATCCGCGTTTGCTGGAAGAGGTTGAGGAAGATATCTACAGGGTGATGGATGAAGCGTCAACCATTCGCATTGAAAGCGAACATCCCGGTACGGGAAAACGGTTAACCCTTCAAATGAATATTTCCGGCCGCAACATTATTAAATGCACCGGAAAACGCAATTTTCCCGATGGCGAAGTTTTTACCAGTCCCGACGCCAATACGGTCGAGGGTGAAATTTATGTCGATCTGCCGGTATCCTATGCCGGAACCACCATTCAGGGTATTTACCTGAAATTTGAAAAGGGAAAGATCGTTGATTACAGCGCCGAACAGGGCTCGGAAGCATTCCGCAAAATCGTGGAAACCGATGAAGGGTCACACCGGCTCGGCGAGGTTGCCCTCGGCATGAACAACGGCATCGAAAAGGTTTTGAAGCACCCGCTGTTTGTCGAAAAAGTAGGCGGAACCCTGCATATAGCCATCGGAGCCAGTTACCCGGAATGTTACGTTGATGATCCCGCCTCGGAAACCGGTTCGAAAGAAACAGAGGAATTCTTTAAATCCGGCGTGTTGAACAAATCAGCCCAGCATGTGGATATCGTTACCGATTTTCGTCCCGGCGGCAGCGGACGCGCAGTATATCTGGATGATACGAAACTGACCATAAAGGACAATATCTGGGTTGTGGCGTAGTCCGGTAAGCGCGTACGGGAATGAAATGACGGATTGCAGGTCGGGCCTTTTTATGTAACCCGATATGTGTGGTGATGACACATCAGGTTGTATCAGGAAAATGTCAGGGGTATGAGAAACAGCACCGGGGTTTGAATACAATCCATATTTTTATCCCGAACGCTATTCAGCGCTCGATAGATTTTGGGATTACAGATTGAAAATTGGGCATCGGAAGTTGAAAAATTCGCAAATCAACAATTTGTAATCGTCAAGTAAACAATTTTTGTTCGAGGTTACATCACTCTTTCATCCGGTAGCCGACACCGCGCACCGTTTCGATCAGATTGCCGGCTGCACCCATTTTTTTGCGAAGGCCGACAATCTGCACATCAATTGCCCTTTCCGTAACCGGGTAATCCTCTCCGCGCAGGGCGTTAACGATTTGGTAACGCGAGTAAACCCAGCCCGGTCTGCCGGCAAGCAGGTACAGGATTTCAAACTCCGTCCACGTAAGTTTCAGCGGAATATCATCGATAAATAACAGGTGTTTACCCCTGTCAATCAACAGGTTGTGAATTCGGATTCTGCCGGGCGGCTCGGCTTTATCCTGCCGTGAGCGGCGGAGCACGGCTTTCACACGAGCCAGGAGTACTCTCGGACTGAACGGCTTGGTCATGTAATCATCCGCTCCCATCTCAAGCCCCATTACCATGTCGAATTCTTCATCCCGGGCTGTCAGCATGATAATCGGGATATTTTTCGTTTGCGGGTCACTTTTCAGCGTACGGCAAACTTCCATTCCGTCGACGCCCGGCAACATCAGGTCCAGCAGAATAAGATCGGGCGGATTCTCGGCCGTTTGCTGCAGCGCAGCTTCACCGGATTCGACACAGGTTACTGAATACCCTTCTTTTTTCAAGTGATAGCTGATCAGTTGCAGAATATCGGTTTCATCATCTATTGCTAAAATGTGTTTCATTTATATATACTTTCCACAATTCAATTTACAGGTCTGAGAGATCGTTTTTCAGACGCATATCATTCAAAAACGGGTATTTTTTCCTGATATTCTCTACCATCGGCAACTGCAATGAAGTTCTGAACAATCCTTCTTCAGATTCTGTCTCCAGTATCGATTCACCG
>JAJRVZ010000238.1 GCA_024277055.1 Calditrichota bacterium
AACAGCTGAAATCCCAATTCCGCATAGCCGCCGGAAAACCATTGATCCGGGAAAGCCGCTCCCGGACTTTCCAGAAATGACCTTGCAAACTCTGAAATAAGACGCCACCTCCCATATTCACTTCTGAAATCAAAAGTATGTGAAAATTGACGTGAATCCCGCACCATACCGTTTTTTTCCGTATAGAAAGAATAACCCAGTTTAATTCCCATCTCTTCAAGGTTGGCAATTAACCTTAATCCATAAGCCTTATCTTTATTGTCATCCTGCTCAAACGGTCGTTCGCCCCTGCCGTTGGAAATAAATGTTTTGTAGGTAAGGTCGGCCCCGAGTACATCCAAATGACCATGGAGCATAATACCGATCGAAAATTTACTGTAAAACTTTTGTTCCGTATTCAGGGCATTCTTGTGTTCCCCGTAAATCGATTGCGGTAAAATAGAAAAATCCCAGGCCGGGGCAGCATCGTGTACGATATTAAATATTCCGTAAGGTGTCAGGAATTTACCGATACGAATACTGAATTTTTTGGAAAACTCATACTCAAACCAGGCCCGTTCGATGCGCACAAATCCGGAGTTCTTGTTTTCCAAATCAGCCCCGTGCTCCCATTCAATTTCCCGGAATACCTGGGCATTACCTGAGATCAGGTAATTTGCCAGCAAATTGAAATGATGCAAATCGAAGGTGCCGTTCCTGCCGGTCGAATCCCTGTTGCTCATCTCCGCTTCAAAGGTCAAATAGCCGTGTGGTCCGATAAACTCCTGACCGAAAGCGGAAAATGTCAGTAACAGCACTAAACAAAATAAAACGGATTTCAAGATGGAATTTCCCGTAGCTTGTATCCCACACCACGAATCGTCTGAATAATACCCTTTTTCTGACCGCAATTCAGTTTTTGGCGGAGATGGTTAATATAAACTTCAATAACATTCGTGTTGGTATCGAAAAGAATTCCCCAAACATGCTCGGCAATTTCCGATTTTGTTACGACCGTTCCCCGGTTACGTACAAGATATTCCAGTAATGAAAACTCCTTTGCCGATAACGGAATTTCCATATCTTCATTCATTACCACGCGCTTCGACATATCAATGGTCAGGTTTTCGCATATTCTTACAACGCTGTTAACCTGCGTGCTGGCACGCCGCAATTGTGCGCGGATTCGAGCCAGAAGCTCTGAAAACGAAAACGGCTTTACGATATACCCGTCGGCGCCGGCATCAAGCGCTTTTACCACATCGTTCGTATGGTCTTTTGCGGTGACCATTAATATAGGGGTATAGTTACCCTGTTTGCGGAGAATCTCACACAATTCCACCCCGGACATTCCCGGCATCATCCAGTCAACCAGCATGATATCATAGTCATTTACAGAAGCCAGGTACTGTGCGATTTCACCGTTCTCAGCAATGTCGGAAACATAACCTGCCTCTTTCAAACCACGACTGATGAAGCTTGAAACCCGTTCTTCATCTTCGACAATCAGTACTCTCATAGCAACTCATTGTTACACTTTTCTCAACATAATTAACACATTTTAATCTTAAATTAATGTTCGCTTAATTCTTGTTTCTTAAATATAGACCGGATGTTACCTGTGTTAGTGGAACACATCACATCTGGAACTTAAAAATACTCTTACTAAAATTTATTCACTGACCAGCTCTAACATTCGGAAATCTAAGAGACAAATTAACCTGCAAATTAAAATAATATAAGAGAAATTATGCCTGCCATTACAAAAAGTGAAAAATCCGACCTAAACACGGCTCAAAGAGACGTCAGCCGAAGTGTCGGCCTTTCCGGGACAAAAGTCCTGGCCGATAATCTGTTAAAGCTAATCCAGAAAGAATCGCTGAAAGAAATACGATCTCTGATCAAACCTGCGGTGGCATTCAGGTACAAAATTGTTCCTTTCGGCAAACAGGGCAGAAAAATAATAGTTGCTACGGCAATTATCGAAGATGTCGCCGTTCTGGATGAAATCCGCTGGGTTTTGGGAACCGACACCGATTTTTATAAAGCCGAACCCGAACAAATAGAAGAAGCTTTGCGCTATATTTATGGTCTTGGCGCCGAAGCCGTCGGTACGGTAACGGAAAATGAACCGGGTAATGCAATGGTTCCGGGTATGGCATCCGACCTTGATGCCGATAGTGAGGAAGCCAGTGTAGTCCGCTTCGTGAATGAATTACTATCTGAATCCATCCGTGAGCGCGCTTCGGATATTCACATTGAACCGTTCGAAAAAAACCTGCGTATCCGTTACCGTATCGACGGAATTCTGTATGAAATTCCGGTTCCTGAAACCTTACGCCACCTGCATACGGCAATTGTTTCCCGTATTAAAATTATGGCGAATCTGAATATTGCCGAACAACGCCTGCCGCAGGACGGACGTATTAAGGTTAAAACCTCCCCCCGTGAGCTGGACCTGCGCATTTCAACTTTACCAACCCCTTTTGGTGAATCGGTTAATATTCGAATTCTGAACAATTCACAGGTCAGCCTCGATCTTACGAAACTGGGGATGCTCGATCACGATCTTGAAACCATCAATTACCTGCTGGCGAAACCGCATGGCATTGTGCTGGTAACGGGCCCGACCGGTTCCGGAAAAACAACAACACTTTATTCTTGTCTGAACAGGTTGAACGAAGCCGAGCGAAAAATCATCACCGTCGAAGATCCTATCGAGTATCAGTTGCCGGGCATTACCCAGATTCAGGTCAACCCGAAAATAGGACTGACGTTCGCACAGGGTTTGAGGTCCATGCTGCGGCACGACCCGGATGTTATGCTGGTCGGAGAAATACGCGATCATGAAACGGCTGAAGTCACGATACAGGTTGCCATGACCGGGCATCTTGTATTCAGCACGTTGCACACCAATGATGCCTCCAATGCCGTGGCCCGCCTGATTAATATGGGTATTGAGCCCTACCTGATCGCCGCCTCCGTTGAATGCATTATAGCCCAGAGACTGGTCCGGAAGATTTGTCCCTACTGTCGTAAAATCGTCAGCAACCATAACGGTCAAACCCAACTGGTGGAAACACTGTTCGGGGAAAACGCTGTTATTTACAAAGGCGAAGGGTGTGAGCACTGTAAAAACACCGGTTACTTCGGACGCACCGCGATTTACGAATTCTTGATGATCGATGAGGAACTGCGCAGCCATATCATTCGCAAAACCTCTGCCAACCACCTTCGACAGATTGCCGTAAAAAAGGGAATGTGCAGCCTGCGTAAGGATGGCATTCGAAAGATTTTAAATGGAATAACAACACTTGACGAAGTCCTGCGCGTAACCCAGGAAGTGGAGGAATAGGATGCCGTTGTTCCAGTATTCAGCGAAATCCGCACCGGGTGATTTGATCAAAGGCGAAATGTCTGCAGAGAATCCCCATACTCTGGCAGCCCGTTTGAACGAAATGGGACTGTTCCCCGTTGATATTTCCCCGGTTCCCGAACAACAGGTAGTCGGACAAACCCGGCTGAAATACCTGTTCCGGAAATCCATGCGTACCGCACTGATCGGTGTTACGAGGCAACTGGCCAACATGCTGCAGGCCGGGATGAGTATTTACTCCGCTGTTCTGATGTTGTACCAGCAGGCATCGGATGGTATGATAAAGCAAGTATTGCAGGACCTTCTGCAGCGGTTACGGGACGGACAACCTTTTTCTGAGGCCTGCGCTGCGTGGCCGGCCGTTTTTTCCCCGTTTTATATCAGTATGATTCGTGCCGGTGAAACCGGAGGCATGCTCGAACTGGTTTTCGATCACCTGGCTATGTTCATGGAAAAAGAAGATGAAATCAAGAAACAAATCCAATCCGCCCTGGCCTATCCCCTGCTCATGATTGCCATGGGGATTGCCACCGTCTCGCTGCTGCTTACTTTTGTAGTACCAAGTATTGTAAACATGTTCGATGAAATCGGGCAATCGCTGCCGTTGCCAACCAGAATACTGGTTACCCTTTCGGGTTTCATGGCAAACTACGGCTGGCTCGTATTCATTTTAATAATTTCCGCTGCTCTTTATCTGAAATCCATCTGGAATGCCCCTGCATTCAAAGACAGGTTTGACCTGCTGAAACTACGATTACCCCTTATCGGCAACCTGATCCGGCAGGCCGAAGTTGCGCAGTTTGCGCAAACGCTCAGCGCCCTCTTCGCCCATGGCGTACCGATTCAACAGGCATTGAATGTTGTCATCGCTTCCTGTAAAAACAACATGATAAAAAAGGATTTCTCCCAGGCTGCTGAAAGTATACGCCAGGGAAAGCGCATCGGAAAAAGTCTTTTGCAGGGCCGCTTTCTGCCGGCAATGCTCGGACAGATGATCGCCATTGCGGAAGATACGAATCAACTGGAAACGGTATTGGATCGCATCGCTGCTTCCAGCGCAAAAGAAGTGGAAAGAAAACTTACCCTGTTTACAAAACTGCTCGAACCCGCAATGATTATTCTGATCGGATCAGTAATCGGGTTTATTGTTTTTGCAATGATGTTACCAATTTTTCAAATCGACTTTGTGGTGCAATAATGAATGAATTTATATTAAATACGATCCTGTTTGTCAGTGGAACTGTTTACGGTAGCTTTCTGGGCCTGTGCGTTTACCGAATTCCCCGGAAACTGCCGGTCGTATTCGACTTCTCCTATTGTGATTTTTGTGAACAGCCTCTGAAATGGAATCATAAACTGCCTCTGGTCAGTTATTTGCTGTTGGGCAGGTACAGCGCATGTTGTGGAAATATGCTTCCCATCCAATATTTCCTGTTGGAACTGGCCGGAGGCTTTATCTTTCTCCTTTACTTTCATCTTTACGGTTTAACTTCCTTTTTCGCCCTGATGGTGATTTTTACAGGAACGTTGATCACCGGCTTTTTGATCGATATAAAATACTGGATTATCCCGGACACGGTAACTTTCAGCGGAATGCTGGCAGCGCTGGTTACTTCCTTTCTCATCAGTAATCATCGTTTTTTTGATTCGATTATCGGCCTGGTTTTCTGTGGGGGTTTTCTTTTTGCCGCAGGATGGTTCGGAACAAAAATGCTGGGCAAATCTCAGAGTATGGGAGGAGGCGACATAAAATTTGCGGCAATGATCGGTGCCTTCCTCGGTTGGCAGCTCGGCGGTATTGCCGTTTTCCTGGCTGCGATGCTCGGAACAACCTGGGGAACCGGACGCCTGATACTCAAAACAAATGAGGGACATGAAATTCAGTTCGGACCCTTTCTGGCTGCCGGCGCCTTACTGGCACTGATCATCGGAAAAAACATCCTTCACTTAATTCTTATTTGAATGGAGGTCGGCTTAAATGAATCTTTTAAGAAATGAACGCGGACTTACCTTAATCGAAGTAATGATGGTTGTCATTATACTCGGAATTCTGGTTGCACTGGTGGTGCCTCAGTTTACCGGACGGACGGAACAAGCCCGGACAGCAGCCGCCCGGGCAGACATTGACGCCAATATCGCCATGGCACTGGAAATGTACTACCTGGACAACGGAATCTATCCTACTACGGAACAGGGATTACAGGCTTTGATCCGAAAACCGGACTCTCCGCCGATGCCGATGGCATGGAACGGACCGTATTTAAAGAAAAACAGCAAGCTGAAAGATCCCTGGGGCGAAGCATACGTTTACCGCTGCCCCGGTGAAAACAATCCCAAAAGTTTTGATCTGTATTCGTTGGGACCCGACCGGCAAAAGGGCGGGGATGACGACATCAACAATTGGGACTAGCGATGTTGCAACAACTGAAAAATGAAAAAGGACTGACCCTGATTGAATTATGCCTGGCAATTCTTATTCTCGGATTGCTGGTTGTTGCCGTCGCTCCCCGGTTGGCCGGTACTTTCAGCAAAATGAAAATAAAATCGGCTGCTGAAAAATTTGCCGCCGAATTAAGACTGACCAGACAACAGGCTGCGTTCAGCGGCACTTTCTGGCGCCTGCGCATCACCGATGAAGGGCGGGTGTACTGCCTTGAACAGGAAATTCAAAATACCCGGCCGAGAATTGCGACCATCCGGCGCAGAAGATTCTGGCAAATGCATCACCGCATTCTGCTGGAGGATGAATTGTATTTTATGGAAACGCAAAAAACCATCAATTGCTCACCCTCTTCCGGGTGGTCTCAGGCGATGCTGCGACTCAGGGATGGCAACGGCGTACAATTCTTATTAAAAATTACTGCTGGTGGAGTGACAATTGAAAAGCAAAATGTTTAAAAGTGATGAAAAAGGCTATGCGCTGATGGAAGCCATGCTTTCTATTCTGATACTTTCAATCGGATTGATGGCCGTACTGAAAATATTCCTGTATACCGCTCAAATCGTTAAACACGAAATTTATTTTCAGGAACCCGCCCGCTATCTTGCCGAGTCGTTATTGAAACGGTACCAGCTGGGGCTTTTGAAAAGCGACCGCTCCGCCCCGGATAACGAACAACCGTTCAGCTGGATTATCAGCAAAAGCCCCTGGCCTAACTCCTCGGGTCTGGAGAAAGTGTCTGTTACGGTGCAGTGGCGGGAAAATGAAAAAAACGGCGCCATCGTTGTTACAACACTGTTTCCGGTCAAAAACAGAAAAGCATTGAATAACCTGAGCCTTTCCACAGGTGGAAAGAGATGAAACTGTCTGCTCACATAACCGGCAACCAGTCCGGATTTACCTTACTGGAAGTCCTGATCGCCATGAGTATCTTTTCCGTTGTCGGCATCACTACTTTCGCTTTGCTTAAAAACACGCTGTCCACCCGACGTATTACGGAACAACACATCTCGGCAAAATCTGCGAAACAGCAATTTTTAAATACCTTAAATCACGATTTTGCCAACGCCGTCCTGTTTGCCGGTATCGGTTTTAACGGCAGCGCGGATAAAGTGGATTTCGCTTCCCGTATGGATAATGACACTACCGGGCAGAATCTGGTTCATGTGCTTTATAAGTTGGATACGGATTCCAATGCAAATACAGATCAATTGGTGCGGTTGTTATCAAATTTCCGGAAAGATGTCCGGCGCGAAACGATTTATTCGGGAATAGCGAACCTGAAATTCGAATACCTTCAACGGCAGAAAAAGAAAATGATCTGGTTACCCTGTTTTAATAAAAGTGATGAATTACCGGCGGCGGTACGTCTGCAGATCAACAATGACGCCGGAACAGGTGAAGAGTATTATTTCCCGGTGATGCAATGAGTAACAAAGTATTTCAAATAGCCAATGAACGCGGGAGCCTTTCAATCACGGCTCTCTGGCTGCTGTCGATACTGAGCCTGATTGCAATGGGACTGGTGAAGAATGTTATGGTCAGTGTTAAGATCGATCATTTCCATTCGGACGAACAACAGGCAGCCTGGCTGGCACGAGCCGGTATCAATCATGCTTTGTCCATACTGAAGAGTGACGATAATATTGACTCACTCAAGACCTATGACGGTCTCAATGAAAAGTGGGCGGAGAGCCCGACGGCTTTCCGGAAAATTGAAATCGGCAACGGTTATTTTGAAATCGCTTACATCGATAAAGGACCGGATGCGGTTTTCGGACTGTGTGATGAAAATCGTAAACTGAATCTGAATAAAGCCGAACCACAGATGCTGGCCGCCCTGCCCGGAATGACACCCGAAAAGCTCACCGCTATTTTTAAGTGGAAAAAGGGGAAAAAGCCTTTCTCAAGCGGTATTACCGAATCGGCAAATTCCCTTTTCGGAAAACCCTCAAAGACCGATATGAAAAATTTCCGGAGTATTGAGGAGTTGCTTTTGATAAAAGGGATAACTGCAGAGGATTTGAATACCTGGCGACCGTTTCTTACGGCATTTGGAGATGGCAGAGTCAATATCAATACGGCTTACCCCGAAGTACTTCAGCTGATGGGACTTTCCGTTGAAACGGCGAAAGCTATTATTGCCCTGCGCTCCGGCCCCGATGCTGTAGCCGGTACGGAAGACGACAGACCCTTTGAGACAACGGACGTTATTTTCCGGGAATTGCAGAATAAACTAAAAATAAAAGAAGAAGATCAGATTCTGCTTCAGCGTTTGATTCTTGAAGGATACCTGACCGTCGATTCAAAGTATTTTACAATTCATTCGACCGGCTATACCACCCGAAAAGGTATCCGCCATACGATAACGGCCACCGTCGAGCGTCGCCCGGGCAGGGATGTTAAAATCGTTGGCTGGTCGGAGTCCTGATACAAATGGAAAAAGTAAAGGTATTAAACAAAATGGAAACTGTCGGGATGCAGTCAACTGTTTTAAAAAAGAAACAGAGTGATGACATGCGTAAAAACAAAAAAGTGACATTTCCGGAAAAAATGATGCGATGGTCGAGGGAAATGACTCCGCCCTCCCGCAAGCTGGTTGCCATTGAATTCGACCGTTGTCTGATCAAATTTATAAAGGCCCAGCGTAAAAAAGACGGCTTCGATTTACAATACCTGAAAGTAAAATTTCTTTCTTCCGGTTCGGATGAAGAAATCAAAGAAACCCTGCGACATCATCTTAATGAAATGGGCATTAAATCCACCACCCATGCCATCGTTTCCATTCCCGGCCATCGGGTTCATACCAAAATATTGAGATTACCGGCCGAAAATATCAATGAATTGCAGAAAATGATTATTTATCAACTGCAAAAAAATATTCCCCTGCCGCCGGAAGATATCATCAGCGATTTCCGCATTGTCTCCCGCGATGAGGATGGTTATGCTCGAGTGATGGTGGTGATGGCCCGCAAAGATGAAATTCAGCATTATCTCGACCTGTGTTTTAATGCCGGCCTGATCGTTGATTCCGTGAGATTGAATATTGAGGCGATTTACCAGGCTTATTTAAACGAGTACGACAGATCGCTTTCTGCACATGAAAGTATGATCGTACTTGTTGATGTCGATTTTTCTTCAACAAACGTCATGCTTATCGATAACGGCTCCCTGCTCTTTTGCCGCAGCATCAATAAGGGGATTGAAGACCTGATGGACCGCATGGTCGGCGCCCGTGGCAACCAGGAATACAATATGTGGATATCGGAACTGGCGGATGGAATTATAGAAACAATCGCGATATATGAGAGGGAGGGGCACTACCTCGAAACAGATCAGGTGCTGCTCGGCGGGTGGTTACCCCGCCGGGATACCCTGATCGACCGTTTATCGGATATGATTTGCAAACCGGTCAGCCTTTTTTGCCCGGAGGTGGCAAACGACAGCCTGCTGAACAGTGCCGATTCAACGATCAGCCATAACTGGTTTTCAGTATCCTCTCTTATCGGAATAGCCGGTTCAAAAGATTCCGTACTGATGGACCTGCGTCCCGAAGCTGCCCGGCAGTTGCACCGTAAACGGAGCATACTGAGACAGGTATCCTGGTCCGTTTTGAAAATTGCCGCACTTATTATGCTGTTCACCATTGCTTTCAAAATCGCAATTTTTACCCGCCGGTCAGCTACCGAAGCGCTTATATCAAAAATTCACGAAATCCAACCGGCGCTGGCCTCGGTTACCAGCTGGGAAAAAGAAAAATCCGCACTCGCCCGCCGGCTGGGCTCACAGGAGAAAACAACGCGATATATCAGTCAGGTATTTGAAAATCTGCCGGAAGGTATTTATCTGTCGTCGATGACCTTTACCCGCGCCGAACGCATTCTGCTCCGGGGCAGCGCTCCGGATATGGCAACGGTACTCAGTCTGCCTAAAATCCTTGGAAATCAGGATCTATTGAAAACCGTGACAATTAATTCGGCGGACCGCCGCCGTCAGTTAAACGGCAACGATTTGATCGAATTTGAATTGACTGTAGCACTTAAACAGATGAGTCGGAAATGAAAAGAGAAATGACACCGCGGGAAAAACTATTCACTTTCATCGCAACATCGGTGATTGTTATTTATGCACTCAGTGCCTGGCTCATCGCTCCCATGGTTTCCGAGTGGGAAAGCAGTAATTCAGCCCTGAACCTGACCCGGGTTCAATATTTGAAGGCATTGAAAACAACGCGGGAAGCAAAAATGCAAATGGTCACCGCCGAACAAAAAAAGAACACACAGGAAGAAAATACAATTGCTACCCTGCTTGAAGATATCGAGAAAGCGGCGGACCGGAAAATCGTCATCAGGCGTTTTCAACCCTTCAATTCCAGTCAGCCGGTTAACGGAGAATTGCGGTCATTGCAGGTACAATTGGAATGCAGCGGATCTTTGAATAATCTCATGGAATTTTTTGAACGGATGGAAACGCAAAATCGCATGACCCGGATAAGGCAGTTTTATTTGCTTCCGGAAAGTAACAAACAGGGAAATCTGCAATGCCAGGTTACCGTAGTCAGAATAGTAAAACCTTGAACAGAAACACCGAGTAAGCGAAAGGAATGTCATGGACGATAAAAATATAGATTTAATCGACAGTTTGCTGCACGAGGCAAAATCGGAAGAAACGAAAGCCAAAGCATCGGTTGCCGGTTTCCTGAGAAACCTTTTCAGAAAACGAAAAAACAAATCCATCGGGGTTGCCGTTTCGGTTTATCCCAGGTTTCTGGCAATTCTCAATAAAAGTCTTGCCATCGCTGTCGTTTTGGTAACGCTGAGTTTCCCAATGATTTTGTGGATGGATGCGCAGGCCATTGGAGAATTCATCAAAATACCTGAACCGGAAATTAAACCGCGAGAGGAAACTCCGGCAGAAACCGGCGAACAAAAAAGACAATCCGCATGGCAATTCCGGCGCCAGTATTTTCGTGGAATCAGCAACAGTCAAATTTCCGGTTCGAACACTCCTCTGGATGCCGCTACCACTCCCGGTCTGGCACAACGCTATTCCCTGATCGGAATCCTGACCGGAGCCATACCCAAAGCAATCATAAAGGAGAATCTTTCGGGCAACACCATGTTTTTATCAAAAAACCAAAGAATGGACACCTATACCGTTCAGGAAATCAAAAGTGACCGTATCGTTCTCGAACAGGACGGTGAACTGTTTGAACTGAAAATGTAACCAGAATTGGATGATCTCATGACAACAAAAAAGAAAAACCTTATGACGGCCTGCTTGCTGATACTGATTATGCTGACCGTTCCACAGGAACAGGGCCAAGCGTTTCCGCCGCCCGGAAAGGATGGGCGAATCAGTTTGCAGTTTCGGAATATGAATATTCAGGATGTTCTTAAAACGTTGTCGATGGAAGGCAATATCAAAATCGTCACGAGCAAAACGGTTCAAGGCAATGTGACGATTTTTGTTGACAATGTCAGCGTCATGCAGGCATTGAATCTTGTGGTTGAGATGCAGGGGTTTGCCTACTATAAAGACGGTGATATAATTAAAGTAGTCAGTAACGAAGAATACAAGAAGCGGTTCGGCCGTAATTTCAGAGACCGTGTCCGTACTGAAGTCGTGCAGTTGCATCATGCACCGGCCGATCAGGTTCTGAAAACCGTATTTCAGTTAAAATCCAACGAAGGTAATGTAATTGCCGATGCACGAAGCAACAGCCTGATTCTGGTCGATTTACCCGCCGTTCTGAGTGAAATGAAAGCGGTAATTGCGCGGATGGACGTGGCCAGGCATTTCAGAGCTTTCAGTTTGAGACATATATCGGTGCAGAGTATAGCCGATGCCGTCAAAAGCATGGTCTCTCCCGGTGCCAAACTGACAAGCGATCCTGCTACGAATCAATTAATCCTTGTCGGCAGCGCCGAGGAAATAAAGCGGGTTGAGGATTTCCTGAAAGAAGCCGATGTATCCGGTTCATCCACCATGGAAATTTTCTCACTTCAGTATGCGGATGCCGAAGAAATTGCCAAAAAGCTGGAAAGTGAATTGACGCCCGGCCTGGGTTCCGCTGTCATCGATAAAGCTACTAATAAACTCCTTGTTCGGGATCTGCCGGATAACCTCCCCTTTATACGACAACTGGTGACCAGCCTGGACCAGAAGACGCAACAGGTGTTAATCGAAGCAAAAATTATCCAGATCGTGTTGAATGAAAGTTTTAAAATGGGAGTGGACTGGAGCGCGGTTTCCGAGCAACTTAACGGGACTATCGATATTTCTTCCCAGTTCAAGGTTCTTTCCGACAACGACAATGGCGGACGTATTTCCGCCACCGGTTTGGATAAGGGACCGCACACGCTTGATGCCGTTATCGAGGCTTTGCAGGGCGTGGGCAAAACAGACCTGCTTTCCAATCCGAGAATCACCTGTGTCGACGGCCAGGAAGCGCACATACTCGTCGGCAGTTCGGTACCCTATAAAACAATTGATACCCGGGACAACCAGGGCGTGCTGACCACATTTGAAAAAGTGGTCACCGTCGAGGTGGGGGTAAAATTAAATGTTACACCGAAAATCAATGATGACGGTTTTATTACCATGAAAATCCGTCCGGAAGTGAGTAATGTAACCAGCTTCACGGATAACATACCGGTTATCGAAAAATCGGAATCGGAAACGACGGTTATCGTCAAAGACGGGATAACAATTATTATCGGCGGTCTCATAAAAGATCAGAAAATCAAAAACGAAAGCAGTATACCGATTCTTGGCGACATTCCCCTGCTGGGCGGCTTATTCAGCAGCACCAGCATATCGAATATCAAGACCGAATTGGTTATCCTGATTCGACCGCAAATTATCAGCGGAGCCAAAGATATAGGACTTGAGAAGGAAGGCTGATTTGACTTTTTCTTTCTGATTACCAAACAAGGGAGGTGAACATGAACTACTCTGTTTTTCAAAGAGATGGCCCGAAACTTATGAAGCGTTTGCGTGCCAGCGATGCTCCGTTTCAGGCCATCTGTCCAGATTTATACCTTTTCTACAATTAGGTCATGCCGGAGTTTCGTATCAATCTAATGCTTATGTCGGCAAAAAACAAGAAATGATAATCCAATCAATTTGGGAGATCGAAATGTTAAGAAAATCAATTATTCTGATGTCAATTACCGTGCTGCTGTGTCTCGGATTCAGCGGTATGCTTTTGGCACAGACAGCAACGATCGGTGGTAATATTTACACCGGCATTAATAACGGTGCCGGTCCTGTTTACTATCCCGATCCGGCGGTTACGCCGATTACGGACGCCAAAGTAATGGTGCAGAATCAGCACCACGGCGGTGCTTTTATTACCTATGGAACGGTCAGCGGGAACAGCTGGACGGCCACGGTTCCGGCACCGGGAGACTATGTCGTCATGTTTGCCGCACCGGGCCATGACAACACCAGCCGTGAATTCACGGTGGATGTCGGTGATAATCAGGTGAAAGATGCCTATCTGCCGCCCCTGTACAAGAACTTTGATGGTACGCCGTCGGTTCACGAATTGCCGAGAGCCAATCTGCTTGCCTATGCCTTTCTGGATAATATGGTAAACGGCGAAGATGATTCTCCGGATGATCCCGGACTGAAGGGTGTTACTTTCAGAGTATGGGATGAAGACGGCAATTTACTGGCAACCGGAGTATCCGGGACCCAGACGCTCGCGCAGATGCCGCCCGGGGCCGGTCCTGATATTAACGGCCTTTTCTATTTCACCGATCTGCCACCGGGAGAACTGTTTGTATCTTCCGATCCCTCGACCATTCCCGATTATAATCCCGACTGGCCGGCCGGCCAGGAATGGTACCTGATGACCAGTGAAGAAGGGTCACAGCAATGGGAAGTGAATCTTTTTCCGGGCGATCCCGGCACCGAGGCAGGCGCCTATCTGATCTGGCACGGTTTCATTCCGAAACTTGGCCAGATAACCGCGGCAAATGTGGCCGATCGTTTCTATCCGACCACGACACTGGCCGGCGCCGGCACCATCAGCGGAATTCTGAATGACGCCGACCGTGCCAATCTTGATCCGGACGAACCGTTTCCGGTTCCCGGAAGGGACGCCCCCGGTGTAACTTTGAATGATGTTGTACCTGACGGATTTGTGGTACTCTTCACCGACGCCGAAACCATGCCGCCTCATCCGGTAGCCACCACCGAAGCCGATCCGGTAACCGGAGAATTTTCTTTCCAGAATGTTCCCCCGGGCAGCTATAAAATGTTTCTCTCCGATATTCCAATCGATTATGTCTGGACACAGCAGCAGGTACGTGTCGGAACCGGTGAGAATGTGGTTTTTCCCGAAAACTCACTTCTGGTTCCCCGTTTTTTCGGCCGTGCACAGGGCTATGTTTATGATAATTCCACAACACCGCCGACACCGGTCGCCGGGGCCAAAGTAAATATCCGCTACAAAGACGGTAGCACCCAGTTCTCGGAGGTAACGGACGCTAACGGCTGGTATAATTTTGATGACCTGCCGGAAATTGAAGTTATGGGTTACGTGGATGTGGAACCGCCCCCGGGCTTTCGCGGTGCGATCGTCACCGAACGGTTTTTCCCGCAGGGACGTGAAAATCCCGGGATCTTTGTTGACGAAACATTTCTGGGCATCAACCGCTATATCCAGTGGTATACGGCCAATTACCGTTGTGACCTGTTTTTAGAACCGATTCCGGCTGCTGCGGGTCATGTTTCGGGATTTGTATTTAACGATCATCTGGCCAGAGGTTCGTGGGTAGGTGACGGAATTTATCAGAAAGATGAAGAACGTACGCTTCACGGCGTAACGGTCGAATTGTGGGATGCGACCATGACAACCCTTATCGCAACAACCACAACCGGCGCCTTTGACAAAGCCAGAACGATCGCCCAGGGGTGGCAGGAACCGTACACCTATCCGCCGGATGAATTCGGTGGAGTATATGTAGGTGAATTCCCCGGTTATTATGAATTCCGGGATGTTGCTCCCGGCAGTTATAAACTCAAAGCAGTCGTTCCCGCGGGATTCAATGAATCCCCGCCGGCGTCGAATGTTGTCGATATTACCGTTACGGCAATGGCCAATTCCGAAGTCAATTTCGGAATGAATACTCTTGTTCCATTGGCGGGTGAAATTGAAGGCGGCGTTTTTGACGATATATTTACCGACATGCGTCCCTTCAGCCTGCTGGAATTTGAAAAGGCCGGAATTGATCATGCCCCGGTAGGCTTCTACGATCATCTTGGTTATCTGCTCGGCTCCGGTGAAATGGGTAACCCGTTGTGTCATCCGGGAAATACCGGTCCGTTCCCCTGCCCCGCAGGAGAAGCACCGGCTCAGAAACCTGAAATGGAAAGACGGGCGGCACCGGGTGTACATTTATTTCTGGGAAACGATCCCACTTTGCCGAACTACAATCCCGATTACCTGCCGATGATGTTGCCCTATTCTTTCGGACAGGGAAAATTTAAATTCGAAGCGGACTGGTCGCTGTTGCCGGCCGCTTTCGGCGGGCTCGGAAATATGCTGGCAATGAATCAGCAAATTATTCCGGATAACGCCCCCGTAATCAATATGCCAGGTGCGCATGCTCTGGTTGTTCAGGCAGGTGAAACCGTACGGATTTACGGAAGCAATTTCGGAGACAAAAAACGTTTTTCCACCGTTACGCTGTCCGGATACAAATGCCGTACCAGACGCTGGAAAGACAACTATATTGACGTAAAGATCCCGAAAGGCTCACGCGCATTGTCCGGACCACTGGTAGTCGCCACCTCAACGGGTATATCAAACGCCCTGCAGGTTGAAGTCGATTATTCGGCAAAAATGCGTCACTACCTCGAAGATCGTTCTGTTTTCGTGGATGCGAATAATACCGGCTATGAAGACGGAAGCAAGGATCATCCCTGGAGCACGATCAACGAGGCGCTGGATAATCTGCCGGAAGACAACCCCAAATATGTGTTCGTGGCCCCCGGTGAATATCGTGAACATATTCAGATTCGTAATAAACGTACCTATCTGATCGGATCGGGTCCCCATGAAACCATCATTAACGGATTGCCGGAAGTGGGATTCGACGGTGTGAATGCTCCCCTGAACTATCAGGGTGCAACCGGGTATGGTCCGGTTGTGTTCATCGGTCGCGGTGGTGAATCCGGCCGGGTTAAATATATCAGAATCAACGGCTTCACCATCACCGGCGGAACCGTTGACGATGAAATCGGTGCCGGGATATTTGCAGATTACGGTAATAAAGACATTACCATTAATACCTGTATTATCACCAACAACGGCGGTTACTACGGTGGCGGAATCTGGATGCACTACTCCAACCACAACATTCATATTTACTCGAACATCATTGCCAACAATGGAAACTACGGCGGATACGGCGGTGGTATCAGTATTAATGACGAGCCGGAATATGGCGAGGAACACGGGGAACCGGAACATATCGTTGATGATTTTAATCCCGGACCACCTCCGGGAACCTATAAAATTTACAACAACCTGATCTTCCACAATTTCTCACCGGATTACGGTTCAGGTATCTGTCTGTACGAAATTAAAGACAGATTGCTGGTTTTCGGCAATATAATCATGGAAAACTACGCTGAAGATCATGGTGGCGGTGTCTTCTTCGAAGACTGCGGTCCGATCGAATTGCATTCAAATGTAATTCTGCGAAACTTTAATTTCGATGACGGAGCCGGTGTAAGCTTCGAAGATGTCGGTGATCATATATCGACTGTGCTTGTCTATAATAACCTGATTGCAGAAAATATGTCGGATGATCACGGCGAAAATCATGCCCGCGGGGCAGGATTAGCCTTTGACGACACCTTTTACGGAACCGTTTTCAACAACACGATAGTCGGAAATATTGTTGCCGGAAGTGAAGATCCCGCCGGCGGCGGAATTGATTCCGAACGAAACGGTCACGAATATAACGGCCAGGAAGGACCGTTGATCGAACCGGGATTCAGTAATCCGGTCATTGTCAACAATATTATCTGGAATAACTGGCGTCTCACCTATGATCAGCCGCTGGAGGGTGATGAAGAGGACGCGCCGTATTATGCCGGCCATAACTATCAGTGGCAGATTGATAATATTCATGTGGACAATCCGGCCCTGCAGAATGAGTGGGAAACGCAGAATAATTCGGAGAGCCTCACCGACGTTCATTACAACATCATTAACGGTGGATATTCAACAGGCCTGAACAATATGGATGTCGACCCGGCCTTTGTTGATGCGGCCAATCTGAACTTCCGGCTGTCCGCAGGATCACCTGCGATTGACAAAGCCCCGAAAAACTACGGTCCGCGTAAGGATATCGAAAAACTGAAACGCAGGGCGCGCCATGGCAAAATCGATATGGGTGCGTTTGAATGGTATAAAAAGAATTATACCATCCTGCGTCTGCCGGAAGGAATTTTGGGCGCAATTCAGTTGCCGGAACCGGGAAGCACGGATATGAACGGAAAAACAGGAAGAACCGCCAACGCGCCTTCCAGGGTAAAACGGCTTTTTGGTTCTCGTTCACGTTAATTTTCTGCCGGCTAACTTGAAAATGAGGGTGGGCATCCGCCCCCCTCTTTTATTCTAAAAAGCGATGACCCAAAATGAAAACTACAGTTAAAATAATTGATTCCGACGCGAGACACGGCCGGAGAATCAGCATGCATTTGCAGCGGAATGGTTACGAAGTTGAATATGTGGACTCCATCAGAACGGAGAAGGACATTCAGCTGAACGGAGCTAACATTCTGCTTTTCGACGCTGACATTGTCCGCGACGACCTCTCCGATACGATTGAATATATTCTCAGAAAACACCATAAAATCCCGGTTGTGCTGATCAGCCGCAAGGCCGATTACGAGCAGGTCCTTCCCTTTTTTGCCATGGGCCTCAGCGACTGGTTGAAAAAACCGTTGAAAACTTCGGAATTACCGTTGATTATCGAACGTAATCTGTACCGGCATAAAAATGAGAAAGAACTGCTGCAGCGGAATAAACGCAGTATGCTGGTAAAAAGCATACTGATCCTGATGCGCGCCCTGGATGCGAAGGACACTCCTACTTCCGACCATACACGCCGCGTGGCACGACTTGCGGCACTGATTGGAAGGGAATTGCAGCTGAATCCGGAACAAATGCAGGTATTGCTGATTGCGTCAATTCTTCATGATATCGGTAAAATCGGCCTGCCGGACAGAATATTGAAAAAACCGGGACGGCTCCGTAACTGGGAAATGAACATGGCCCGCTTTCATCCTGTAGTCGGCAGTGAAATTATCGGCGAAATCAAAGAACTCGAACCGGTTGCGAAAATCATCCGGCACCACCATGAACGGTTCGACGGTGACGGATATCCGGATGGCCTCATCGGATATGATATCCCGCTTTTTGCGCGTATCGTTGCCATACTCGATGCATACGAGGCTATGGTTACCGAACGTAATTATTGCAAAGCAAAATCAAGACAGGACGCCCTCGAAGAAATTATTGCCAACGCCGGGAAGCAGTTCGATCCCTATCTTGTATACGTATTTGCAACAATTATGAAAATTGAAGAATCGGAATGTGTCGAGCCGGTGGAAATAGCCGAATTGTTCTCGAACGATCCGGAAGATGAAGAGCCGGACGATTCCGCAGCGTCCGATTTTTCCTTAAAAATGAAATATTGTTAAAACAATAATTCCTGCCCGAATCTTTTGCATTTTTCTTATTCAGGGATCAGCAAATGAATACCTTCCGAAGTTTTTTTTATTCAGTTCTTATTTTTTTTTATTGTGCGGCATCCCTGGCGGCGCAGGACAAAATCCAGTTGCCGCTCCTCGATTCTTTGCTGATCCCGGAAAATCAATCAACAACCCTTCGTGCACTTGTCCGCCTGAAAGCCTCAACTGACCTCTCGGAATTCACTCACTGGAACAAACCTGCAAAAATAGCTGCACAGGAGCGCCCCGCCCGGGTTATAAACGCGTTGCGTACCACTGCCGACAAATCGCAGCCGCCGGTGATTGAATTTCTGCAGTCACTGCCCTCAAACACCGTTCGCAGCATTCAGCGATTATGGATTGCCGATATGCTGATCGTCGAGGCCGTACCACAGGTTTTTTTTGAACTGGAAAAACGTGAAGACGTGGCATTCATTTTTGCGGACTCAAAACTGGCATACGACAAACCCGTTGCCATGGCACCCTCCGCAAAAACAGCCAACAATGCGGAGAAAGGGCTTAAAGCAATAAACGCTCACAGGATGTGGGAGACAGGCTTTACAGGCAGCGGACAACTGGTAATGAACATCGATACAGGCGTTAACGGCAATCATCCGGCGCTGGGACACAACTGGCGCGGCAATCATGTACCGGCCGGTCAGGCCTGGTTCGATCCCACCTGGCAGACGACGGCCCCCTTCGACGCCGATTACAACGTCACGCACGGCACGCATACCCAGGGAATTATGACCGGAATCGATACCATATTGCACGATACCATCGGCGTGGCTTTTGGCGCTGAATGGATCGCCGCCAACACCCTCAGCGGGGGCAATCCGCATACCTCCCGTACCCTGCTGGCTTTCCAGTGGGCGCTTGATCCCGACGGTGATCCCTTTACAACCGATGACATGCCGGTTGTAATAAATAATTCCTGGTTCGATCCCTATATTAACCATTACACACAATGCGATCCGCAACAAAACCCCTATATTGATGCGATTGAAGCGCTGGAGGCAGCCGGTATCGCAGTTATATTTTCCGCAGGGAACAGCGGGCCTGGCGCGGCTAGCGTCACAGTACCCAAAAATGTAAATATCGATCCCGTCAGTTTCTGGGCCACCGGCGCCATCGATGCCACCTTCCCTACCAATACGATCGCCTGGTTCAGCAGTCGTGGTCCGGTCATCCCGGAATGCGTTACCGGGATCGAATCGCTCGACATTAAACCGGAGGCCTGTGCGCCCGGCGTAAATGTGCGCTCCGCACAATATGACGGTTACGGACTGCTCAGCGGAACATCCATGGCTTCGCCGCATGTTGCCGGCGCCATTGCATTACTCAAACAGGCGCACCCGGAACGTACCGGGCACGAACTGAAAATGGCCTTGTACAACACCGCACGCGACCTGGGTGCTACGGGAGAGGACAATACCTACGGCATGGGCTTGATTGACGTCTGGGCCGCCCACCTCTCCATTGCCGATCCCGCCGATCCACGCCCCCCTGCCAACCCGTCCGCTTACAGTGATTTCAGCTCACCGGATGTGGTGCGACTCACCTGGAGTGATCCGCAGCAATATGAAAACGGGAGTCCGTTGGATCAGTTTTCCATCGACATTTATCAGGACGACCAGTGGATTGCTTCGGCAGCAAAGGGGCAACAACAGTACAGCGCCACCGGTTTAAACGACGGGCAGTTCTACAGTTTCAAACTTTTTACACACGATTTGTTCGACAGTATGAGTATTGCCGCCCCAATCAGTGCTTACGCGGGTGGTTCGCCGTTCCCAGCGGCCCCGGAGGACAGTTTTTACATTACCCGCAGCGCTCCCGGAAACGATTTGCTTTTCCACTGGATGAACCCCTCCCTGAACAGCGATGCCACTCCCCTGGACGATTTTAACGGAATAAATCTTTATGAAGACGGACAACTGATTTCATTTATTCAAAGAACAGCTGCCGATACCGC
Source organism: Calditrichota bacterium (assembly GCA_024277055.1). GTDB lineage: Bacteria > Calditrichota > Calditrichia > JAJRVZ01 > JAJRVZ01 > JAJRVZ01. Next base: position 20,527 of record JAJRVZ010000238.1, read on the forward strand.
CGGAAAGGATTCGGCGCTGATTACGGTGAGCAGCGGCCGGCACGAATATTTTTTAAAAGCCGTTGACAGTGAAACCCCTCCCAATGAGAGTGACAGCAGCCGGCTTTTCATTACACCTTTAATTCTGCCGCTGAATGATACTTTTTTAAATTTCCCCCTGCCGGACAGCACAAACTGGCTGACCGACAATGCAGATATTACCACGCTTTCTTCAGCCCCCCCGTCGCCACCCTATACCCTGACACTGGACGGTTTCCCGGCCGGCAGTGAATCGATTGAATCCCTGCCTGCCGATTTACGGGGAATGCAAAACAGCGCTATCGCCCTTTCTTTTTATTATCAGGCCGGTGGAAACGGCAACCTGCCCGAGCCGGGAGAATACCTTTATATTGAATTCCTAAACAGCAAAGGACAGTGGGTTGTTATCCGCCGGTTTGATCCGCTGGCCGGATTTCCGTTCCGGAATGAAACGATTTCCATCGCCGAGGAATCCGCCGGTAACGGTGCCACCTTTTTCCATCCCGCTTTCCGGGTTCGTTTTCGCAATATAGCCTCCGAAAGCCCGCAACAGCGTTTCGATCTGTGGCATATTGACGATGTTTATCTGGGAGTGCCGGAAAATGCACCGGTTATGTCGGTTAATCCTGTCCTTTTACAACAAAATCTTGTTTCCGGTGAAAACAGGATAGACTCACTTTTCATCAGTAATCTGCAAACCGGAACCAGCGTGTTGAATTTTAGCATGTCAGCCGATCCGCCGGTCGGCTGGCTGCAGACATCCCGGGTATCCGGGGCGGTTTTTTCTGCGGAATCGCTGCAGGTTTTTCTTCTGTTTGAT
>JAJRVZ010000239.1 GCA_024277055.1 Calditrichota bacterium
CCCACCGGTAATTCCGCGGGAGCGATAATCGTTCTGGCCAGGGTATCACACCAGACAAGAAACATGCCTCCGCCCAATGCAGCAGCGGGCAATAATTTCCGGTGATCCGCACCGATCAGTAGCCGCATGAGATGCGGGATAATGAGACCGATAAAGCCAATGGGACCGGCCAGCGCAACAACAACACCGACCAGCACGGATCCGGCGATAAAGGATTGTTTCTGCACCCGTACTACGTCCACACCTTTGCTCAGGGCCAGTTCTTTTCCGGCACTGAGAATATTCAGTGCCGGGGCCTGTCGTACTATCATGAGAGAAATAACAATCACAAAGGGCAATAACACCCAATCATATTGCCAGCCACTGATTTGTAAACCGCCCATCAACCAGCGGATCATCTGCCAGGTTTCGGTGAAATCGGCCAGGTAATGAATGAACAGGATAAGCGACGAAAAAAACAGACTGACGGTAATACCGGCCAGTATGAGCGTCACCATCGACAGCCCGAACCGACTGCGGGCGATCGAATAAATTATGGCAATGGTCAGCAAACTGCCGGTAACTGAAAACAGAACCGTAGTGGGAAAACCGGCAAGCATGAATTCCGCACCGATTTTAATAGCCAGAACCGCTCCCAGCGCCCCACCGGAAGAGACGCCCAGGGTGAACGGGGTTGCCAGATCGTTACGTAACAGGGCCTGAAAAAGAGTTCCGACCAGGGCAAGACTGAATCCGACCAGAAAGGCGAAAACAACCCTGGGCAGGCGCAGTTGCCAGAAAATGATCGCAGCCGTTCCATTTCCAGACAAGGCGTTGAATCCGATCGAAGTACTGCCGAACATCGGCGGCAACAGAAAAGTCAGCATTGTAAGCAGCAGTAACAGCGGCAGCACTATTTTAAAAGAAAGCTTTTTCAATGGCTATACTCAGGCATAGGGCAGAATGTACAATGATTTTGTCAGCGGATTGATATCAATATATACTTTTACGCCGAATGTATCCTGGATTTGACCAAACTGCAGTACGTCTTCCGGTTTTCCGTCGGCAATAATTGCTCCCTGGTGCAGGAGAATCATGCGACGGCAGAACTGGGCTGCCAGGTTGATATCGTGAGTAACGACAATGACAAGCAATTCATGATTTAATTGCTGTTGTTGCAGAATCCGGTAAATAGCAATTTGATGGTGCAGGTCCATGGCCGATGTCGGTTCGTCCAGCATGAGAATTTGCGGTTGCTGGGCAAGGGCGCTGGCTACGATAACCCGCTGTTTCTCTCCACCGCTTAATTCACGGATTCTTCGCCCCCTGAAACCGGTAATATCCATGATTTCCATTACCTGACGCACAATTTCCTCGTCGGAAGGTGTCGATATACCGAATCCGCTGCTGTAGGGAAAACGTCCCATACGCACCACTTCCTCGACATAATAATCGAAAATGAATTCGGTTTCCTGAGGAACATAGGCTACCAGGCGGGCCAGTTCCCTGCGGGGTATGGCGGAAATCGGTTTGTCGTTAATATGTATGGTTTCCGTCCCCGCGCGGAGGATTCCGGCCAGCAGTTTGATCAATGTGGATTTACCGGCGCCGTTCGGCCCGATGAGCGCGATGAATTCACCCTGCCGTGCCGAAAAATTTATTTTCGAAAGTACCAGCCGGGAGTCATAGGCAAATGACAAATTCCGTATTTGCAGACGGTTCATGACTCGATACCCTTTCGAGCCTGAACCCCCTTTTGAAAATAGTGACGTACTTCTTTCATCTCGGTAACCAGATCGGCCCTTTCAATTAATTCATCCGGACAGTATCGTCCGGTCAGGATTAATTCAACCGCCGGTGAACGGTGATCAAGCAGATCAAGCACCTGTCCGGTTGTGACCAGTTTAAAATAAATGGCCACACATATCTCATCCAGTACGACGATATCATATTTTTCGCTACTGACAATTTCGGAGGCAAAGGCCAGACCTTCCCCGGCCGTTTGCAGATCACCCTTATCAGGCGCTTGTTTCTTCAGAACGAAAGCATCATTACCGAAACGATGAATCGCGATCAATTCGGAATAACGCTTCAATGCCTGTATTTCACCATAGGGATAATCCTTCATGAACTGAATCAGACAGCAGCGCAGGCCGTGGCCGGCAGCCCTGATCAGTTGTCCCACCGCTGCGGTGGTTTTGCCCTTACCGTTTCCGGTATAAATTTGAATATAGCCCTGTTTCATCGAAACCGTTTCAAATTATGTCCCTATCCGATTCAAAATAATTGACAAATTAACTGCCATCGGTTTGTTACTACGTACGGTTAAGGTGCGGCTTTCAGCAAAACTGCTTCAAAATCTTTCGCCAGCCTCGTTACTCTCGGGCCGGGAATAAGCGTGTGGCTGCCGGATATTTCAAACACCTTCCGGTTTCGAACAGCCGGCACCGCCCGCAATATCCGCCATTCCGGTTCCGCTGAAATTTCACGAATGACCGGCGGATCATCGGCTTTAAAAGTTACGATCACCTGCGGCTGCCTGTCCAGCACGGATTCCAGGCTGATACCGGTATAGCGCTGAGTAAGATCGTGATATATATTTTCACCGCCCGCAAGTTCCCAGATTTCATCCAGGAAGGTACCCGGGCCGGCAACCATCAAATTTCGCAGGCTGCCCTTTTCCCGGCCGATCACCAGCATGCCGCTGATTCTTTTTCTTGCCGTCGCCCGTGCGCGTACACTGTCCAGCTGCATTTCTATCGAATTAAGCAGCCGGTGTGCCTGTGCACTTTTTTTCAAGACCTGCCCGATGGTGGTTATACTGAGCAAAACATCCTGCAGAGTTTCGTTCGCCAGCATGGTGATGTGTAGACCGAATGGTTGCAGATCACGGTTTAATTGCTGGTGTGCCGGTACACCGAAAAGGATATCCGGCTGAAGCGCTGCGATTTTTTCAATATTCGGATCGAGCAGCCCGCCGATTTTCGGTTTGCTCTGTACAGCCGGTGGATATTTACAGAAATCGGAAACGGCAATCAAGTTTTCGTCAGCTTCTAAAGCATAAACGATCTCCGAAGCATGCGGCGACAGCGATATTATTTTCAGCGTTGATTCGGAAGATTGCCCGGAGTCATTCGAGCAACCGCTGGTGCAGACCAGCACGAACACAGGAATCAGAATTCTGAAATATTTATACCGGAACCGCTGCAATTGTTTTAGCATTTCCACTTTTCATTTCCCGAATTTTTCAGAAGTATGACCAGCGCAGGGAGATACCCGCGTAAAAGAGCAGATCCATGGAAAGTTCATCTTCCGCATATAGTTTGTTGTCTTTCGTCGTACTCAGAATATCCATTCTGAATTGCGTGGCTATGAATGGTTGCAGAACCATCGAATGTAAACGAGCATCCGTCTCTTTTCCACCAACCGAGAAAAAGCGGATCAACGGACCGTACCGGAAATAAAACTGCAAATCAAAGCCGCCGTCATTTTCAAATAATTTTGAATTGCTCTGCCTGGCAACGGATTTAAAGGAAACCGTCCCCAATTTCAAATAGGATCGAATCACCCGGGTTTCAACATCGAAATACGCTCCCCAGGAAGTGATCTCGGTTTCAACCACCAGCTGACCATCCCCTTCATTACCGAAAACCGTCTGTACGGATTCGTGTGGTTTATTTATCTGTGAGCGATATAATCCCACACGGAATTTCCCGCCATATTTATTTTCAGTTAAAAACATGGAAAAATTCCAATCCTGAAACAGGGTTTTAAACCGAAAGGTGTCATTCAGGTTAAGAAAGGTCTGAACGCCGTCCCGGCTGAGAAAGTAAGCCTGTTCAACGGCACGGCCCTTTCCGAAAAAAAG
>JAJRVZ010000240.1 GCA_024277055.1 Calditrichota bacterium
CACTATCTTTTGTCTCTACGTTTGCCATGTCCTTTCCTTTCTTTTTTGTTTACCAAACTTAAAGTTAGGAAGGATATGGCAAATTTTAAACTTTTGCCTTTTTACACAAAATTATGGACGTAATCGGTCTCAACACCGGACTTGTTTTTAATTTTTATAATTCACATTGTGCATTTGAACATTGTTGATTAAATTATTCCACAAGAGTAAACAATCTCCAGCCAACGTGCCTACGTCCGCCGGTCAGCAGATAGGGTGCCTGGCCGATACGACACCGGTGGAAACGCCGCTGTTTCCCGAATTTGGAAGGAGAATCATACATGACCAACCCGCGCGGACCCGTTCCCGTATCCAATCACAAAATCACCGATCAGCACAACCGCATATTCGACTACCTGCGCATTGCCGTCAACGAACGCTGCAATTTGCGCTGCCTGTACTGCATGCCGGAAGCCGGGCTCGATTTTATCTCTCGCGAGGACCAGTTACAAAAGGATGAAATCCTGCGCGTCGTGCGTGTCGTTTCAGAACTGGGCGTCAACAAAATTCGTTACACCGGCGGCGAACCGCTGCTGCGCCCCGATATCAGTGACATCATTGCGGATACGATTTCCGTGCCGCGGATTCGATCGGTACATTTAACGACCAACGGTTTGTTACTGGAATCAAAAGCGCGGGAATTAAAAAACGCCGGCCTGCAGGGTGTGAATATCAGTCTGGATACACTGGATGCGGCCCGGTTTTTTCAGATAACCCGGCGGGAAGGTGTGGAAAAAGTCATCGGCAGTATCCGGCATGCGGTCAAACTCGGTTTTGAATCGGTCAAAATAAATATGGTCGTCATGCGCGGCTTCAATGATGACGAACTGACCCGGTTTGTTGATTTTACGCATGATGAAAACGTGACCGTTCGCTTTATAGAATTAATGCCGTTCGATGCGCATCAAATCTGGAAGACCGGACATTTTATGGGCGCCGAATTAATGCTTGAAAAGTTGCATGCCCTTTTCCCGCATCTGGAAAGAATTACCGGTACTTCAACAGAAGAACATATTTTCCGCCGCCCGGGATTCCGGGGCAAATTTGCGGTCATTCCGGCCTATACCCGCAGCCTGTGTGCCACCTGCAGCCGTATCCGGCTCACCGCTGACGGATTTATACGCAATTGCCTGTATGCCAACGACGAGTACCACCTGCTGCCGTTGCTGCGGGACAGCGCATCGGATAAAGAAATAGGGGATTTCATAAAAACGGCGATGTGGCAGAAACCGGTGGACGGCTGGACGGCGCAGAAACAGGCTGACAATGGAAAGCGCGGAAGTATGACGATGATCGGAGGGTGACTTTTTTTGCCACGGAGAGCGCAGCGGGTCTTTAGTTTTATAGTTTATGAGTTGAAAAGTATAACAGTTGAAGCGTTTATCAAAAATAAAACTTGACAGTAGGAAAAAATCGAAAACCTTTTTTAAACGAGCCACGAGCCACGAGCCACGAGCCACGAGCCACGAGCCATAAGGAGCCGACAATGACCCAATTCAGCCACCTGGATGAATCCGGTAATGTACGCATGGTGGACGTTTCTGAAAAAAACGGAACGCTGCGCACGGCGGTCGCCGTCGGTGAAATCCGTTTGAAAGCGGAAACCATCAAGCAACTGACAGCCGGTGAACTACCGAAGGGCAACGTGCTGACCACCGCCAAACTGGCCGGTATTCAGGCTGCCAAGCGCACGGCGGAATTGATCCCCTTGTGTCACCCGCTGCCGCTTTCCTGGGTGGATGTCGGATTTGAAGTTGAAAAGGAGCGCATCATCATTACCGCCACGGCAAAAGTGAGGGAATCTACCGGCGTGGAAATGGAGGCGCTGACCGCGGTATCCGTTGCGGCGCTGACCATCTACGATATGTGCAAGGCGGTGGACAGGGAAATGGTGATCGGCGACATCCGGCTGGTGGAAAAAACCGGCGGGAAGTCGGGGTACAAAACAGACAAATAACCCCCCCCAAATCCCCCCTTTTGAAGGGGGGACGAAGGGGGGGGTAACGTTCGCAGAGAATCACATGGACACAATCAACCAAACAACTCTCATCATCTTGGCAACGGCATTCCTGCTGGTATCGTTTCTGTATTCCAGTGTTGGATTGGGCGGCGGGTCTTCTTATACCGCGCTGATGGCCATTTTCGGCGTCAGCTATGTACTCATTCCCAGCATCTCGCTTACCCTGAACCTGGTGGTAACTTTCATCGGTATGGTCAATTTTTACCGTGGCGGGCATGTCAGGCCGAAACTGATCCTGCCCTTTCTGATCACTTCCATGCCGATGGCATTTCTCGGCGGTGTATTGCATTTGTCACGCACGGTGTTTATGTGGTTGCTGATGATTACCCTGGTGCTCGTGGCGTTGCGCATCTACTGGCTCGGTAATCTGAAAATGCGTTTGACGCTGAATGATTCGCAGCGATTAATCTTTTCGCTGGCGCTGGGTGCTGTTCTGGGTTTCATTGCCGGCACGGTAGGTATCGGCGGCGGAATTTATCTTGTTCCGCTGATCATCATGTTCGGAATCGCCGGAGAAAAACAGGCGGCGGCAACCGGCGCGGTGTTCATCTGGCTGAATTCGATAGCCGGACTGATTGCCCGGGTGCAGCGCGGAGCATTCGATGCACAGACTATTTTACCATTGATTGCAGTTGTGATCGTCGGCGGCTATCTGGGGTCCAACCTGGGCGCACTGAAATTTCGGCCGGCGATAATTCAGAAAACACTTGGCGTAGCGATTGTAATCGCCATTGTGTTGATTTCACGCAAATTGATGATGGTATGAACAAGGTCTGCCGCATCAGGCGGGCAATATTTACGGGAGTAAAAAATGGCCGAAACAATTACGATACACGTACGGTGCTTCTCGCATGTGAAACAGGCGCTGCAAACCGATATGCTGGATTTGCAATTACCGGCGGGAGCGACTACCGCGCAGGCCGAACAACGATTGCGGGAAATGGCCGGCGGGCAGCTGGACACCGTGCCGTTTCGCATTGCGCTGAATAAAAATTTTATAAATACCGAACAGGCTTTGAACGAAAACGATGAACTGGCGTTGATCCCGCCGGTGCAGGGAGGCTGAGAATGGTTTTAACCGAAATTACTCATAAGCCCCTGGAAAATCTGCCGATGGATGATTCACGTACTGACGACGGCGCAGAACTGATTTTCCACGGTCGGGTACGAGACGAAGAAGAGGGTGAAAAAATCATCGGGCTGGATTACGAACATTACCCGGAAATGGCCGAAAGTGAACTGCAAAAACTGGGTGAGGAAACGGCAGAAAGATTTGACATACACGATTTGTTCTGTCGGCACCGTGTCGGCCGCATTGCCGTCGGAGAGGCCAGTCTGCGGGTGGTGATCTGGTCACGGCACCGCAAAGAAGCGCTGCAGGCGATGGACTGGTTCATCGTCGAATTGAAAAAACGGGTGCCGATCTGGAAGTGGGGGGTTACCGCCGACGGACGGCGTTTTCCCAGCCACTGCCGGCATGAGTAAAAAAAATGGTACCGGTTTAGCCGATAAACATGCAAACCGGTACCATCACGAATTTACTTAAGTAAAGTCATTTTTAAAGAAGAATGGTGTTTTCCGGCTCTCAGGTTTAAAATATAAATTCCACTGCTGAGCTTTTCCCCGGACTGTCCCGTGCCATCCCAGACAACCGTGTGGTTTCCCGAATTCTGTTTTTCATTGACCAGCTGTTTTACCAGCCTGCCGTTAAGATCGTATACGGCTGCATTAACGTGTTCCGCCGTTGGCAATTCGTAGGCGATCCGGGTTGAAGGGTTGAAGGGATTGGGATAGTTCTGGTGCACCAGAAACTTATCCGGCACAGGCAGAGGTTCCGGTTCATCCACGCTGTTTGGAGCCCCTGAAAGGATGAACAATTGTCCGCCGGCAGCAACGGAAAATACGGGAATAATTGAAACCCGCGGAGCAATTAACGAAGCATTACCACTTGTGGAAACAATGAAGTTCGGCCCGGCGGTTACCGAATTGAGCGCGGCAAAAGTCGCATCTCCCGAGACCGTAGTATCCTGAACCACCAAATCCTGCGCCGTTGCAAGTCCGGACATAAAAGCAAGCAGGCAGGTTACAAGAAAAAACCTGCTCGCGGAACTCAATATATCAGGTAAAAGATTTTTATTTTTCATAATATCTCCAGATTTTACAATCCATTTTTTTTAAAGGAATAAATGGGTTATCGAAGGTTATGGTTTGTAAACAGCTACCTGGAAAGAGTTCTGAACTTTCGTTCCTGATAAATCGAATAAATAAACAGTCAGTTTCCCGCTAATGCTGCCCGTGGAGGCGACTATCGGAGTTGTGGATCCGACAGACGTTATCGTGGTCACGTAGCTTGAAAAGAAAAAGGATTCACCGCTTATGGTGATTTCGTAACGGCTCAGTCCGCTGTTCCACACGCAGCTGACATTGGAAGTACCGGAAGAAACACTACCGTCGGAATTGATAAAGGCATAGGCAATCGGCAGCGAAACGTTCGCATCGCCGCTGGTTATTTTACCACTGACATGTGCGTCACCGGAAACATCGAGGGTTGTGGTGGGAAAAGTTCCGATGCCGAGAGATCCGTCGGAATGAAAATAGAAAAGATTAGAGACCAGACCGCCTGTGTTACTCTCCATCAGAAGCGTCTGGCCGCCGTTACTGGTTGCAAACTGCCAGCCGTTATTGGTGCCTGAATGGTGAATCCGTAAGGCTCCGGCACTGGAATTCATATAAATACCGCCGTTAACATGCAGTTTTTCCAGCGGATTCGTGAGACCAATTCCCACATTTCCGTCACTTGTTACAACCATTGATGTGTCCTGTGCAAAGGCAAAACCCATGACAATGAGTAAAATTAAACTAATTTTCAAAATGGTCAATACAGATTTCATTTTTCCTCCATTCTAATTGAAATGTTAAACTTTTAAACTACATATCCCTTTAACCGGTGTTTACAAAAAATCCCAGTCTTTTTTCATCACCCTCCCTTTTTTTGTTAATAAGTAAAGGAAACCTACAATCCATTATCATATTTTTGTCCGGGCAATAAAGTAACGGAGTACACGATCGATTTTTTCAACTACGTATTTGAAATAATGAAACTCCCCTTGCACTGAATATAATTGAATTTTTTACAAATACAAGTTTAAAATTAAATCATAGTGTCAATTTCATTTATTATTGTCAGACTTATTTTGTAATCCTGTCGATATCGACAGAAATAACAGAGAAAAACAATAGTCATCATCGTACAAATTTTGACTAACTGAATCCATATCCGCATATTTTTTTTGCAAGGATTAAATCCTCAGGATAAAGGACTTGTTAAATCGAATTGAAAGGTCAAAATACAATCAATATTAATCCGGCCTGTTTCGCGGTAAACCGATGAAACCATTACCCGGCAAGTAGATGGTAGTTGATTGGAAAAAGATTGATATAAAAAATCCGACGATCAGGGAGTCAGCAATTGAACTGGCGCAGATGATAGTCGGTATGAATATACACCAGCCGTGCCCATTCTTTTTTATTCATCTCTCCGAAGGCGGGATGCAACCGTTTTTGTCCATGCTCAAACCGGCTTTCAAAACGGACCAGCAGCTCAAGTAACTCTTGCCTGTCGGTTTCAAAGTGTGTGCGCTTCGTACCGCCGGCATCCTGTTTCAGTTCATATACGGTTTCAACTTTGCCCTTTGGTGTCGGCATGCCCAAAAGCACCAGTTTTTTCAACAGTTTTTTACTAAAGAAATTTCCCCTGAAACGGGTCGGGATTTCTCCTTCGGACAGGCGTACCTGATCGCTGACATGCACCAGCATCTGGTGAGCGGTCATTTTACCCCACAAACGTGTCGAATCGGGTTTTACCGATTCAATTCTTGTTTTCAGCCGGTTCAGATAGAAAGGGTTCAACACGGTTTTCATCAAATTATCCTTTTCATTTTTGAGCGGAAATCCAATTGTCGATTTGCTGCTGGAGAATATCCAGCGGCAACGGACCGTTGTCCAGCAGCGCGTTATGAAAAAGACGCAGATCAAATTTATCGCCGAGCGCCTGCTCTGCATTCCTGCGTAATTCCTTTATTTTCAGCTCGCCGATTTTATAACCCAGCGCCTGTCCGGGCCAGACTATATAGCGGTCTATTTCGACAATAATATCATTCTCGGATTTGGCGGTATTGGCTTTCATATAATCAATTGCCTTCTGCCGGCTCCAGCCGAACAGGTGCATGCCGGTATCCACTACCAGGCGGCAGGCACGCCACATTTCGTAGGTCAGCTGCCCGAATTTGGAATATGGGTCCTGATAAAACCCCATTGCCTCGCCCAGGCTTTCGGCATACAGCGCCCAGCCTTCTACAAATGCCGTGTATCCGCCGCTGCGACGGAATTCGGGCAATGCTCCCAGCTCCTGCGCACGGGAAATTTGCAGATGGTGTCCGGGAACGGCTTCATGCAGGCTCAGTGCTTCCATTTCGTATTTGGGTCGTGTTTCCAGTTTGTAGGTGTTGACCATGAAATACCCCGCGCGCGAGCCGTCGGCTGCGCCTTCGTAATAACGGGCGGTGGTCTGGGCCGGCGCCTCGTAATCCGGAAAAGCCTTTACGCCGTAGGGCAGACGCGGCAGTTCGGCAAAAAGTTTCGGCAGCCCGGCATCGGCGCGTTTGGCGATGTCGCGGTATCCGGTAACCAGGTCTTCGGCGTTCGTGTAATAAAATCGAGGATCGGTACGCAAAAAATGCAGAAATTCGTTGAATGTTCCGTTAAAACCGGATGCCTTAATGGTGGATTCCATTTTGCTGCGGATGCGCGCCACCTCCTGCAATCCTAATTCGTGGATTTGTCTCGGGCTGAGATCGGTCGTAGTATATTCGCGGACGGTGAGGCGGTACAGGTTTTTACCATCGGGAAGCGATGATGCAGCGATATTTTTCCGACAGGCGGGCAGATATTCCGCCTGAATAAAATCGTGCAATTTCCGGTAGGCCGAGATCACCTTTTTCTCGATAATCGAACGGCCGCTATCAGAGAACTGACTTTTTTGATTGTCGGTAAAATTTGCGGGATACTCTTTAAAGGCAGTAAACAAGGGGCTGTTTTCCGCACCTTTTGTAATCTGGCCTGCGATCTGTGCGGGAACGCTTTTCAGGCCGACACGGGCCTGTACCCAGCCGGTTTCGATTCCGTTGCGCATCAGGGCAATGGTCTGGTTGACTTTCTCCGGAAATGCGCGCAGGCGTTTCAGATAATTATCATAATCTTTAACTGTTTTTAACGGCATGATTTGCATCAGATTGGCGAAAGACAGCTGGATGCCGTTCATCTGCGTGATCGGCATATATTCGATTGGATAATCATTCCACTGCACGGCTATCCGGGCATCCCGTAAAAACAGATCATAGGAGATCACGTCCTGTTCGAATAATTTTGACCGGTCGACAGCCTGAATTTTTAGAAGCACTTCACGGGCATGTTCTTTTCGTTCAGAGATCGCATCGAATGAATCGTCGGTCAGGCGATCATTATAGCGTGCATCGCCGTAATAGGTGCCCCATTCGGGATACTGTTGCAGCGTCCATTGCCATTCATCGGCAAACAGGCGGTGCAGTTTTTCCGCTTCACCTGTTTCCGACGCATCCCGGGCGATAAGTTGCAGACAAAAAACAAGACTGAAAAGAATGACAAATATACGGATCATAAATTCTCCGGGTATTCAGAATTAAATCTATAAAGAAACAGTATGATATTACTGCTGTTTGATGCTTTTAACGAGTTCAGCCGCGGTCAGCTGAACATTGGCAAACGAATCGACCAGCGTGCGCACGCGTGAAATGGCGGCATTAGCTAAAATCCGTCCGCTTTGCACGTCTATTATGCGTATGGAAAAAGAAATCGTAGAACCGTAGCTGCCAATGGCCTCCCAGATCAGGTAATCGGTCAGGTCACCGACCACCACCGCGTCGGCGCCGGTCAGCCGGCCGACCTTTTTGGCCGTTTCGGTATCGATTACGCCGGATTGCTGCAACGCCTGCTCGTCGAGCAATCGGGTGATCTGCGTACGCTCGATAATCGTCAGATTCGACATTTCGGCCAGTGCCCCGGCCAGCAACCCGGCAACCACACGCCCGCCGTTCTTTCCTGCGCTCTTGTATTTACTCAGGCTGACGGCGCCTTCTTCTTCAAACTCATAATTCAAATCCAGCACGGCCACATTCCATTGACGGGCAAAGAAAATATCTTTTTCAACCGAAACGGTGGGCGCGACTTGAACCGGTGTGCAGGAGACGAATAAAACCGGTATCAAAACTGCGGTGAGGTACTTAATCATATTAATTCCTTTATGGTCAGCGATACCCATGAGCAAACGAAACTTGATATAATTAATATTCCACCTGAAGCACGATCGACTATCGGCGGGCGTTCATATAACTGCTGAGAATTCGATCCAGCTGATTGGCAAAACGGTTGCGATCCGACTGACTCAGGGCGGATGGTCCGCCGGTGTTGATTCCGCTGTTTCTGAGCGTTTCCATGGCATCGCGCATCCGCACCCGTTCCCTGATTGTATCCGCCTCATACCGCTCGCCACGCGGATTGAGCGCCTGCGCCCCTTTTTCGAGTACCTCCGCGGCCAGCGGGATATCGGCGGTGATTACAAGGTCGCCCGGATCGAGAAGCTTAACGATTTAACTGTCGGCCACGTCAAAACCGGAAGGGACAAGAATCGTGTCGATGTTCGGCGCTTCTGGTACGCGCATCGGTAAATTGGCGACCAGTGTTAATTGCAGACCGGTACGCCTGGCGGCGCGGAACAGGATTTCTTTGATCGCTACCGGACAGGCGTCGGCGTCAACCCAGATTTTCATATTTCAGTAACTCGTATGGTAAATGAAATTGTCGGTCAATTTAAAATATTATCGTATCGGAATCCAAACGAGTTACTTCCACCGCAGATAAACCGGATAGAAAACCGCGCCGACAGTAGTACAATAATCCATTGATCTTTAATGACGCAAATCCATTTGAATTTATTTATGTTATCCTCATTAAATATGAAGAAAACCGGTGGAAGACAAATTCTTAACCCGACCATGATTCCGTATCCACATTATAGTATTTAACGATTAAGGCGATTTTGATTCAAAACCGCATAAAAATTATAATTCAGCCCGAAAATACATTTAAATTAAAATTTTACCATAATTTATTACTATTATCTTTTTCGGGAATTTATATATAAAACGAAGGATAGTTGCGTCGGTCTGCTAATGCCGCAGGATTTTGAATATCCGTTTCCGTGCGGGTTGACGACAAACTTTTCCGGTATCAATCTTCAGCCGACCAGAGGTACATGCTGGATTTCTTGTTCAGTATTTCCGTTTCATAAAATTCCGTACAGCGCCTGCCGGCCAGTCCGTAACAGAAATGCAAGGGCATCAGGTGTTCCGCCCGGGGATGACAGTAGCGGGCGAAGGGCGCCTCTTCCCAATGAACCAGCCGCTGTACTCTTTCCTGCTCGTCGATGTCCGAACCCGAACAGGTCCCGATCAGCCAGCGTTCAAAGGCTTCATTTTTTGCACGCAGGTCGGGCGTGTCCGGCGCAAAAAAAGAATTCATATTATGAAATGAAAAACCCGAGCCGATAACCAGCAGATTGTCATAATCCAGCGACTGCAGGACACGGCCCATTTGCAGGTGTTCGTCGGGGTCAAGACCGTGAATCAACGACAGTTGCACACAGGGGATTTCAGCATGTGGATA
>JAJRVZ010000241.1 GCA_024277055.1 Calditrichota bacterium
CACCGGTGCGGCCGCAAGCGGTTCATTGGAATCGATAAACAGCTGCAGGTACTTGGCCAGGCTCGCTTCCGATGAATAGTGGAAGCGGGTCTCAATGGCCGGCGGTACCAGATCGATCACTTTGAAAGCGAACGGATCGCTGACCGAACCGACAAGGGCGTCGGCGGTGAAACCATTCGTCGCGTTCACTTCGTAGGCTGTCTGATCGCCGTTGTCCCAGATCAGGAAATCCATTGTTTCGCCCGAGGTTTTATTCGAATAGGCCATCAGGAAAACCGCCCAGCGGTTTTCATCCGGCAGGTAAACCGGCGAAGCAAACCCGCGACAGGTATCATTGACGAATACCGCCAGTACATCGAGACTGTCCGTCGATTCGATGCCGTTAACTTCCAGTACGCCGATCATGCTCATGGTGTATTCATAATCCAGCGGATTGACCGCCCATCCCGGTCCGGCGGCCACCAGTTCGGAAGCATTACCGTCAAGATTGAAAGGCATCCCTCCGGCTTTTCCGTTCGGTCCGCCGGGCCAGATCAGATTTCCGCCGGTCTGGCTCTTCAGCAGGTAGCCTTCACCCGGCTTGAGCGTGGTGAGACTGCCGATCCATTTACCGGAACCACCGTCGTATTCGGCAAAAGCGCTCTGATTTTTAATCCGGTCTCCACTGCCGGCGATATAGCCGGACAGGGCGCTGTCGATAGGCAGGTTTTTGGCGGGAAAGTAACCCAGCCAGTTCCAGCCCGCGCCCACGGGAATGCTGTTCAGCAAGGGATTGACCCGGGTGCCGGAATACCACAGCTGTCCCGGAGCATTCAGCTGGATCATATACGCTTCGCCGGTCTGCAACGAGTCGAGCGACCCGACCCAGCCGGTGCCGTCAACATACTGACTGAACTTCGTTTGACCTTTTATGAAAGCACCGGTTGACGCCGGAACGTTTTTCAGAACCGTATTGACCGACCGGTCGGGTTTTTCAACATTAAGCGATATCCAGTTCCAGCCCTGAACCACATCGATGGTCTGGGCAATTCCGGTCGGGTGCAGGGTCAGCGGATCGAACAGGGTTCCGACCGAAGCGTTGTTTACAAAAGACAAGGTTTCCGAAACGTCACCGTATTCGGTATCGCTTCCCGATTCCCAATAACGGAACGTCAGCGCTTCACCACTTATAGTGTTGCTGTAAACCGTTATAAAGGCCAGGTAGCCGCCGATCTCGTCCACATACCGGAAGTTGGCCACCCCGCGGGTCTCCTCGCCCACGAAGGCGCTGACCAGGTCAAAATCATTTGCTGCAAAAGTGCCGTTCGGCAGGGCGACTTCGGCCGTAATCGACATGCTGTACTGGTAATTGGACGGTGTGACACTCCATTCGGGAGGAGCGGCGAGTACATTCACTTGAACAAAAAACGCCTCGCTACCCTTTGAAGTGCTGGCAAACACCGTATCGGTATAGATTCCGCTGTTCAACTGGCTGCTGACGGTGAAGGTGATCTCCTGACTGCCTCCCGGGGGAATACTGCCGGACGTTACATCCGGTTGTAACCAGCTTTGGTATCCCTCAATGGTAAAATTCTGTGATGCGGCCGGGTCCTGGTTCACCAGTAATCCGCTGAAATCTTCCGAGGTCCCCTGATAGGTACTGACGACGGCATTTGAGTTGGACCAGTAAACCGGGTTCAGGTTAACCGTAAATTCCCACTCGGCGGTTCCTTCGAACCTGTTTCCGGAAAGATCGTAAACATTGGCTACGCTGGCTTTCAGGTTTTCACCTTCGTATGCGCTGAGATCGGTTGTCGGCGCCAGAATGATCTGGTTGCCGCTGCAGGTAACAGTAACCGGAATATTTCCGCCGTCTGAAGTTTTTGTCAGGGAAACGATCGCATCGCTTGAAACGCGGCCGCAATCCAGTTCATTGGTAAAGGTAACCGATATGTCTTCTCCGACGTTCAGCACGGCGTCGGAAGGTTGTGGCGTGCCGAACACCAGCAGGCTGTTACGATCAATGATTCCGCTGGAGATCATGGAATAATTAAAACCGATTGAACCGCAGCGAGTCACCGCGCGTAATTCGTAATTGCCGTTCTGCAGATTCGAGACATCCCACCAGTAGTTTATGAAATCGACCGGCAGGTTGGCTTTGGGGATGGAAAATGCCGTTTTCCATTCTTCCCCGAGTTTGCGGTACTCCAGGCTCACACTTTGCAGGTTGGGATTGGTACGGTCGTAATCCCGCAGGATGACCTGCAGCGAATCGTGCGAGGCCTGATTGACCAGCCAGTTATCCAGCGGCCGGAAAAGATTGATATCGCTGCACGGACTCTGATAATTAACAGAAAAAGTAACCGTATCGGCGATGGAAGCATCACAGGCTGAATAGAATCGCAGTTTTAAATCCGGGTAGTCGTAAGCCAGCGGTCCGCGCTGCACCGCCATGGTGGCGCTGATTTGCTGACCGGCCGGAATGGTGTATTCCAGGTAATCGCCGATTACCACACCGCCGACCCGAATGATGGCACCGTCGAAGTTGGTGGATTGAATCACGGAAAGGTTGTAATCCCTTGTTTCATCGCTCTGGCTGGTGTTTCCCAGGAACAGGTTGAAGGTGGCAAAGTCATCCGGCGGTACGTTGGACTGAATAAACGGATCGACCTGAATCTGCACACCGTCGCGGGGCTGGGTCCCTTCTTCCCATGGACAACTGCTGCGTCCGCTTACCAGCGTAAAAACCGGCGTTGCGTAAACCTTGTCTTCTTTTATATCCACACTGAAAAAATCACCGCTGTCATCATCGTCGAATACATACCCGGTTGTTCGGGTTGTTTCGAATCCGCCGGAAATCGCCGCCCCGGTTTCAATCCGCCATTTGGTCTCGACACCCCCGCTGAACCCGGTTCCGCCAACTTCGAATCCGGCGGCAACCGCAACGGATTGTTCGATGTACATATTGAATTCGATCGAAGAGGACAGGCTGGCATTTACCGAATGGGATGATTCATACTGTGCACCGGCGCTGAAGGAACGGTTTTCAACAAAGCTTGCAGCCCGTTTCAGGCTGTCGTTCAGCGCCAGCGTCTGGTTCCATACATCGATCTGATTCTGGTACAGAGCGGCGGAATCGGAGCCGGTGGAGATGAATATATCCCGGATCTGTTCCAGTTGCGGAATCAGCGTTTTCCGGATATGTTCTTCCGTGTAAATAAAGGTCGTGGCAAAACCGTCATTGTCAACGATGATCGTCTGGGATTCATCAACCTTACAACTGTCCGGATCATACGTGATCACATCGGTCAGGGCGTAAATGACATTCATGGCGGCGCCGACAAAAACATCTCCCTCTTCGCCGGTAATGCTCGGGTTGCCCGAGGTGGTGAATTTCGTGGTATTGGTTATGGAAAGTCCGAATTCGCTTTGTGACAATACACTGGCGCCGATTTCGTTGGTGCCTTTGATCGTTCCCCAGAATTCACTTGGAACGTATACGCCGAAACCCGACAGGAATTTGGCACCGACTTTAACCTCGGCCCAGATATTTAAACTTATATCAGCTGAAGCCGAAAAGCGCAAGGCCGTTTTCGTTACCGTGTTTTTCTCAAGATAACTGTAACTACCGTCCCCGGGGGGATCGCGCAAAATCGTAAATGGTATTTCCGGCGAGGTACTTACGAAGGTCTGTTCCCTGGGCCGGTTTCCTTCAACGAGAACCCATTGTACCGTATCTGCGGTTTGTCCTTCAACATTTGCGATGATCTGGAAGCTTTTCTGATACGGATGGAGACCTCCCGATAAGATGTTGGGAAAGCCGGCGACCATATCATAAGTGTACATACCGTTTTTCAGCATTAGAGTATCCGGCTCGGAGCCATCGCCGCCGATACCGTCGTACATGACAATAAATCCGGTATCCACTAGGCAGGTATCGGGACCGAAATGTTCAAACACTTCGATGGTCAGCGGGTAGGTGATACCCATTTCCATGATTGGTACATCGAACGGGGCACAACCGAAATCAGGCAGTCCGGTAATTTTTATTTCCGGAGGTTTTCGGTAAATATAGTTTTGTGTCGAACCCTCGGTGGTCAAATCGACACTGCGTACATCAAAATAACTGATAACATCAAACGGAATCACCTCATTGGGATCGAGCGGAGTGAAATCTGTAAATTCCATTTGATATTGACGCGACGGCAGGATGATTTCATAATAACCGCTCACTTGATTCGTAGTAATGGTTGTATCGATACAGCTGGTCGGATTGGCAGTGTTGTAAATGCGAATGTCGGCGCGACCGATATAGATATTGCACGAGGCAAGCATATTACCCTTCAGCGTATCCGTTTCCGTGTCGGTAAATACCAGTCCGTTAATATCATCCTGTACATTAAAGGTCATGTCCACAGGGCTGAAATGATGATCTTCATACTCTGGTCGAATGGTATAAGTGCCCGGTTCTTCGATGGAAATTTTAAATACGCCGTTGGCGTCGGTTTTTACGCCGAGAAAATTGTCATTCACATACAATTTTGTATTCGGAACAAAACAGGTGTCTCCGGCAAATACCTGTACTACCTTACCCGTCAGAGTAAAGGAAGTCGTATCGGTAAAATCCACGCCGGTTGCGGCAGGTGAATTCAGATCCAATGTTCGGGTGACCGATCCGGGGTTAAAACCGTGGTTGGGCTTTTGAACACGGACGGTAAATTCTCTTTCTTCATTGTAAAATATATTTCTAATTGAATAAAAGCCGGTGGCATCCGTTAAATCCCGCATTTCGACATCCGGTGTCTGCGAACTCCATGCGGCGCCGTAAATCCGCCCGTGGTTACCGCCGTTATAGGCATAATCCGCGGCAATCTTAGCCGATGAGCGCGTCGTGTCATTAAAACTCCAGTAAGAAACCAGACCGGACTCATTGCCTTCGAGTACACGGTGCATATCCGCCTGAATGGCGGAATCGCTGCGCATGTAATTCCAAATTCGAATATCGTCAAGTTTACCAAGGAATGCCTGCGGATCCTGAAAACCGCCTCCAATCTGGTCCTGTTCCTGCCCGAAAATGAGAGCACCGTCGGATAGTAACGCCGTTCCCTGTGCATAGGTACCGGTATAACCGGGAACGCCGTCCTTCCAGATTTTTAAAGTACCATCCGAGCTTTTCCAACCGACTGCGATGTGATGCCATTGGCCGTCCGTTGCAGATACGCCGGTTGGTCCCGTTCCTCCGCCGCCATTTACAAAAATCTCAAAATTGTTATAGTTGAATATCGTTAGTGCGTTTTCTGATTGCGAATTTGCATATGAAAACGGGGTGCCTTGTTGACCGGTGTTTGAAGATTTCATCCAGAAGGAAACGGTAAATGCCGAATCCGGAAAGGATTTGACCGGATTGCTGATCACATACTGATTAAAATCAGTGAACGACAGGGAATTTATTGAATCGTCCACCGCCGGTCTGACGGTAATCAGGGCGTTGCGTACGCCGGCAAGACTGCGTGTACGGACTTTACCTTCGATTTTACCGTTGGGACGCACATACCCGTGATCCAGCGCCGCGCCGAGTTCCGTGCCGCCGCTCAACGGAATAATGCTGTAATTGGAAAGTTTGCCGGGAATGGCATCATAATCATAAAACACCGTTGTGTTGGCGGCCGTCTGTCCGATATCATCGCCATCCCGCAGCAGACGGATGTCATCCGCAAAACTGGATACATTGCGCCAGCTGAGTTTGACACGGTTGTTGTAGCGGCCGTCCGTGGCTGCCGGGTACATGGGATAAGTGCGCCCGCTGTTTGTGGCGGCACCCGATTCCATATCATAAGTTGAATTATAGGCTTTTACCGAATAAACATATTGTTTTCCGTTAACCACATCCCAGTCGGAGTAAGTGGTTTGTGAACGGGGAACCGTTGCGATCAATGCACCGTCGCGGTAAATACGAAAATGGGTGGCAAAATCGGAATTACTGTTCCAGCTGAGGTCGATTTTACCGATAAAGACATCGTCGGTGGCAGAAAAAGAGGTCGGTACCCGAAATGTCGATGTTGAGCCGGTATTGGTACTGTGTACGGATGTCAGAGAACTCCAGACATAATTGGTATTAGTCGCTACTTCCCAGGTATCCGTCTGGCCGGGGAGAATGGAGGCCGTATAGCTCAGTGCTTCTGTCGATCCCTGATAGATGCCGTTGCGATAAATATAGTAGCGTACTACACGGTTGCCGTTAACCGGATGATAATTGGGGATATTGGTTCCTTTGCTCCATGAAAGATACACGAATTTGTCACTGGAGCCGTCGGTGGCGGAAAAACTGGTAGGTGCTTTAAGGCTTGCCGTGGTTGCAGTTCGTGTTTCAACGGGATCACAATCATTACAACCTGTGGCGCTCCAGCAAAACTCAAAAGTGAATGTAGTTGTTAGTCCCGGGCCCGGATAGGCGGTATATGTTCCGTCTGATGCACCGCCGGTTGATGTAGCCGGTTTTGCCCCGGTATAGTAAGTAGCTGAAAAATTAGCAGTTCGGGTACCGCCGAAAAAACAATAGTGCGACCATCCCGACCAGGTCATCACGGCAGAATAGTCGGAACCATTTGCCGTGGCTGAAACACTTCCTTTTTGCGGATCGGCTTGGGCTCCCGTATCCGCATTATCATCGGTGTCCGGTGGGATCGTCTGAATGTACGAATTCTCATCCGGTTGTTTACTGATTCTTGGGACTTCATTTTTTTCAGATTGGATTACCTGAGTAAATGAATGAATCGGGACTAAAAACAGAATTAAGATATATATGCTGAATCTTACAGGACGTGTAAAATGAGAAATCTTTGCCACCGGCATATTGCCCTCCTCCCCAAAGGGTTACGATAGAAAACATTTTTTTCACAAAATCCCGCATTAATAACACCGGAACTTAACCGATAATCAAGTCCCCCGAATCAAGAAAATAGAATAAGAGATGTCAGACGCTGTATAGGTAAAAATATTAATGCGCAATCCTGTGATTTATTAATGACCTGTGCACAATATAGGTTAATAAGTCTGAAAAAAAAAGAAAAATTTTGACAAATGTCAACGGGGCTCAGCGGGCAGGGAAATCATTGAGATTCCATCGAGGTAACTGGTACTTGCCGCCTGTTTCAAGCCGGCTAGCTGGTGGGTAACTTTTTTTATCTCATTTGCGGCATTAATGATCTTTTGTAATCCTTTTTCCGCATGAATATCATTTCGGCCGTGAAGCGATTTCAACAACTCCGCATAATTAAGAATCGTGGTTAACGGGTTGTTTATTTTGTGATTTACAGTAACGATGACTTCATCGATGGCCGCTAATCTTTCCTGCTCAATTTTACCCGCCGGATCGGTTCTCATTTTTTTTCTCCACTGGTTCAATGTCTTTCGATGAAGATCAATACAACACCTGTGCCAGCCCGGCCCGCAGAAAACCCGCAGAAAAATCAATTATTTGCAGATGATTGAAAATAAACGGCTTACAGTGATCAACCGGTGGGGTGATTGTTAATTTGTTTCCGGAATACAGGGAGGTGATTTCGGAATATTTTTCCGACGTGAGGAATTTTCGGTAATTTTTTTCAACGTAACAAAACCACTTTTTTCTGCTGCCAAAATCTTCCGTTCCCGGCTCTGATGAAATAGGCGGCGGACGAAACATCCCGACCACTGCTGTTTTTACCGTTCCAGCGCAAAATGGTATTGAAAGATAACGGAACGTCCTTGAGCAAATCAACAATCCTGCGACCGGAGATATCGAATACGCTTACGGTAATTCTCTGCTTCTCAGCCGTCCGTATTTTGAACCGTACATCAGAATTGAACGGGTTGGGCCGGGGTTCCGACAGCAGGAAACCATCCGGCAGAGCGGCCGTGTTCCGGATACCCGTACCAGTCGAATCGGGAATGGCGGATTGTGCCAGACTGCCGATTACAAGTTTTGCGTTTGCCAGATAAAATGTCGGTTGTAAAGTAGATAAAAGATCGTTGGTGGTATGGTAATAGGGCGTGAAATCCTCAAAATCCTCGATAACCATAACCGCCGGAAAACCGTTATTCCAGAATGAGGCGTGATCACTTGCGCCGCTGCTGTTGCCGGTTTTTACTTCTATGCTCAGGGGAAGCGCCCAGGTTTCGGCATTGCTCTGAAGTGAAAATGCAATTTGTTGAGAATCGGTATCGTATCCGCCATGAATCTCAACCACCCCGTCCAGGTCGGAATCAAATCCGATCATATCCATGTTGAATACGGCGAGAATATTATCATGTCCGGCAGCAGCATCCGCGGCATATTCGGCACTGCCGACAAGCCCCTGTTCTTCAGCGGTGAAAAGAATGAATTTAATGGTGTTTTCAAACCGGTAATCTTTTAATACCCTTGCGGCCTCCAATACCGCCGCCGTACCGCTTCCGTTATCATCCGCCCCCGGGGCCCTGTTCATCGGGTCGTTGGAGGTGTCATCGTAATGAGCGCAGATGATGAATTGCGAATCGGAATTGACCGTACCTTCTTTTGTGGCGACAACATTATGCAATTGTGCGTTGGGGAGGGTGTGCATTATGGAATTCCAGGAATTACCGTTGTCTGTGGTTTTGGCAAAGTTTTTTCCACAGGCGAAAGCCGTGGTTGCTGAAACGGTTTCAACCGAGTACATATTGCCGCTTCCGGTATTAGCGGCTTCGACCCAGGTGCTGCCCCCGTCGTTGGTCAGATAGCTTTTTCCGTTCCAGCCGACAATAATTCCTTTATTATCGTCGAAAAAATCGATATCGTATAAGTACGTTCCGGTTTGCAGGTCAATGCTGTTCCAGCCGGTACCGCCATTCGTAGTTCTCAAAAGCGTTCCGTCCCAGCCGACGGCAAATACTACCAGCTCGCTTTTTGCATAAAGTCCGTAAAGCCGGCTGCCGGTCCCGGAATTCTGCAGATTCCAGCTTTCACCGCCATCGGCGGAATAAAGTATTATGCCATCTCGGCCGACAGCCCAGCCATGACTGTCATCCGTGAAGCAAATATCATAAAGCCGGCTTGTCGCAGGCGTCGATTTCAAGGTCCAAGAATTTCCGCCGTCAGTAGTTTTGAAAATTTGCCCGTAATCTGCGCAAATCCAGCCGGAAGAGTCGTTACGGAACCAGATGCCGAACAGGTGATCCGAAGATGGAAAACTTTTCCTCTGCCAGGTGTGTCCATCCGTCGTCTCAAGAAACAACCCGTCTTTGCCGACGGCAAAGGTATGGGCGGAACTCAGCGGGTACAAAGACCATATCCAGGTGGTTCCGTCTCCGGCCCACTGCTTACGCCACGTGTTTCCGCCGTCACCTGTTCCGAAAATGTCGGCATAATTCCCCAGCCAGCCGGTTGTTTGATCAGCAAATTTAACATCGTACATGGTTGTAAGGGAACCGGCAACCGGGTCGAGTTCCACATTGTAACCGTAAGATGAAAGGCGGTCCGCCAGATACTTCTGAGCTTTGAAGATTTCCGGACTGTTGGCATAGCGGGTACGCAACGAATCGGAAACACCGTCGATCACAAAAGAACGCTCGCCGGTAAGATACTCTTCGTATTTATAAATACTGTCAATACTCA